>DAOVGM010000051.1 GCA_030672365.1 Methanomassiliicoccales archaeon
TGTGGACCGAGCTGCGCTGGTTCTGGCTCTCAAAAAGAAGAAGAAGGATAACAAGAAAAACTCGCCAGAGCCTGCTCGCTCGGTCATCGCTTAGGATGTCACCGCGTCGAGCAGACTTTTGGGGGTTGGGAAAAGTCAGCACAGACGCGGAAGGGCGGGGGGAGGAGGTACTGGCCGGGGCGGGTCACACAATGTCCAGTTCAATAGGCGTCCCGTCCCTGTCGTAAGCTGCCCAGGAATCCGATTCATACGGATAACTGGCTATGATGTGAACGGGCCCGAATTTCGAAAAGAAGTCCATGTCCGCCCTCGAGGGCTCGCAGCTGGGCGACGGATGTGAGTGGGCACTGCCGACGATCGTGAAGTCGATGGGCAGCATATGGAGGCGAAGAAGCGCGTGGCGGTCCCCCATAACCGTGCCTGGGACAAGGACAATCTCGGCGATGGCCCCGTCGATGCCGCGAAGCACGCACGCGAACTCGCGCGGATGGCTGTCTTTCGCCGCAGCCATGATCATGTCCAAAACCGATCTCTTGATAGCCGTGATCTGTTGTCTAGCCATAAAATCACAATGTCAGGTTTTCCCAGCATCTTTTATAGAATTCCTCGCCGAACTTGACGAATCGCGACCTGTTCTCGGAGAGGGAGAATTTCACTACATCCTCGGAAGTAACGGCCAGTTCCTCCTGGCCGTCCAGGACCAGGACGCAGTCCTTGTCGCGCTGGAGTCTTACCTCGATCTCGCTCTTGGCCGGTACGACGATCGGCCTGATGAAGAGCCCGAACGGGGCGATGGAAGCGATTACGAAAGCCTCGACGCCGGGGTCGATTATCGGCCCTCCGGCGCTCATCGAATAACAGGTCGAGCCAGTGGGTGTGGAGATGATGACTCCGTCGGCGCGGAGGCTGAGGGCGCGGTCGCCGTCGACGAATATGTCGAAGCGCCGCATTTTCGAAACGTGCGAGGTGTGCAAAACGCCCTCGTTGGCACAGTCCAGCAGTCTTTTGTCGTTGAGGTTGACTCTGAGTTTAATTCGCTCCTCGATCTCGTAGTCACCGGTTTTAAGGCGGGTCAGTTTCTCTTCCAGCTCTTCTAGGTCGATAGAGGTCAGAAAACCGATGAGGCCGGCATTGATTCCGGCAACTGCGGCGGTGCTCTGTTGAAGTGCCTTCAGAATCGTGCCGTCGCCGCCGATCGTTATGAGGATGTCGACGTCCATGTCCTCAACTGGCGTGCCGGTCGTTCCCAGAATGACAGCCAGCTCCTCGCATATGCTTATGTCGTCCCCCATAATTCCGATAACCCGATTGACTATCTCCTTCACTTCCCTGATGTCCGGATTCGCCATGAGTCCGAATTTCATAACATCTCCTCCAAAATCGAGGTGTCGCCTATTGCGAACATGTTGCTCCTGTCTTCGAGGGCCAGCTTCATTTCCAGCCGCCTTCCGTCGAGGTGGTAAGCCTCCCCTCCGGCCTCTCGGAGTATGAGAATCGAGGCTGCGATGTCCGTGACCCGGAGAGTTGAAACATCCGGCTTGAGCTTGAGATAGAAAGCATCGACCTGGCCCGATGCCACTGCGTTGATGTCCAGAGAGGCGGCTCCGAACGCCCTGACCTTGTTAAAACGACCAGCGATATCGTGAGAGTGCGGGTCGACAACACGACCGAAATACGACGCGATAACCATGTTGTTCTTGTTTGCTGGCTTGGTTGCAAGGCGCTCGTTGTTGAGAAAAGCGCCGCCTCCTTTTTCGGCGTAGAAGAGGTCGCCTGTCGGGATGTTCTTGACGACGCCGTATTTGATGCCGTCCAGGTCGTCGGTTCCCACGGCCAGTGATACCGAGAAATACGGAATCCCGCGCTTGCAGTTGAAGGTGCCGTCCACGGGATCGACCACGAGTACGTCCTCATGCCCTCTGTCGATGTAGCCGGCTTCCTCGGAAAGGATGTTCACGGGCATGTCATGCTCTTCCACAAAATCGAGGATAACATCTTCGGCGACCTTGTCGATGTGGCTTGTGGGCGTACCGTCGGCGCCGTCCGCGACCTCCCTGGCTCTCTCTTCGAGCGGGATATCGTGCACTGCGTCGCTGACAGCTCTGGCCATGTCCATGAGTTCCCAGATCATCGAATGGTATTAGAGCCATGACCTTATAAAATTTATCAATAATCAACACTTTGGAGAAGATTCTAATTGAAAATGTTAAAACCAGGGACCCCCTGATCTTTCAGGAGCTCCCTGATGCTGAAACTGACCTCATATACCTCGGCCAGTTCCTTGGCCTGGGCCTTGCTCATCCCGCTTTTTATCAGTGATTTGCGGAGTACTTTGGCACCTTTTCTCATCTTGCGCTTGAACTTGAGATAGAACAAGCCGAAGCGAAGAACGAGCCCGGGCACCTTGTACATCACAGTTGCGACGGTTCTGAGGGTCTTGTCCGACTCTTCAGACATGCCATCACTCTTCGTTGTCGCCGAACTTCTCTTTCATCTTTTCCTTGACCCTTTTCTCGATGTCGTTTCCGAAGTCACCGTGACCGTGGCCATGGATAACGATGTTCTTGTCGCCATGACCGCCGATGCCACCCAGAGCCTGAGTGATCATCCCGCCGGGGCTGGACGAGTCCATGAACTTCTTGGTCAGCTCGAATGCCTGGTCAGGGCTCATGCCGCTGCTTACCAGCGATTGATAGAACTCGGCAACCGACTTTCCGAATGCCGCCGTCTTCTCCGGGCTGAACAGGGCGTCGGTAATGTCGTTCAAGAGCTTTGGTACAGTCTCGGATACTGCATTGAGCACCTCTCGCAATTCTTCTGCGTCTTCATGTGGCATATTTTTCACCTCCTATGTATTACCAGCCCTTTCGGGTCCGGTTTTTGACAAAGGGCCGGAAATACATATTCCGGCAGCCATATGCTCAAATGGTCAAAGCTAGATATCGGCTTTGACTGTTTGCTTGCAATTGGTGGAGCATACGGCGGTATCCTTTATCAAGCGGTTCTTTGCCGCTTCTAAGACCAAATAGGGTGGGTAGGGTATTTAAAAAAACTGGAAACTAATGACCAGTTTGGTGGTAAAATCGCAAGCCAAAATCGCTCCGAGCAGGACATCGGGGGTTGGGGATGTCCGGCGGAGGAGCGAAAGGGTGGGGGGCTTCTCCGACAGGATGGGGTGGGCAAAAAAATGTGCCAGCAGGAAGAAACACGCTTATTGTGTGAGCCCGAGAATCTTCAACCATCTTTCCTGCAATGCTTCCGAGACCGCATATCTCTTCACTTTTTTGTCGTCCAGTACTTCGATTGCTCCTATGTCGACGAGGTGCGTGAGCTTCTCCCGCACCGTCTTTCTGGACGCCGAGCCGCGCTTGTCTTTCAGTATGTCGGCTATCTGGGAGATGTTCAATTCTGGCTTCTCGAAAAGGATGTTCACTATCTCCTGCATTATCGGGTCCTTGACCTCCGGAAGAAGCAGGTCCGGCGATATCCTGCCGTGGGTTCTGTACAGGTCGATTATTCTGAAATAGCCCTCTGTGATGGTCCTGATACGGTCCATGTGCTGGAGCATGTCCGCGTAGGGCCTCGTTATCTCGCCAACCGAATACTCAAGGCTGGACATCTTCTCGTTCATTTCCCGAAGCTGCTTCTTTATGTCCTCGTCGACCTCTTCCGTCACGGATGGTGTATTCTCTTCTGGCAGTATTAGATTTGTGGTCATTTTGTGATTTGAACATCCCCGTGTTGACACACGGGGTTTTCGGAATCTTTGCTGTTATCTGCTTGTCACAGAAAATACTGGCATTCAGAAACCTTATTTCGAATCGCTCCGCATCTCGAAATAAGCAGCCTGGCGGGGTGCTGGAAGGCGGGGCATGTCAATAATGGGAGATACAGCAGACACAAACCGGGTTTTATGGTGGGTTATTATATTAAAAAGCCATCATGGAAACGATGCACAATGTCCGCAAGATGAAAGGCAATTTCTACACCAAGAATCTGGTGCCCGGCGAGTCGGTATACGGCGAGCCAGTGAGGAAATTGTCCGGTGTGGAGCACCGCCTCTGGGACCAGAAGAGGAGCAAGTTCGCGGCATACCTGAAGAAAGGAGGAAAGACGTTTCCGTTCGAAGCGGAAACGCTAACCCTGTACCTGGGTGCTGCCTCGGGAACCACAGCCAGCCACATCTCGGACGTGTCGGCAAACGGCCGGATATTCGCCGTGGAGGTCTCCAGAATTCCGTTCACGAAACTACTGGCCCTTGCCGAGAAGCGGCAGAACATCGTGCCGATACATGCGGACGCGAACCATCCGGAAAGGTACGGACCGATTGTAGGGGTTGTAGACGTGCTTTATCAGGACATCGCACAGAGAGACCAGGTGCGGTACTTTTTGAAGAATTCCGGCTTTTTGCGGGACGGTGGGGTGGGCATCATCATGATAAAGGCCAGGTGCATCGATGTTGCCATGGCCCCGCGGAAGGTCTTCGATATCTGTGCCGGCGAGCTTTCTGAGGGAGGGTTGGAGGTTCGGGAAATCGTCGAGCTGGCTCCCTTCGAGAAGGACCACGCGGCGATTGTTTTAATGAAATAGGAATTGAGTCCTGCGCAGGTGTTAAATAGGAAACCGATTATTAGTGTTATATTCAATTAAACTGGGGTGTGTAAGATGCTGCAAAAGAAGATAATTTCTTTGTTTGTTGTGATGATAATGATAAGCGTGCCAGTCTCTGCAATATTGAACAGCTTGACTGTTCAGGCAGAAATACCTAGCGAGAAAATCCCGATGACGGCAGCGGTGCAAGTCTACGGTTGGATGAATTGCAGTGGTGCTGGCTGTGCATTCAGCAGAGTCATGTTCGAGGACCGCCAGGGACAGGGGGCAGATAACGAGATATTGACGAATGACACCGGGTTCTACAGTATTTTCATTGATGTCACTGGCGGAGACCATCGCTTCAATGTTTATGGAATTAATAACACCTGTTATCTTTTCAAGACTGAATGGGGGTTCAACGAATTCGGTGGATCTCAAAGACGTGATATTGACCTCAACCCTGCCCCACCCAGGGACTGCTCCATAAGGGGATATCTAACCGACGCAGTTTCCGGTCTGCCGATACAATTCGAGAACGTGACTGCGATATCTGAGCCGGAAAATTACATGAACATTACTTCGACAAATGACACTGGCTTTTACATCATGAGCCTGATTCCCGAGAAATATTATTTAACCGGGGTCGAGGGTTATGAAGAATATTATCCGAGATTCTCAGTCAGTTCTGGACAGGTCTTGTGGCTGAACGTCAGTCTTGAACCACTCACCTGTCAACTCCGTGGTAACATCACCGACTCTGTTGGTACACCAATCAATAACGCCTGGGTCTCGGTCGAAGAACCATGGGGTGCGAATCCCTACAATGATGATTTTGGAGTTCTGACCAATGCTGCTGGCTATTATGAATTCAACATTACCAGAGGAACTAAAGCTGTGAACTTCAGGGCCGGTGGTTTTCTTTCCATGACCAGACCTGCGGAGCTGTTTTCCGGCAACGTTACCTGGCTGAACGTCACACTTATTCCATCGCCCCCAGACCAGTGCACTCTGAAAGGTAATATTACGGATTTCTCCACATCAAATCCCATTAACAACGCAGATGTTTATATCTACAACATGAACAGGACATGGATGAATTCGACATTCACCGACGGAACCGGCTATTATGAAATGCAGGCTCCTGCCTGGAACCTGATGGTGGGTGCAAGAGATTGGGAGCACAACGAGAATGGAACTGAAGTAAGCTGTCTCGCCGGCCAGACTATCTGGGCGGACATCATCCTCATCAATCAATCGGAACCCGGAGCAACGGTCCGTGGAAACGTCACGCTGGACGGTGCTACGCCTTCCTGGGGCGAAGTGCGAGCATCATACTGGAACAATCAATGGGGAACTGGCCCAGACGGCGCCGGCGAATATATTATGAACCTTCAGGCAGGATACGTCGAACTCAGTTGCCGGGCTCAGGATTCGACCATCGATAACTTGAACGTTGTTTTGATGCCGGGCGAAGTCCTCTGGTACGACTTTAATCTGTACACACTGGCCTTCGACTCAATCATATTGGGGAAAGTGACCGATCAGTCCGCCGTGCCGGTCGAGGGCGCACTCGGGTTTTTCTCAAACGGAGTCGACGATTTCTATACTTACACTTCCGGAGCGATATCTGACTTCAACGGAACGTACGAGGTCATGGTTCCCAGGGGAGAGCCGCTCACTTACATGATAATGGCCCAGGGATACGAGATGGTGGTCGGAAGTGCCGACATCGACCAGGAATGGAACTGGCATAATTTTTCGTTAACCCCGCTGCCCGAAGAAGTTGCGATAAGAGGATATTTGAGGGACCTTGAGATGATCCCGATCTCCGGGCATGAGATGACGGCTAGTATGGGTACGAGTTGGGATGACATGGATTACATGAACGGCACCACCACGAACATCACCGGCTATTATGAGTGCAAAGTACCGAAAGGTGACCTGCTGTTGAGTTTGCAGATGAACAATGAAGGCTTCTATGCTCCGGACATGCTGTATCTGGACACCAAGGAGGGACAGGACGTATGGCTCAATATCAGTCTGAGACCGAGACCCCGATATTTCACGGTCAAAGGGCACGTCTGGCAAAAAGATAATACTCCGATCGCAGGGGTTGTGGTTTCTGCAACCAGCGGTTCGCTGGAATTCGTCGCGATTACGGATGCTGGTGGTAATTACACCATGAACGTGCCGAGCGGCAGTTTCGAGCTTCGGGGAAGGAAGAACGGCTATGGCATAACTGACAGGGAGAATTTCTGGTTTAATGACAACGGAAATGAAAAATTACAATGGCACAACCTCACCCTGCCGGATTATCCCGCGGATGCCTGGCTCGAATTTCCAATGACCGAAACTCTTGAGGATATCGACGGCGACGGCAAGAACGACACGCTCCACTTCGACGTATTCGTCAATGTAACAAACCCTGGTCAATATTCGATACAGGGAGTGCTCAAAAGCACGAAATGGGACGATAACAGGGACATGGGCTCCGTCCAGGTTGAGGCACGAAACAACACAAATCTTCCGGCCGGGTTAACCCAGGTCAGTATCAGCTTCCATTCGGGGTTGATCTACATGTCCCAGAAAGAATTCAATTACATAGAATTCGAGCTTCGAAGAGAAGACAGCTGGGACAGATTAGATGTCCGCGGCAACCAGACCGCCAAATACAGGTGGAATGATTTTGATAATCCAGATGTGGAGGTTACGGCTCCGAAGCACTCTTATCGCACAGTTGATACAGATTTCGACGGACTGTACAATCTTCTTCTCTTCAACACAACCGTGAATGTGCTGGCTCCCGGCAACTATACGTTCCTGGCGCAGCTCTACAATGTTCCGGCTGGGGGGAGCAACAATAACGATCCCGACGAGATAGAAATGAAAATCGTGATGATGGAAATGCAGCCAGGCATAAATACAGTTGAATTCTCATTCTCGGGCACGAGAATTTTCAACTCCGGCTCACATCTCGGACTTGTATATGTCATGATCTACAATGGGTCTATAGAGATGGACAGCAGCGATATTTTGGATTTCAGCCAGGCCTACGTTCCTTACAATTACACGGAGTTCCAGAATTACCCCATTGACTCACTTGTTTACGGATGGGTGAATGAGAGTGATGGCACAACACCGATAGATAATGCCACCGTTGAAATTTACAACATAACTTCGAGATGCTTGAACGAGACCCGGACGAACAGCACTGGCTACTATGAATTGGGCGGCTGGGAAGGTTCCTGGCTTCTTGTGGCGGATAATGACGATGAAACAAGCGGCGAATACCAGGGAAACTTGACTATAATATCTCTAAACGCCGCAACACCGTTGCATGCAAACAGGACGCTTCAAGAGTCTATTCTGGACTCAAATATTTTGACCATAATATTCGATGATTGGGACAATGCCACAGTCGACATGATAATGGATATCTACGTCGATAACGAGACAATCAGGTACCAGATGGATGTCCACGAGTGGGGCAACGGCGATGGTTTCATCAGCGAGTCCGAAACCGACATGATACTCGGTATGCTTGAAAGCATGATCCAGATGCCTTCGAACCTGAGCGATTACATGACCGTTGACGATATCACCTACGACCTTGATTCCGGTTCTGCGATCGTGGACGTCGGTTTGGCCGGTCCGGTAACTTCCAAAGAGCCGGTTTACATTCATCAGAAAGGAAACTACACTGTGAACACATCTATTCCAGCACCGTCGCCGCACGACCTGAACATCAACGTGAGTTACGATAACACTGACATGGGGTCGATGGGTGAAGGAAATTCCACTGAGACCACACATATCATTCCGCCTGCCGGCTGGGGCAGAACAGGCAACAAGACCACGGTCAGTTGCAATTTCACCGGCAGTGATTTCATAACCGTTGATCCGGGTACTGATCCAGACCCATTTGATTCGAACATCACGGAATGGGTGAACATCACAATTTCCGATTCGCAGCCTCCCACAACCGGTGTGCTGGCCGGCAACATAACGCTGAGCGGAAGAAGCACCCATTACGGTGTGACGGTGGCTGTCTACGATTTCGGAACCGGGGCAGAAGTAAGCAGTGCACCGACGGACACCTCGGGATATTATTACATTCCCGGGCTCCTGGCTGGCTCATATAACGTCACAGCTGAGAAAGGCGGCTACCTGCTGAACACTACAAACAATGAGGCGGTGGTGGCAGGGCAAACTACATGGGTGGACATGACCCTGTATTCTTATCCGCCGACAATTTCCAACGTTCAGTTTCTGGCTGTGGTTGTGAATGATTCTGCTCAGACCATATTCGCCGATGTTATCGACGAAGGCACCGTCGGCGATGTCACGCTGTCGTACAAGAACGTGACCGGAAGCAGCTTCATGATACCGATGACGCTCCTCGGCGGCGACACCTACACCGCGACCATTCCTGCCCAGCAGCACACTGGCTATGTAGAATTCAACATCACAGCGAACGACACTGTCGGCAACTCTGCTATTGACCCGATAGCCGGAGTGTACAATATCACAATTATAGAGACCGTCCTGCCAGTATTCACAAACCTGCTGGTTGACTCAGATCCGACAGAGTATGTAGATTCCACAAACATCAGCGTAGATATTGCTGACTACTCGCCGATTTTCGGAGTATGGCTGGAACTAACATACCCAATAGGCGGAAACACCAACACGAGCATGGACGGCGGTCTTGGAAATTACTACCTTGAGAGCACCTATCTCGAACTCGGGCTCTATACCTTCACCATCTGGACGAATGATTCCTTCGATAACGTGAACAGCATCGATGGGACATTCACTGTTGTAGATATCACCCTGCCAGTCATCTCTGATGTGACCATAATGCCGAATCCGACAGAGTTCGGTCAGGAAACGAACATTTCAGCGAACATTACGGATTCGGCTGGAATAACTGGCGCCTGGTTAGAAGTCAGGTTTTTCAATGGAACGGTTTTATTCAACAATTCCATGCAAGTCGGTGCTGCAGATTCTCGGTATCGGAATTTTACATGTCCAGACATTGGTCAGTATAATTTCACAATATGGGTACGGGATGGAAATTCAGTATGGAACTCTGCAACGGGCATGTTCTTTGTTAATGACACCTCACTGCCGACCATCTCCAATGTAACTGCCGGGCCAGCTGTGGTTGAGCTTGGTGGAAGTGTGAACATCACGGCAGATGCAGGTGATGTCGCAGGACTCGCAAACGTCACTCTGCAGGTATTCGGACCAGACGATGTTGAGATGATGAACGTCACAATGAACATTGGCTCCTACTGGTATGAGTTCACACCGGTTGGTCTCGGTACATTCAATTACACAATCTGGGTGATTGATGGCAACAACGTCACCAATAGCAGTTCTTCGTTCTTTACGGTGGAAGATACGACTGCCCCGACATTCACTTCTGTTTCTACCCTGCCAGCTCCCCAGGAAGTCTTTGATTTCATCAACTTGACAGCATATATCGACGACCTTGATTCCGTAACTTCCTGCCACTTCAACCTGACAAGACCACAAGGCAGATGGCTTTCCAATGATACCATGACTGCCACAGGAGGAGGGGCGTGGTTTGCCAACCAGACCTATGATGTTCTCGGTGATTACTCTTACTCCTTATGGGCCATTGACCCCTCTGGAAACGGGATGATAAGCACCGGGACAATTACCACAACAGATTCGGAAGCTCCTGTGGCTAATGCTGGCATTGACAGGACTATTGATGCTGGAGAAACTGTTACTTTCAATGCATCATTGAGCACTGACAATTATGACATCGATAACTATACCTGGGTGTTCACAGATACTGGTGTCCAGACATTGTTCGGGGAAACTGTGCAATACACTTTCTCGAATGTCGGGGTTTTCAGCGTCAACCTCACTGTCCGTGATTGTGCTGGTTTGACCTCAACTGATGAGTTGATAATTACTGTTCTCCCTGCTATAACGACAGGCACGGTAACCGGCACTGTGCTTGACGATTCAGGTAATCCCGTTGAAGGAGTTACTGTTTATATTGAAGGGTATCCGGAAATCGAGGACACGACCGATGCAGCTGGGCGATACACACTTGCGAACGTGCCGGAAGGCGAGCAGGTTGTTGTATTCTTCAAGGAAGGATATGAAAGAAGTAGCAGCACTGTTTATGTTATAGCCGGAGAAATCACGACCGTTGGCGAAGAACACATGGCTTCTGCGCCTGGACTTCCGTTCTGGTTGTTGATGCTGTTACCTGTTCTCCTCATTGCCATCGTACTCGCAATCGTTCTTATGAAACGAAAGGAAAAAGGAGAAACCATAATCGACGAGATATTCTTCATGAGCTCTGCAGGATTACTTATAAAACACTTCACAAGACGTTTGAAGCCAGATATGGATCAGGACATATTGAGCAGCATGCTCGTGGCAGTTCAGGACTTCATCAAAGATTCGTTCAAAGGAGAGGCCGGTGGTCTTGAGGAAATGAAATTCGGCCGGTTCCAAATAATTCTTGCCCGTGGCAAATTCTCGATAATCGCGGCTCTCATTTTGGGTGACGAACCGGAGAAGTTCAAACCACAGGTGCAGAAGTGTATTTCGGACATCGAGAAGGAGTGTGGAGATACCCTGGCAGATTGGGACGGCGATATAGATCAGCTTACTGGCTCCTTCAAATATATAGATAAACTAATTGATGGAGGATACAAGTAAACTATTCATAAATCACTCGCCCGATAATAAATACAAAAATCATTTATAGGGTGGATATTCTATTACTGCCAATGGCTGCGCTCCCGATTATCATCACGCTGATGTTTTCTTTTGGACTGGCTGCACTCACGACGCCCTGGTTTATCAAGAAGATGAAAGCGAAGAAGCAGGTTGTCCGCGACTACTACAAGCCAGGCAAGAAATTTATGCCCACGAACGGCGGGATACTGACTCTGTTCGTGGTCTTCGTGACCATCATTCTCGTGCCGCTGATTTTCAGGATATTCTATAAATTTGACGCTGATTTTCCGAGAGAGATCACGCAGCTTGACACTGCTATTTTAATGACCGTCTTGCTCTACGCGTTCTATGGAGTGCTGGACGATTACATCAATGTCGGCAGATTTTCCAAAATTATTATTCCACTTATGTTCTCGTACCCGCTCGTGATAGTACTGGCCGGCTGGAATCCTTGGGTGCCCGGTTTCGGCACAGTCAGCTTATCCAACTTTGACATTGCGCTCGGGGGCGTCGGCGTATTCACCGGCTCGATGATGCTGAGGTATCTCATCGTCCCGATTTACATCATGGTCGTCGCGAACATGAAGAACATGCACGCCGGCTTCAACGGGTTGCAGAGCGGCAGCGCACTTATCGTGCTGTCTTTCATAATGGCGAAGTCGGCGCTGGACGATAACTTCACGCACATGTACACCATTGCGGCGATCGTCGGCGCGCAGGCTGTCTTCTTCTGGTACAACAAGTATCCGTCGAGAATAATCGAGGGGAACATCGGGTCGCTGGCCATCGGGGCGGCAATCGGGGCGGCATTGGT
>DAOVGM010000018.1 GCA_030672365.1 Methanomassiliicoccales archaeon
GTTGTATATGTTGTATTGGTACATCGAAACCTCGAAATTGTGATACTGGTTGGCGTCGACCATGAACTGACTTGAAAAGGTCGCGTTGATTGATACTGAGGCTTCTGTGTCCACACGTATATCGTCGACAATGAAATATACCGTAATATCGTCGGCCAGCTTGTTGATGCCGGTTATAGTGGCGAATACCCTAATATTCTCGATGCGGAGGTTCGAGATGTGGGTGCTGTCGCCGAACGGAATGTACTTCTCGACAATCACGGATTCCTCGCCGGTCTGTGCCTTCACCTGGAACGTGTGAACCCTGTTGGCAGTTACCCGGACTTTGAAATTGAAATGTTTCTCTGTTCCGTAACCGTCGTATGGGTTGTATTCGTTGACTGTCTGGAAGGCCGCCTTTTCCCCATCCACATACAGATTGAACTGGTTGGTTTCTGTTTCAGACCTGCCGCTGACAGTAACCTCGGCGGTGATTTTGCCTGTCGAGGCCAGTGTGTGAAATATGCCTCCTGTGGCGGCGACGACAATTATTCCGATGACTATGACGGTGAATAAGGCCCTGCGGACGTTCATCGACTCGTTTTCGGCGCTCAATTTACCACCCCCACAGATAGGTCCGCGATATGACGAGCCAGCTTATCGTGAACATGACGGTGAGAATGCCGAGAGTGAAGCCCGCCAGCCCGGTCTTGTCGTCCTTGCGAGTCAACGTTCTCTTTTTAATGAGGCGGTAGCTTGTTATCGAGCCGAAAACAATGGCCAGGAGGGAAAGCATGAGGGGGATGGCAAATAACACAATTCCCCACTCGAAGAAAACGAGCCAGTGTATTGAAATCGCGATTGCCGCGAGGGAAAACGAAGCCACATCGAACACGCACTTTTTCTTGCGAATGTGACCCGGGTACATCGACTGGCCCAGGGGGAGCGGGGCGACAAGAGCTACCGGCGGCAGCGGGTGGGACTGCGATGGCGGCGGGGGCGGAAAATTATTTGACGGATACGAAGCCAGACTCTCACCCCCTCAGATTCCGCAACAGTAATAATAATAATACGGCTCGAAGATTATCGCCGATATCACCCAGAGGACTATGGCGACGGACATCGCGACTATTCCCAGGGTGAAGCCTGCGGTCGCGCTTCCCCTGCCCCTGTGGCCGTACTGGATCGATTTCATGCCGATTCCGCCGAGGACTATGGCCAGTACCGCGAATATCAGCGTCACGATGAGAAATAAAACCCCGATAAACGGGATGAAGCTCATCCACGAAATTACCACTGCGATGAGGCCGAGACTCAGGGCCATGTATGGAATGGTCCCGTTCCTGTAACCGTTCCTGTAACCGTTTTGATAGGTGTGTGGACTGGGTGCCCCGCTGTATGCTGGCTGGGTGTTGCACATCATAAAATATGCGCAGTAGAGGTCTGAATCGACGTTCGGGTAATACGGACATCTGGGTTTCAAGTCCACGGCCGCATAAGATTTTTCTCTCCTGGGCTTCTGGCTCACATTGGTGTTGCTCACTTCTCCTGCCATATTAATCTCCTCCTTTCAGTCGGAGCTTTCGAATGTGCGTATTATATTCGCACATTTGAAACTTCGAAACTTTATCGAAGTTCCGAATGTGTTCGCTGCTCTCACTCATTCAAATCACCTTTAAACTCCTGTTTCCTGTTATGAAAATTCGCGCCCTCGTTATATACCGTTGTTGGTACGCCTTTTTGTCTAATACTTAAATTCATTGGTACACACCTTTGTATTGTCATTTCCCGCATTGCTCCAGGCGCCACGAGCAGGTCTTGGGGGGATGGGCAAGGCCAGAGGAGTGGCGCAAGGGCGGGGGGTGATTCAATAATGTGGGGCGGGTTAAAAGGTATTTTTGGCTCTATCGTGCAATTGTTGTATCAATCGTCCAAGTGAATAATTGTCTGGAATTTATCCCTGACCGCTCCGAGCAGGCTCGTGGGGGGATGGGCACGAGCCAGCGGAGGAGCGGGGTGGGGGGAGTGAGAATTGGATGGGGTGGGCCAATCAAAAACACGGGACGGGCAGCTTTCCCAACCCATGCGGGAAAATTATATGTCAGTAATTCTTTCACCGTCATATGGGGAGCCAAGCCATAAACTCGGCGAGGGGCACGACGCCGATGATGCGCCAGTATTATTCGTTCAAGGACAAATACGACGACGCGATCCTTTTCTTCAGGATGGGAGACTTCTACGAGACCTTCGGAGACGACGCCGTAGTCACAGCCAGAGTTCTGGACATTACCCTGACATCTAGAGGCAAGAACAAGGATGGCGACATTGCCCTTGCCGGCATCCCGTATCATGCGCTGGACACCTATCTTCACAAGATGGTGAATGCCGGCTACAAGGTGGCGATATGCGAGCAGGTGGAGGATCCGAAGAAGGCGAAGGGCATCGTGAAGAGGGAAGTGGTGCGCCTCGTTTCGCCGGGGACGGTGGTCGAGGACAGCATGCTGGCCTCCAAGTCCAACAATTTTCTGGCTGCTGTGTCCACGGACGGAAAATCCTACGGTCTGGCATTTGTCGATGTTTCCACCGGCGACTTTCTGGCCACGCAGATTGATGAGGATGCCGAAAACCGATTGAACAACGAGCTGGCCAGGTTCCAACCGTCTGAGTGCATCGTGCCCGAGGAGATGGTCGATAATGCAAAGGAAACCCTCGGCTGTCCTGTTACTGGTCTGGATGATTCCGAGTTCGATCTGAAGGAGAACCGCCGGAAGCTCCTCGACCTTTTCGACGTGAAATCTCTGAAAGGTTATGGGTGCGAAGACTTGCCGCTGGCTGTGTCGGCCGCGGGAACAGCCATCGCCTATCTCCAAAACATGCAGATGTGCGAGCTGGGCCAGATAACCACGCTGAACACTTACACCACCGATGACTTTATGGTGCTGGATGCGACGACCCTTCGCAATCTCGAGATCTTCAAGAACATCAGGGACAGGACTGAAAAGTACACCCTGATCGAGCTGCTGGACAGGTCCATGACGCCGATGGGCAGCCGCATGATAAGGGCTTGGTTGGCACAGCCTCTGCAGGATAAAAAAGGAATTGCGGAGAGGCTGGATTCCGTTGACTGGCTCAAGTCGAACCGATTGCTCAGGGCCGAACTGCGGGAGTACTGCGAGAGCATCCGTGATATGGAGCGGTTGATTTCGAGAACCGTTCACGGAAGCGGCAACGCCCGTGACATACTGGCCCTGAAGAACTCGCTCCAGATGGTACCCCACATTCAAGGTCTCTTCAAAAGTCAAAAACCGTCCGGGCAAATTAAAGTCGTGGTGCAAAATTTGGATCCGCTGGATAGCCTTGTCGAGGTCATCGACAAGGCTATCGTCGAAAAACCGCCGCTGAGCCTGAAGGACGGCGGCATAATCAAGTCCGGCTATAACGCGGATTTGGATGAACTCAAGGAGCTGGCCAGCAGCGGCGAGAAGTGGGTTGCGGAGCTGGAGACGACCGAGAGAAAGCGCACCGGAATCAAATCTCTCAAAATTAAATATAATAAAATTTTCGGATACTTCTTGGAAGTGACTAAAATCCATCTGGACAAGGTGCCGGAGGACTATATCCGGAAGCAGACGCTTTCCAATGCGGAGAGGTTCATCACCCCCGATTTGAAGGAGAAGGAAGCGCAGATTTTGTCTGCAAATGAGCGTCTGGAGGCGCTCGAGTACGAGCTTTTTTGTGAACTGCGGAAGATGGTGGCTGAAAACTCGCTGGCCATTCAAAAAACGGCGAGAGCGGTCGGCCTTCTCGACGCGCTTTCTTCCTTCGCGGAACTGGCCGAGCTGAACCGTTACTCTCGGCCGGTTGTCGATGATTCTTCTTCAATTACCATAATCGAGGGGAGACATCCCGTCGTAGAGAACATACTGGCCGAGCGCTTCATCCCGAACGACACGAAGATGGACATGAAGAAAGGCCGGGTTGTGATTTTGACGGGGCCGAACATGGCCGGCAAGTCGACTTACATGCGCCAGGTGGCTTTGATTGCCATACTAGCTCACATCGGCTCGTTCGTTCCGGCGAAGAAGGCCAGCATCGGTCTGGTCGACAGGATTTTCACCCGTGTGGGTGCTTATGACGACCTCACTCACGGCCAATCGAGTTTCATGGTCGAGATGACGGAGGTTGCCAACATTCTGAACTCGGCTTCGTCGAAGAGTTTGATACTGCTGGACGAGATCGGTCGCGGCACGAGCACCTTCGACGGCCTCAGCATCGCGTGGGCTGTCGCCGAGTATATCCAGTCGCGCAAGGTCGGCGCAAAGACCATCTTCGCGACGCATTATCATCACCTCACCGAGCTCGAAGAATTATTGACTGGCGTTGCGAACTTCAACATCGCGGTCAAGGAAGACAGGGACGACATAGTCTTCCTCCGAAAAGTCATCCCCGGCAGCACGAACAAGAGCTACGGTGTGCAGGTAGCCAGACTTGCAGGATTGCCCGCCGATGTCATCGCCCGTGCGAAAGATATTTTGAAACGCATTGAATCGGAGGCCATCATGGAATTGGAGGAAGGGGCGAAGAAAGGCAAGAGGCGGACTTACACCCAGCTGGTCCTCTACGACCAGATGGTTTCCGAAGACCCTGTGCTCAAGGAATTGAGAGAGCTGGACCCTGACCACATGACGCCGATGCAAGCCCTCCATAAACTTCAAGAACTTAAACACAAACTTGATGATGATTAACTCGACGTTCCCGACCAAAAACAGTGATCAGGACGATAAAATCCCCTCGGCAGCCAGTATCCCTGTGGCTGCAGCGTTCACTATGTCCCTTGAGAGGCCGACGCCGTCTCCTGCGGCATAGAGGTTTTTGATGTTTGTTTCTAATCTCTCGTTGACCTGCAATTCCATCGCGTAGAACTTGGCTTCTGGAGTGTATATGAGAGTCGAGTCCGAAGCCACGCCCGGAATTATCTTGTCGAGGATGTCCAACGCCTCCAATATGTCAACGACAATGCGATGCGGCAGGGCCATCGAGATGTCGCCTGGTGTTACATCGTGAAACGTCGGGTGGACTATGTTCTTGGCCAGCTTGGTTTTGGTTGTGCGGCGGCCGCGTCTCAGGTCGCCCATCCTCTGGATTAGGGGTTTGCCACCGCCGATTGTGGTAGACAGCTTCGCGATTGACTGGCCGTAGACCGTCGTGTTTTCCACAGGCTCTGTGAGAAGAATCCTGGTCAGCAATGCGAAGTTCGTATTCTTTGACTTTTTATCGCGCCTCGAATGGCCGTTGACACCGACGAAATCCTCGTATCTCTCGCCGACGACGTAGCCTTCGGCGTTTGTGCAGAAAGTTCGCACAAAATCGTCATAGCTTTTCGAGTGAATGTGAATCTTCGGATCGCGGTTGATGTCGGTTACTGGCTTCATCACAATTGCCGGCACTTCGACCCTCACCCCGATGTCAATCGGACCGTATTTTGCGTCGAGGTTGTGCTTCTCGACGAGCTCGGAAATCCAGTTTGCTCCGACACGACCCGGGGCGATCAAAACCCGGCCTGCGTTCAGGATTCTGCCATCACTGGTCTGGACACCAGTGCATGTTCCACCCTCGACGATGATGTCGTCGACGTAGGTTTCGACCATGAACCCGACGCCCTTGGATTCCAGGTCATTCTTAAACTTCGAAATGAGCTCTGCGGCGTTGTCCGAGCCGATGTGGCGCTGGGGCACGCTGAGAAATCTGGCTCCCGCAGAATGCGCCTTTCTGCTCAATGCTTCGAACTGCTCGCTGGTTGGCTCGTACAACTCCTGCGAGCCCCCGTATTCCAAAAAGCCTTTGTCCACTTTGCCGACCAATTCCCACGCTTTTGCGTTGTTCTTTGTCAAAGCTTCTAGGTCCCCGCCGATATCTGGCCTCAGGTTCAGGGTGCCGTCGGAGAATGTTCCGGCACCGCCTATTCCGCAGAGGATGTTGCAGGGGTCGCAGGTAGTGCACTGTTTCATCTGACTCGATGGGCAGACGCGGTTCTCGACGTCCTTGCCGACATCGATTACCAGAACCTTCTTTTTGCCTGCCAGCTCCTTGGCGGCGAAGAGGCCTGCGGGACCTGCGCCAACGATTATTACGTCGTGCATCGTGATGAGAGATGTGCAGGAGAATAAAAAGGTGACGCCACCATGTAAATTATATAAAACCCCAGCACATACCCTCGACAAATGCAGAGGTAGCCAAGCTTGGCCAACGGCGCAGGACTTAAGATCTTGAGTGCTAAGAGTTCAACCACATGGTGGATGGCCAGCAAGGATAAGACATCCTGTCCTTAGTGGTTCCGGGGTTCAAATCCCTGCCTCTGCATGTTTTTCTTTTGGAGGTTTTCTGCGCTGGATTGAGCTCCAAAAGAAAAAGATGCATAAAATAAGAAAACTCGCTCAATCCTGCTCGAAAACCACATAAGTACTACTTTTTAAACTCGTTCCGCTTAAAGTATTTGTAACTACCATAAAGACTACCTGTTATTACCGCAGGAAAGGCAAAAATCCATGTGTAATTTTTTAAGGTCTCTAACATTTGATTGGTATTTGATTTAGCGTAAATTGTTAGAGGTCTTTGACTCAAAGTTGTGTCCACTCTAGCTTCAGTTTCATTATTAATGTAAATTGAAGCATCCGATTGAAAATAACCATCACCTGGATTGTAAAAAACAAAAACGGGGAAATCTCTACTACTAAAATCTGTAGTAAAATTATCTTGATATCCTCCTCTTTCAACAGATTGGGTCATTGTAACCCCACCATGTCCTAATGACTCATCTGGAATTGAAATCCTAGTAGTGAAATTATTAATAAAACAGCTAGGATAGTTTATTTGCATGTCGTTTAATACGAGTCTAAAGTATTCTTCTTCAACAAAAATGGGTTCTGATGTATGAAAATAACAATCCATAATAATCTCTAAAGATTTGCCTTCAATATTAAACACATGTTTAATCGTCGTAGTATTTGTGTTGCCATCCGATCCTGAATAAACAATAAAGAACATAAGTGAGACTATGAATAAATAGAGAAACAAGAATTTCAACACGTTAGATATTTTCTTCCCCATTATTCAAACATAATGCTAACATACATCTTGAATGTTGCGAAGTTTTTTATTCGGCTGTTCGATAACTTGCCAGACTTGACATGCCAAAAGCAGACGTTGTAATCATCGGCGCCGGGTCGGGCGGTTACGTTGCAGCCTTGCGTCTGGCTCGCTATGGGAAGAAGGTCGTTTTGGTTGAGAAGGACAGGGTAGGAGGTGTGTGCCTTCTCCGCGGCTGCATACCCTCCAAGGCGATGGTTTACGCGTCTGAAGTTTATCGGCTCGCGAACAGTAGCCAGCACATCGGAATTGTGGGCGAAATTTCCCTCGATTTCGTGAAACTCCATGAATGGAAGGAAGAGGTCATCGATAAAATCGTGGGGGGAATCGAAGGCCAGTGCAAGAGACTGGGCGTCGAGGTCATGGTTGGAGAGGCGAAAATCACTTCGCCGACAACCGTGCAGGTCGGCTCGGAAACAATCGAGACCGAGCACATTATCGTTGCTACGGGTTCGACGCCCCGCAGCATTCCCGGATTTGAATTTGACGGGCAGTCAATCCTCAGCTCGAAGGAGATACTGGCTCTCATCGAGTTGCCGACTTCGCTCTGTGTCATCGGCGGGGGGGCGATAGGCCTCGAGATGGGCACTTTCTTCGCCAAGCTGGGCACCAAGGTTACCATCGTCGAACTTCAGGAGAGAATTTTGCCGTTCATCGACAAGGACGTGACCAACGTAGTCGTAAAATCGCTGAAAGAGCTGGGTATCGTCGTGCACACCGGGACGACAGCCCTGCGTTACGAAAAATCGGGCGATAAATTGACCGTCTGGCTCAAGACAGCGGACGGGGAAGAAAAGCAGGAGTTCGACAAGGTGCTCGTGGCGGTGGGACGGAGCCCGAACTCGAAGGGCTTCGGGCTTGAGGAGCTCGGAGTGAATGTTGACGCTGGCGGTTTTGTGGTTGTCGATGAAACTATGCGAGCCAGCGTTCCGAACATCTATGCCATCGGTGACGTCGCGGGCCAGCCGATGCTGGCTCACAAGGCGTCGTACGAGGGCTGTATCGCGGCCGACGCGATTGCTTCGAAGCAGTTAACTTTCGCCAGCCAGACTCCCATCGCGATTTTCACCGACCCCGAAATCGGCATGGTCGGAATGACAGAGGACAAGGCGAAGTTGAAGGGACTGGAAATCGTCTGCAAGAGGTTTTATTTTGCGGCGTTGGGCCGGGCGCTGGCCAAGCACGACCCCCGCGGTTTCGTGAAGTTCGTGGTGAGTGCCAGGACTCAGCGTCTTCTGGGCGTCCAGATTGTGGGCAATGAAGCATCCAGCCTTATTTCGGAATGCGTGCTGGCTATCGAAAACGGCATGACCGTAAAAGAGCTGGCCACGATAATTCATCCCCACCCGACAATGTCCGAAGCTATCGGTGAGCTGGCCCGGGCTCTTCAAGAGTAGACTTCTTCAGTTTTCTTATGTATAACCTCACCCAGAAGAACGAGACGAAGGAAGTTATCACGTTTCCGAAAACTATGCCGAGCCAGACCCCGGGGAGCCCCATGTCGAAAACCACCGCGAGAAGGTAAGCGAAGGTTATCGTCAGGAAGATCGTTCTGAGGAGAGTGAGAACGAGTGAATTCATGCCCTTTCCGACGCCCTGGAAGAGGGCTGACGAGAAAATTCCGGCAGCTGCTCCTGGGTAGAAAAAGGCAGTGTATTGGAAAAACAGGGTTATGTCACCGTGAAGATGACCAGCGCCGGGTGCCTGGGTGAAAACAGCCGCAATCGAACCGGCGAAGACGAATACCAGAATCGCCACTAGTGCTTCCACCATGATGCCCATCTTCACCGTGTACATATAGCCGGTGTCCAGTTTTTCATACTGTTTCGCCCCGAACGCGGCCCCGCTGACGGAAATTACGGCGGTGGCTAACCCCAAAAGCGGCAGGATGGCTATCATCGAGACCCGCCAACCGACAGTGTATATCGCGACGCCGTCTGTTCCCGCTACCCCTATGATTATGACATTGAGAACGACCATCGTGATGCTCATAGATGCCTGCTGGATCATCGAAGGCAGCCCCACCTTGAAGATTTCGAAATTGATTTTTTTGTTAAACTTGAATCCGCGGAATTTGTATGAGACAAATGTAGATTTTCTGAAAAACAGCCAGTATGCGAGAACCACGCTCGTCGCGGCCATGGAGATTATGGTTGCCCAGGCTGCCCCCGAAACTCCGAGGTCAAGGCCCACGGTTCGGAACATG
>DAOVGM010000009.1 GCA_030672365.1 Methanomassiliicoccales archaeon
ATCGCCCTTCTGCTGGAATATCGTACAGACATCCTCGAAAAGGGGCTCGCCGTACGCACCGGGCTCCTTCGTCCTGTCGAGAATCGCTATCCTCTTCGTCGTCTTCGGGATAGCGTTGTAGAGTTCCTCGGCAGGCAAGGGCCTGTACAGCCTGAGATTGACTACGCCGACCTTCTCGCCTGTCTTGCAAAGATGGTTGACGACCTCGTGGGTTGTCATGGCGCCGGCGCCCATCGCGACGATGACCCTCTCAGCCTCCGGGTCTCCGAAGTAATCGACCAGGTGATACTGCCTTCCGGTAAGTGCCGCGACGCGGTCCATCTCCTCCTGGACGATCCGCGGGACCCTGTCGTAGAACTCGTTCCCCCTCTCCCTTATCTGGAAATAAGTGTCCGGTCCGGCGGCGGCCATCCTGATGTGCGGGTGCTCCGGGTTGAGTGCCCTGGCCCTGAACTTCTCGACACTGTCCCAATCGACCATCTTGCCCATGTCGTCGTAGTCGATAACGTCGATCTTCTGTATCTCATGGGAACTCCTGAATCCCTCGAAGAAATGTAGGAACGGCACTGACGACCTGATGGTGGCGAGGTGGGCCACGAGCGCCAGGTCCATTATCTCCTGTATGGATGACGAGCATATCTCCGCATATCCAGACGGTCTGGCCGCCATGACATCGGAATGATCGCCGAAGATGGAGAGTACCTCCATTGCCAGGGAGCGTGCCGAGACGTGGAATACCGTTGGCATCAGCTCGCCGGAGATCTTGAACATGTTGGGGAGCATCAGGAGAAGCCCCTGGGACGCCGTGAATGTCGTCGTGAACGCACCCGCGGCGAGGGACCCGTGAATAGCGCCGGCGGCGCCTCCCTCTGACTGCATTTCAGCCACCTTCAAAACCTGACCGAATATGTTCTTCCTGCCGTGCGCGGCCCACTCGTCCGCAACCTCGCCCATCACCGAGGACGGCGTGATCGGGTATATCGCAGCGACATCGCTGAACGCGTACGCCACGTGCGTAGCGGCCGTGTTACCGTCCATGGACTTCATTTTACTAGCCATATGTAATCCCTCATCAACTCATACGGTGCCAACTGTCTTGGCGCGGACTCGTAATAAATTATGCTCTATAAACCTTTCATATAGCTTTTGCAGATTTATTGTTAAGGTCGAGAATACTATGGCTTTAAAGCCAGAGGTTGCCGTATGCGCATCAATATCTATTGAAGAAACTCGAAGTCATCAACTTCGAGAAATCGCGCATATGGCTGCTGGAATGTGAACTTCCAGGCCAGATTCATAACGCCAAGTCGTTAAGATGAGCTGTGGCTCGTCTGTTTATGGCCTGGTAGTTTACAGCATGGCAATGAGGCCCGCAATTCCCATCATTCCCAATCCGGCTATGAACATCAGGATCATGAACCAGAACTGCTCGTCCCTTCTGTTCTGGCGCTCGTCCTTGATCTGTTCATAATATTTGCTGTGATGGGTTCCGTACATATGCGCGGTGGTCTGGATTGCGTATTCGGATTTGCCTGAGCTCACCAGCGCCCCGACGCCCATGGCCGCGACGCCTGATATGAAGAGGCCGTATGTCAGTGCGACAAGGAAATCGCCGTCGCTGAGAACGGCATATACAATCGAAATTATGACAGCTATAACTATGATTATGCCAATGACCTTGGCGAAGAATTTAACTGCGATGTGCATGCGATTTTCTTCCATGAAACATGATTGACTTCTGGACTTATATACATTCTATGGGCAATCCCAGAGATTCCCTGTCTTTTGATTGGTGGTGGAGGGGGTGGGTGGGTTAACAGTGGTTGTCAACACACAGACATGCGAAGGTTGACAGCCTCCCCTATCTTATTTGGAAAGGCTTATATCCCAATTTCTCCATACATGTCCAGAAAAAGAAGGGATGTGTTCAGATGACATCTGGAATAGGCAAGAAGACTCATTTTGGCAGAAAGGCAGATGCTGGCTCCAGGAGCGAGCAGTATATCGACCTCGGCACGATGGTGTTCGACGATGAAGTGATGAGCTCGCACTCCGGCTCGACGATAAAGGTGGCCGAGATCTATCGCTACGAGGACGTGAAGGGCCTGGTGAAATACCTCTACGAGGGCCACAACATCATCATTGATTATTCTTCACTGTCAAACGACGACACCGCGATGAAAAGAATTACAGCGGAACTGGTCTCTGTCGCCGAGGACACGAACGGCGACCTGGCCGGAATCGGCAACAACCTTTTATTGGTCACGACGAACGGGATAAGGATAGACCGGAGCAAGATCAGGGGAAGCTATTGAATTATTGAGAATTCTGCTGCCGCACGCTCCGAATTATTCGTATTATTCAGATATTACTGGCGTGACCGTGAACCTGTCACCCCGATGCAGGAGTGCGAAGTATCCCCGTGAGTGGTTCATGTGCCGCATTTTTACGCATCTTATTCGCAACTGGATATCTGCTTCACCGACCTCGTACATCTTCATAAATATGTTGCCGTCCGCCAGGAAATCTTCCCTGTTCGGAAACTCCATGTCATTGGTATAGGGGGTTTCCGTGATCAAAATCGAGGTTATGTCCAGTTTTTTGAGAAAGCCGAAAAAGTGAAACAACCTCTGGCGCGGGTTGTCGATGTCCTCGAGAGACAGCAAGGCGGTCAACGAGTCGATAACAACGATGTCTGTTCCTTTTTCTTTGATACGCCTGTTTAGAAAATCCTGCAAGATGTCGAACATGTTCAATTCGCTCTCCGTTTCTCTGTACTCCAGTCTTAATTTCCCCATGTCAACGATGAATAAGTCCTGCTCGTCGAATTCCTCCATTCCGAGTGTCTTCATAATCGTCTCCAGGCTCTTTCTGCTCTCTTCCAGCGAGATGTAGACGCATCTCTTCTCTGCCGATTTCATGTTGTTGTATAGCAGATTAAGCGAAAGCGAAGACTTCATCGTGCCCGGCGCTCCGGACAACAGAACGACGTGGCCCTCAGGTATACCGCCGCCGAGCTCGTGGTCGAAACCGTTCACGTATGTTTTTATCAATTCGGACATCTCAATCCCCTAGATAGCGAAAGGATAGTACTATATTTTATTTGAATTTTCTCCAAGTCATCAAGGCAGGGAGAGAAGGTTCGCGTTGACGGTGGATTGAGCTATTTCTACAACTGCCGCGAACCCGTCCTTCACCGGCCCCGGATTGATGAAAATAGTGTCGTCGTTCTCCATTATTCCCCGTGCCTCGTGGATGTGGCCGGACAGAACAAGCTTCGGCTTCGTCCGATTCACGAAATCTAGAATCGCCCTGTCGCCTGCGTGCCCTCCGACGAAATCGTTGAATCCGTATGCGGGAGCATGAGATATCAGAACGTCGAGTGCACCGACAGCCGCTCCGCCACCGGCAAGCGTGCCGCCGGCAGCCAGATGCTCGTTGAAGATCGGATAGCCCAGCCCCCTGAAAACGATTCCGTCGATGTCGATCGTTCTCCCGACAATCATCGTCGCGCGGCTTTCCTCTATAGCCGCGGCGACCTCCGGAGGGTCGCAGTTTCCGTTGACCGCGACCGTTCGAATCTTAATCGAATTCAGAAGCCGGCTCGCGTATTCCGCGGGACCGAAATGTGTGATGTCACCGGATATAGTCAGAATATCCGGCTCCTCGGTCTTGATGAAGTGGCGGATGGTTTTTTCGCCCTTCTTGCTCGCGTGAATGTCGGTCACAGCCAGTATTCTCATTATTCACCTCGAAATTGGTTAGAAAAATATGAAATAGGTTATCGCGAAGCCGAGAATTGCGCCTGTGTTGAGGAGCGGCAGGCCTGCCTGCGGATTGCCCTTGAGCACAAATCGCATGAGCGCCAGGAAACCGAACAGTCCGCCGACGATCGTTGCCGCTGCCACAATCGTCGTCTCAAGGGTCGGCCCGTCGGCAACGAGGAAGGTGAAGGCGGAGACAGCCAGACTTCCCGGAATGACGATATCTCCCAAACCCATGAACATCGCGTCCATCTTCTTCTTTTTCGTGAAGTGCTTTTTGAGCCCTTTCTGCTTTTTGTAGGAGAACTTTTTCTTCTTCGGAACGACCAGAAGAATGGGCAGATGTTTTTCGGTCACGGCGTCTGCCAGTACCAGCATGTGTTTCGTTTTGTAGACGGAAATCGCATCGTAAATTGCGAGGGCGATGAGCAGGATGAGAATCGGAATTATACCGAGTGATATTCCGAGAATGGCTGTTACGCCTGCTCCGATGACAATGGCAAAGCTGTTGACCACGTACCACTCCGGATTTTTATAGAGGATGTAGGTGAACCAGGCTGCCGTGCCCATCGCTAATGCATGAATGAGAAAGATAAGGGATGTGCTGATACTTCGGGCATACCAGTTGCCTGTGATATAGATGAGCCCGTATCCGTATGGAAGCACGAGAATTGTATAGAGAACGAGTGCCGAAACAAATAAAATCAGCCCCTGGATGATGTTCTTCCTGCCTCTCTTGATGAGAAACAGGATGGCGGCTGTGAAGATAAGGACCATGAAAAGATAAATGATAGGGTTGACGGGGTCATTCGGGTCCTCGAATGCCTGATAACCGATGGCCCTGAAGGGGAGAGACAGAAAAATGGCAAAAATCTGGGTGCCCACAAAAATACTGCCCATGCCGATTATCGAGTTCCGTTCCCCCTTATTGATTTTCATGAAAAGCTCACTCTACAAAGACATTTCCGTAGGCCACGTTGCCGTGGATGTTCGAGATCTTAACCTTCACGACCGAGCCCTTTGCCGTACCTGGTATGTAGATAATGTACTTGTCGATTTTCGCGATGCCGTCGCCCTTTGAGCCGATGTCCTGGATCATGACCTCGTAGACGTTGCCGGCAACCAATGCGGCTCTGGTCTGCTGGCTCGTGAAAGTCTTGCGAACTCCCACCGGCCTTCTTGCACCGCAGGCCTCGCACTCCAGAATGTCCACACGTCCATCTTTGACGAGATGAGTGTCTGGCCTCTTGCATTCGGAGCACATGACGAACGTGTTCACATATGCCTGTATCCGCGATTCGATTTGTTTGACACCCAGGCGGCTTTTAAAAGTTGCCCGTTTTCCGTCGATGTTCCCCGGAGTTCCCAGCTCCCTCTGCAGGAACGCCATCAGGTCTGCCGGCTCGCGCCGAATCGACTCGACGATGTCGCCGAAGTTCTTGACAACCGTGATCTTGCCCTCCGTGAACAGGTCTACCCCTGGTATCTGGAACCTCTCTTCCTTGGCCACACCCTTGGGAAGTTTCTCCTTCGCCTGTTTCAGAAGTGCCTCGTAATCGTACTCTGCCATGCTTTCCTCCAATTAGCCAAGGGTTAAAAGTTTTCCTATTGGCTCATAAATACCGTTGACAAATGTAACAGTACCACCTGTTGTACTGGTAAATGAATGTCAGGGGCCGTTGGCAATACGGACAGGAATACGGTTGCGTCTGGTAATGCCAGACCTGCCGCTCGGAAGGTCGGATAACGAGCCAGATAATCAACGGGATCAGACCGAACAAGAAGACGAGTATGGCCCAGAGTGCGCCGTTTTCACCGCGTTTTTCGGCATCGTTATACACCCAGATGGTGATCCATATCCAGAGAACGAGGAACGCGACCAGCAGGAAGAACCAGGTGGCGAGACCGAGCAGCGTCTGCTGCGACAGGTCCGCGTAGCGATCCAGCAACAGCCCGAGCGTGGTGATGGCCAGCGTCGCCGCGCAGCAGCGGCCGGGGCTGCGCACGATGCGCTCCACCCAGCCGGCGCCGGCGCGCGGCGCC
>DAOVGM010000026.1 GCA_030672365.1 Methanomassiliicoccales archaeon
GTTTCCATAATGGACGGAGCGTTCCCCGGAGCCATAAACGCTTCGTTCGAGGAGTTCGGAATATACAAAGCAGTAAACATATCGGCTGCCGGAAACCCGTCGGGAAACGCTCCGCCGGGTAGTAAGGATGTTATGCTCAACAACCCGAGCCAGGTTACTTACGCATCCAACGCGCCGTACTTCGTCAACGTCTCGATTGCGAGACTCGACCAGGTCAGCGGCTCGGATTGGATTGACGCGCACTGGATCAACGTCACTATCCAAGGCGGCACGATGAGCGACACGATAGCTACCATCGTTACGAGTGAGCTGAACTATTCCGCATACCCTGCCGGTCATGCTTTCGCAGGCGAGGGACTGGCACAAGTCATCTGGGGCAATGCTAGTGCATTACCATCTCCAGTGCCAATCGTGGCGCCGGACAACGGAACAGAATCGCATGGACCGTGGGGCTCCAACTTCAACGCTGGCGTCGGGCCCACGTCCCTGCAGTGGTACGCGACTGTTCCAGCAGCCACATCGGAAGGAATCTATCAGGCGCAGATAACATTCGTGATTGATGCCGGACCTTAATGAACATTGGCTAAGATAATGGGAGAACAACTCTCCCACTCTTTTCTTTTTCTGTGGCTAGCGAAGCTTGCCGCATTTTTTATGATTGACGAAGTTCAATCATGAGGCAGATGGATAGCTGAGCGCATGCCATTTTCAATGGCAAGCGAAGCTTTCCGTCCTTTTTAGATGGTTTGCGAAGCATACCGTCCTTTTTCGGATGGATAGCATCGCTTTCCATCCGTTTTGTGGCTGCCGACAGGACAGCCACGAGATGACCGACATCAGTTCGGTCATGAGATTGGCTGACGTCAGTTCAGCCATGAGATGATTGGCCAGAGTATGCTTGGCCATTGAGATTATTGGCGAAAGTTCAGCCAACAGTTTATATAACAAAAATTACTCTGGAGGGCGCAGGCCGAGTTCGACCTCTTTCAGCCTGACCTTTTCAATGCACTGGTCCCTGGACATTTTCTTTGCCTTGTAGGCCGTGTCCAGCTTTCTCTTGTATTCGAGGAGATTATGTTCAGCATTCTTCCGTCTGCGGCCTGAGAGCGGCCTCCAATCGGGTTTGTGTACCGGCCTTGGTGCGATTTCGGGCTGCGGCTCGGGTTCAGGTTCCGGAGGTCTTGCTGGCTCTGTCGGCGACATGTCTGCAAAAGCTTCTGCTGTTTCCTTCTCTTCGATGTTGTTTACGGTGACATCTTTGATGTCGTCTGCTTTGCGCCCGAAAAGTCCTCTCTTCTTCTTCTTACCTCTCTTCTCAATCTTTTCGAGGTCCGCGTACATGTCCTTTTTCAGCTCGACTTTCAACCTATCTTCCTCATAGTTGATAATATAACTTCTATCATATATAATTTGTGCGGGTTTAAAAATGATAGGCCATCTCCAATCTGACCTCACAGCGTTCGACATCATCATTGTGATAATGAGAGGCATCCAAACCAATCAATTTAAAGCCCATCGATTTGTAAAATTCGATGGCGGCCAGATTGGACGATTGGGTTTCTAACACTATTCTGCGGGCACCCAATTCTTTGGCCCTGTCCTTGCAGAGGTTAATTAATGCCGTGCCGATTTTGTATCTTTTAAACTTTGGCCAGACGTCGATGTCCCATACCCTGACGCTTTTATTGAACTCCTGGAACTCGATTTGGAGTTGGCCTGCCTCCTCGTCCCCGACGTAAGCCAGATATATCTCTGAATCGCCTTTGTAGGGCTGGACTGTCTTGTCCCTTTCGTCCCTTTTGTGATATCTCTCATGAAATTTTTCCTTCGCGAGATTTATTGTCCAGCCGTCTTCGTGTTCCGAAATGTCGACTCTGTAATGACCATCCGAATCGTAGGAAAAGACGGTTACCCTGTCCTTCAGCGATTCCCTGTCAACCTTGACTATTCGAATATCTGGCATCGGGGTATTCATTGACATTACGGTATTTCAAATTAATGGTGGCAACCGTTTTATATATCCATTCCAATCCGCGAAGCATGGAAAAGAAGAGATATCTGCGCCTGATTGACATGAACACAGACGGGACGCGCTATGACGTGACTCCCATTTTTGCGGACCACGAGGCGTTTTCATCTCTAGTCGATGATTTTATAGCCAGATTCGAAGGGGCCGACGTCGATTTCGTGGCTTCGATCGACGCCCTCGGGTTCATTTTGGGCACAGCCGTCGCCATGAAGATGAAGAAGGGATTTATTACTATCAGAAAGGGCGGAAAACTGCCTGTCAAGGTGGACAAGGTGGAGTTCGTGGATTACACAGGTCAGACAAAGAGCCTCGAGCTCAGACGGCAGGCCATCAAGCCTGGCACGAAGATTCTGGTCGTCGACGAATGGATAGAAACTGGCACGCAGATCCGGGGAGCAATCGAACTCATCGAGAAGCAGGGCGGCGTTGTCGTGGGTATTGCCACCATCTCCATGGACGAGAATGAGGAAACCCTCTATCTTACGGAGAATTACAACTGCCAGTTCTTTGGATTAAACCTGTAACAATCAGCCTTTTCGGGCTGAATGTACATGTCCAGCAGCCATATGCTCAAATGGTCAAAGCTAAGTTTCAGCGAGCGAGCAGGCTCTGGCAATTGATTTTCTAGCAGGCGAGGGCGTGTTTCTTTTTTATGGATATTTTTCTTTACAGCCCGAGCTGGCGCAGAAAATCCCAAAGAAAAATAGCCTGGTGGAGCATACGGCAGTATTATTCTAAATAAATCATGCAAAACTTTATATCGGCATTCGATATGCCGGATTTCGACATGTCGGAATTCGATATATTTGACACAAAGATCGGAAAAGACTTCCGCAGAGGCCTCCTCAAGGTATTCATCCTCAAGATGCTGGCCACCGAAGATGTGCACGGTTATGCCATGATGAATAAGATAGAGGAAGTCACGGGCGGAAAATGGAAGCCTAGTTCCGGTTCCATGTACCCCGCGCTCTTTCATTTGAAGGCCGCTGGCCTCATCAAAGTGAAGATAGTGGACAAGCGAAAGATGTACACCATCACCGCGAAGGGTCGGGAAGCGACGAAGAACATGTCCGAGAATTTCGACATCATAGCCAATGAAATATCTTTGATATTCAAGAAATTGTAGGGTGAGGAAAATGACCGAACTAATGGTAGAAGCAACGAACATACACAAGATTTACAAGACTGGCAAAGTGGAAGTGAACGCGTTGAGAGGCGTCGATCTGACCGTCAGAAAGGGCGACATGATAGCAATAATGGGGCCGTCCGGCTGCGGCAAGACCACCCTGCTGAACTGCCTTTCCGGTCTCGATGACGTTACCGACGGAATCGTGAAAATTGAAGAGAATAATCTGGCTCAGATGTCGGATAACGAGAAAACCGAGCACAGGGCAAAGCGAATGGGATTCATTTTCCAATTCTACAACCTTCTTCCTGTTCTCACGGCTGTCGAGAACGTGGAGATGCCGCTGCTCGTTTCAGGCATCCCGGCAAAAGAGGCCAGACAACAGGCTATCGAGATCCTGGAGACCGTGGGTTTGGGAAATGTCATGGAAAGCAAGCCCGGTGCGCTCAGCGGCGGTGAGAGACAGAGAACCACCATAGCCAGAGCCCTTATTGCGAAACCCGCCATCATCTGGGGCGACGAGCTGACCGGCGACCTCGACGACGAGACCGCTACCGGCATAATGGACCTGGTAGCCAGACTGCGGAAGGAAACGCAGGCGACGTTCGTAATCGTCACCCACAATCTCGAGGTCGGAAAGCGCGCCGACAAGATTCTTTACATGCGAAGCGGGAAATTCGTCGCAACCGAAGTACCGGGGCAGGGCAGGGTTCAGATAGAAACGGCACCCGAGCCAGATGCCACCGAGATTCCGAACCCCGACACTGTCGAGGTTCCGAACCCCGACACTGTCGAGGTTCAGGAAATTCCCGCTCCCCCGCCGGAATAATAGAGGCGATCTGGATGGAAACCTCCGAACTTGTTTTGCCTGGTATTGTCTTCGCTCTCATCATCGTTATGGTTGCGGTGGGACTGTGGAAGAAGGTCATCGCCAAGCTAGGCCTTCGGAACTTCTTCAGGCACAAGAGCCACTCTATAATATCGATTGCCGGCCTTCTCGTCGGCACCTCGATCATCTGCGCCTCGATGGTCGTCGGCGATTCCATCGAGTATTTTATCGTCGAGGAAACGTACAACCGCCTGGGAGAGGTGGACATAACCGTCACTTCCGAAGGAGACGCTTTTTTCGATTACAGCGTTTACTCGAGCCTCGCTTCTGATACTGTCATTCAAGGTTCGATTGATGGCATATCTCCGATGCTGGCTGCGGGCGCCGTGGCCAGAAGTCCGGGCTCGGGACAGTTCGAACCGTCTGTCAATTTAATCGGGTTTGACGCCGACATCGACAGGGAATTCGGTGCCTTCACAACGTTATCCGGCTCCGAGATCTACGGCGAGGACCTCACTGTCGCCGATGCCATCATCAACGAGGCGCTGGCCGAGAATCTGAATGTGAGCGTTGACGATATGATTTCCGTAACTTATTCGGTGGGCGGCAATGCGCTGGCTGGGACTGGCCAGTTCGCGGAAAGCATGTTCACGGTAAGGTATGTCGTGCAGGACGTCGGAAAGGCGCTTTACAGTCCAAGCGTGGCTCAGCAGATGACCATGCAGATGGGCGTTTCCGAAACCATGAACGTCTTCGTCAATCTGGACACTGCCCAGCAATTGCTGAATCAGACCGGTATGATAAACATAATCAAGGTCTCGAACATCGGCGGGGTCGAGGACGGGGCCGAAGGCAGTGTTGAGCTGGCCGTGACAATCGACAACGTGCTGGACGGCATTCCCGGAACCGCCGGGCTCAATGCAAACACGGAGAAACAAGACCACCTGGACATCGCCCAGACCTTCAATGAATTGATATCGATGTTCCTTACGATATTCGGCTCCTTCGCAATTATGGCGGGTGTGATCCTCATCATCAACATCTTCACCATGCTGGCCGAGGAGCGAAAGTCCGAACTGGGCATGGCGAGGGCCGTCGGAATGAAACGACGTCATCTCATGCAGTCCTTCCTCTTCGAGGGTCTGGCCTACGGCAGCGTGGCCGCGGTGATGGGCGTGATTGTCGGCCTCGGAATCGGAGTGCTCTTGATTTACATGGTCAACAACTTCATCGATCTCATCAACGTCCAGCTTCCCTTTCATTTCGAGTTGTTCAGTCTCGTCCGGGCTTTCAGTCTGGGCTTTGTCATCACGTTCGTCACGATCTTGCTGACCTCGTGGAGAATCAGCAAGCTGAACATAATCCGGGCGATTCGCGGCATAGATGAGCCGCCGAAGGACAGGAAAAGCCTGTTGACACCCATACTCGGCGTACTATTGGCTGTTATTTCGTTCGCGGCCATTTACAAGGCTCCCGAGAACGTCACTGTTATGTTGCTGGCTCCCTCCGGCTTGCTGACCGGAGTTATGATGGCCTTATGGCGCTGGATAGGTGACAGGATTGCGATTACCGCGTCCAGCCTCGGTGTGTTCCTATGGACTTTCTATGCCATCAGAACCTACTTCGTCGACCTCGAGCCAGGCGAAGGCGATTTCCTCTTCATCGTGTCCGGAATTCTGTCCGTTCTGAGCATCGTGCTCCTCGTCATGTACAACTCGAGACCGGTCATCCGGCTCATCACTGGAACCTTCGGCAGGGTGAGAAAATTCCGCCCCACGATTTTGACTGCGGTTTCGTACCCGCTGACAAAAAAATTCAGGACAGGAATGAGCGTCGCAATGTTCGCGCTGGTGATTTACATGATAGCCATGCTTTCGGTGTTCTCCAACATGTTCGTCATTGACATTGATGACGAAACATTCAGGCAGGGCGGCGGTTTCGACATCCAGTGCAACTCGATGATTCCTGTTGCGGACATTCAAAATATCTCTTACTATGACCCAGTCTATAATCTGACGATTCCGATCAACACGCCGGTGCTGGACAACGTGTCCGTGGTGCAGATATCCATGGGCTTTACGACCAAGGTGAATGTCACAGACGAAGGCGGCGAGATCGAAAGTCCGCTGGGATTCGACCTGCCGATGTTCGAAGGCAGTCTGGTTTACGGCGTGGATAACGAGTTCGCGACCAACAGCCAGTATCAGTTCACCAAGATTTCCGACGATTACGCGAATGTGAACGAGGTTTGGCAGGCAGTGGTGGAACCGGGCTCCCGAAAAGTGGTGGTTAACGGCTTTTCGTCGTTCATGATAGGCGCCGACGTCGGGACCAACGTCAGGGTGGTGACTAACCCGATAACCGGCAACTACTCGGACGAGTACGAAATAATAGGAATCATGGACCAGGACCAGATGACCGGCATATTCATGTCCAAGGAGAACATGATGCTGAACTTCTACGTCAACGTAAACCAGATCTTCCTGTTCTCGGTCAACGACGGAATTGACATCGAGGCGGCGGCAATGGACATCGAGAGGGACTTCTCCATAATCGGAATGAACTCGATGATTATGAGGGAGGTTGCCGAACAATCGATGGAAATGATGAACTCCATGTTCACCCTCTTCGAGATATATCTGGACATGGGAATGGTAGTCGGTGTCGCAGGCCTGGGCGTGATAACGGTTCGTTCGGTTGTCGAACGAACGCCGGAAATCGGAATTCTTAGATCCCTTGGCTTCAAGCGGAAGAACATCAGAAATGCGTTTCTAATCGAGATATTGTTCGTCGCGACGATCGGTGTCATCATCGGCATTTTCTCGGGCGTTCTCGTCGCCCACGAGATTTTCAACGTCATGGTGGCGGACATGGGCCAGAATATTCAGTTCTCTATTCCATGGATGAAGATGGGTACCGTCGTAGCTATCGCGTACGTGACGACGATGCTGTGCACGATTATCCCGGCCCACAACGCATCCAAGATACAGCCGGCAGAGGCATTGCGGTACGTCGGATAAGATTTTATATATTTTAACGACAATTACCGCTGCACCACGGGGTAGGATCGATGAATGAACTGAGCAGCCAGATTTTCACAGTAATGGAAAGAGAGATGCAGGACATGGGTCCGTTCATAGTGAAAAAACAGTGTGTTTTGATCGGCGCCGACCCCGACAACATCGAGCCCAGAGACCTTCCCGGACTGGCCAGTGCGCTCTCCGAGGTCATGAGGACCTTCGGCGGCTTTGACAAAGCGAATATTATCTACAAGGAAATCAAGAAACTCGAAAACATGGAGAAAATCGTGGAAGAGGAGACGAGTGTGGAAACGAAGTCGCACATGCTGGAGGATTTGGGCAAGGCCAGTCTTTTCGCCGGGGAGTGGGACAAGGCCTTCGAGTATTTTACTCAACTTGTAGAAGAGGCGGAGAAGAACAAGGACAAGGTGGCGACGTCCAGGTATTTGCGTCGCCTCGGATTCGTCTATCAGGAGAGGTCGGAATTCGAGAAAGCGCAGGAGTGCTACAAGAAAGCGCTGGCCGCCGCAAACGAGGTCAAGGACAACCATCAGCTGGCCGACTGCTACAACGCGATGGGGACGGTCAACTGGTACATGGGCGACTATCCTAAGGCCATCAAGTTTTATGACAAGGGCGTCAATCACTCGAAACTGGCCGATAACAAGAATGCCCTGAGCATGGCAAATATTGGTATGGCCAATGTCTATGCCGACTCGAACAAGTACGAGATAGCCGTTGACCATTACAACACAGCACTGGAGACTTTGAGCGATACGGACAACTACCAGCAGATAGCCAGAGCCTACAACAACCTTGGCGATACCTACCTTGAGATGGAGGACTGGGACAATGCCAAGAAGAACCTCGAAAAGAGCATCGAGTTCGCGGAAAAAGGCGGCTGGCTGAATTTAAAAGCGTGGGCAGAGTTTAACCTTTCCAACGTGCTCATCCAGCAGAAGGAATTCGACAAGGCGAAGGAGATGCTCGACGACAGCCTGACATTCGTCGAGCAAATCGGCGACCTGGCGGGAATGAGCGGTGCATTCCAGGTCTACGGAAAACTCTACATGGCGAAGAAGGACTGGAACATGGCGATTTTGAGTTATCAGCGCGCCATCGACATTTACACGGAAATCAACACCCCGCTCAATCTGGCCGACTGTCGGCACGAACTTGGCCTGGTCTACAAGAGCAAGGGAGATTCGAAAAAGGCAAAGGAAGAACTCAGACGCTCAGCCAACCTCTACTCGCATCTCAATCTGGACAATATGGTAAATATAGTTCTCGACGATATTGAAAACTAGATTTTCAACAGACTGTCTGGATAGACAATTAACTAATCCCTGACTCCGGTTTCGTCAATAGTAATTACCGCCTCAGCCTCGGGAAGATTCGGCGAGTCGATGAGTCTGGCTATCCTTTTTCCGCCCTTGCTCTTTCTGAGATATAACCTGAATGTCGCCGTGTGGCCGACTATGTGCCCTCCGATGGGCCTCGTCGGGTCTCCGAAGAAGGCGTCCGGCTTTGCAGATACCTGGTTCGTCACGACAACGCACGCATTATACAAATCTCCGAAGCGCAACAGGTCATGCATGTGCTTGTTGAGCTTCTGCTGGCGGTCGGCCAGCGCACCCCTTCCAATATACTCCGCCCTGAAATGCGATGTCAATGAATCAACTATCAAAAGGCGGACAGGATATTCCTCTGCAATCTCTTTGGCCTTCTCGGCCAGCAGCATCTGATGGTGTGAGTTAAAAGCCCGCGCAACGTGAATTCTCTTCAGTACTTTTACCGGGTCCAGCTCGAGTCCTTCCGCCATCTGGGCTATCCTCTCGGGCCTGAAGGTGTTCTCCGTGTCGATGATGATAACGTCGGCGTCCAGGCCTCCCTTGTCTTCCGGCAATTGAACCGAAACCGCGCACTGATGCGCTATCTGGGTCTTTCCGGAGCCGAACTCGCCGAATAACTCGGTTATCGCCTGGCACTCGAACCCTCCGCCCATCAGGGAATCGAAGGATTTTGAGCATGTTGTGAGCTTTCCGATGTTCTGGCGCCTTTCGAGAACCACATCTCCGGTCTCGAAGCCTCCGAGGTCGGCGGCTTTTTTAGCCGCTGCGATGACCTTCACGGCAACAGCCTCCCCAATATCGGCCAGATCTGCCAAATTCTTCGGCGACTCGACAGCGATGGCCAGCAAGGTGTTGTAACCTGCGTCCCTGAGCTTTTCGGCAGTTGCGGGTCCTACTCCTGGCAACTCTTCTATCTCTGTCTCGCTCATGGTTTCACCAAGGGGTACATCAAATGCTGAGTTTATAAGGGTTCTCGAGGGGTGGCCGAAAGTATCGACAATCGACCTCTGGCCGAATGTCAATATTTAAGCAGCCATATGCTCGATTTCTCAAAACCTGGCCGGTTTTGAGTTCTGACAAAGGGTTGTCGATGAGCATACGGCGGTATCGCACGTCAGTCCGCTCCGAGCAGGACCTGGGGGGACGGGCCTGTCCAGCGGAGGAGTGGAAGGGCGGGGGGATAATCCAATGGATGGGGTGGGATACAAATCTAACCGAAATCCTTAAGTGGCAATTTGGAGATTAAGTTGTGAGGGAAGTCTATGAAACCTGCGAAAGCTGCTGGCATTGGACTTGTAATATTAGGAATTGTAATTTTCTCCATTGGAGCGGTGGCTTATAGTTGGGGTGATTATCATACTCTTACAACCGAAACAGGAGGCGGTTTATTCTCAAGTCCAACAACAACTGTAGACCATTATTTTGAATATCCATTTAGAGAAATTGGTACTTGGATGTTCTTTATGGGATTTGGTGCAATATTGCTAGGGACGATTATTTTTGTTATTCAAGACCACATATACAAACCCAAAATTATCGAGAAAATCATGGTGCGATGCCAGTTCTGTGATTCTTTACAAAATGACGATGCGATAAAATGTGATAATTGCGGAGGGAAATTATAATTTTGGGATTCCACCTAGCCTCTCCAGCGCCTCCTCTTCCATAAAGTGCAATTCCCCGGGAACCACAATCGAATGCAGTGGGGGCCCGAAATCGATGTTTTTCAACTCCTGAAGGTGCCCAGCCCAAAGGGCAACGTCCCGCGCACCTGCACGTGCCACGACGCAAACAAGCCTGTCCGGCCCGAATATTCCTTCCTGCTTGTCTTTTTCGATTTCAACCAGCATCTTGAAGGCATCGGTAGCCGTAAGGCATCTCTCCTTGTCTGCCTGTATGTCGAGGAGCATGAGGGTGTGTAACCCCAAGCTCCGGTTGTCCTTTACAACATCGTAAAAACTGTCTGGTCGATAATCGCCTTCCCAGAAAGGGATGGTCGTAACCTTGCCGAACTTGTAATGCTGGAGACCCAGAAGGCCGGGGATGGCCGTCAGAGCCGAGACACCGTGGATTATCTCTGTCCGAATACCCTCCTTCTCTGCCCTCAGTCTCAGGTCGACGTGGGTTGTTGCCGACATCGCGTCGCCGGGAACCAGGAATCCGACATTCTGGCTTTTTGCCGCCTCGATGATGATACTGCCGTCCTCGACTTTCTCCCTGTCGAGGATTATTATTTCCTTTTCGTAAAGGGCTTCGAGGTCCTGTTTTGTGGAGCCAGATAGTGTCGAGGTGTAGGTTTCCATGAACAGGGTATCGCAGGCTCTGGCTGCCTCTAAACCCCCGAGTGTGATGCCCTTCTCGTCGTGGAGTCCCAAACCGATAAATACCAATTTTCCCATATTGTTCACCATGCGTTCGCTGTGCGTTGTCGTGCCCAAGAGTGAAGGGGAGTTCAACCGTAAAAAACTTTCAGAGCTGGGCATACTGAGAACCGACCTCAAGATTCACGGTCAGGATGACATCCTTTTCATTCCCGTTATCGAAGAGCCAGACTTCGACATAGTCATGGGAGATGCGGAGTTCGAGGAAGTGGAGTTGTTTCCTGGCTACAAGGAGCTGGCCGACGTTCCGAAGGAGTTGAAACCCCTTCTGCCGACTTCCTTCGACGTCGTGGGGGACATCTGCGTCCTGAAGCTGGCTGACGAGCTCCTGCCCCATGCCGCAAAGGTCGGGGAGGCGATAGTCAAGGCGAACAGCAACATTAAAACCGTGGTGCTGGACGTGGGGGTCACCGGCGAGCTACGAACGCGGAATGTGGAAGTAATCGCAGGCGAGAACAGAACCACGACGACCCACACCGAATACGGATTGAGATTTGAACTGGACATCGCGAGCGTTTACTTCTCTCCGAGACTGGCTCACGAGCGGAAGCGAATCGCCGACCAGGTCGGTGACAGGGAAATCGTAATCGACATGTTCGCCGGTGTCGGGCCCTTTTCCATCATGATAGCCAGACATTCAAAGGCAGACAAGATTTGCGCGATCGATCTAAACCCCGCTGCCGTCGAGTTCCTGAAGCAAAACATCGAGAAGAACAGGGCGGAAAACGTCGAGCCGTATCTTGGGGACGCTGACCAGCTTCTCTCGGAATTGCCGAAAGCCAGCAGAATCATAATGAACCTTCCCCACACCGCGCTCGAATTCCTTGACAAGGCGCTGACCAAGGTCATGCTGGGCGGCACGATTCACCTTTATGCGATTGCGGAGACGAGCGAGGTCGACAAAATCGAGAAGAAAATCATGGATTCGGGTTTCGGGATTCTCATAAGCCAGATTCGGGAAGTTCACACATATTCGCCGACCCAAAGCCTCTTCGTTTTCGACATCGTCAAATCAGGCGGAACAACTCATATAAAGTTTTGATAAAATTAACATCTTTATTAGGCGGGTTGCCGGTTCTCAGGAGGAGGACTGGCTTCATGCCGACGCCCTGGGCCCCCAAGTAGTCTTTTTTGTAACTGTCGCCGACGTAAATTGCCTCCTCTGGCCCGATACCGAGTTTTTCGAGGGCGTAGAGGAATGGTTTGGGGTCCGGCTTCTCCGCTCCCGTGGTGTTGCAGCCCACAATAACTTCGAAATCGTCGTGGGAAATAGGCAGAGGCGGCAAAACCTCGTCCACCTCCTCGCGATAACCGTTCGTGATTAGCCCCAATTTGATATTTCTGGCCTTGAGGTCGTCGAGTGTTTTTTCCACATCGGGATAGACCGCCAAATGAAGCACCTCAAACCACCTGTCGTAAACATACTGGCCTATCTTCATGTCGTCATCGTCAATTCCAAGATTTTTAACAACCGCGCTGTTCCACGGGACGTAGAAATCGTCAGGCCCCTTTTCCAAAAATCCCTTATCGCCCCTGTTTTCAAGGTATTCCTCTTCGGTTTTCGAATAGGCGATTTTGATCTCATCCAGTGTTTTTTCATAGCCCTTTTCTTTCAACAAAACCCGGACAACCTCGTAGTTCTCGAGAGAAGTCACCAGCGTGTTTCCGATGTCGAACAAAACGGCCTTTATCACTCCAGCTTCACACCCCTCTGGCCCTGGTAATTTCCCGACCTCTCGGCATATACCTTTTCCGGTGCGGAATCCAGCCATTCGAAGACTATCTGGGCGAAGCGCTCGCCTATCGGAATGACAACCGGCTCGTCCGAGGAGTTGAGTGCCGAAAGGGTCAATGTGCCCTCGAAGCCGGCGTCGACCTTTCCGAAGGAGCTCAAAATTCCCTTTCTGGCCCAGGTCGTCCGAATCCAGAGTTGGGATGTGACATGGGGCCCGAATTTCACGTACTCCTTCGTGCTCACAGCAAACCAGGTTTTGGGGGGCACGACGACATCCCCCGAACTCACGTCCTCACCCTTCCGGCCAACCCTGATCTGGGCGATCGTGAGGTCGTAGCCGTTGGGAGTCAGGTTCTTCTCCACAAAATTCTCGATGCCCAGCTGGCCCTCAGCCATCGCCTGACGGATGCTGGAATCGGAAAGCACGGTCATGTGAGGGGACAATACTCGGCCAGATAAAAAGGTTGCATCATGGGAGAGACAGGCGTTCTATATCGCCTGTCGTGCCCGTGAGTTCCTGCAAGTCCAGGGAATCGAGCCAGATGTCCTTGCATCCGCAGTCCAAATTGTCGAAGACCTGCGGGTCGCCGCTCATCGAGAACGAGGAGATCGCATTGAGTATAGAATTATCGCATTTTCCGCAGTTGTGCACCCCTCTCCTGCTTCCTCCTCCCGAGGGTGAAGAAATGATTCTGGCCTGTGCCGATCTCTCCGCTTTTTGAATGACGTCGATAAGGCTCCAGAGCCATGGCGGACGATATGACCCGCGCCTCCACAATCTTTCGACAACCGTATCCCTCTGGACATTCACCGGGTTGAAGGAAATCGTGTGAGTGTGGTCATCGGCCAGCTCGGCTGATTCGACAGCGTCGGCGATTGCCCGGCGCTCTGTCAGAAACGGTGGCTTCAGAAGAAGGTAAGTCCGCACGTGGACATCTAAGTCCCGAAGAATCCGGCTCGCCTTCTCGTAGTCCTCGAAGCCGAAGCCCTTGTTGATACATCTGGCACGGACATCGTCGCTGGCACTTTCCAAGCCGATGGCGACCTCCAGATAATCGAGGTTGGCCCATGTGGTCTCGATGACCTCGGTGTTTATGAATTCGGGCCTGGACTCCACGAGCAGGCCGTCAAACTTGTCACCGATCTTGTCGAGCATCGACTTCCGGACCTCAGGCGATATTTCATTGTTATCGAAGAAGGAGCCGGACGTGTATATCTTGAGAAATTTCTCGCCCTCGTGAAGTGCCAGAACAGAATCGAACTGGGCCAGCAAATCGAGCTCTGTCACTGAAGAAATCGTGTCGCAGGAGTAGCCGCACATCAGACAGCCGCTCGTCGATGCCCAGAAACATCCCTTGCCGCGGAGTACGGCGACGAGGGTATCGACTGCCTCGCCCTGAACGATTTCCTTCTCTCTCCAGACGGACACTGGCTGCTGCCGTTTCGGCACTTCGACCTTCTGCATGGTGTGAGTGATGAGGGGGTGGTATAAAATGTTGGTGGAGGAAAGAAACCGCTTACTTTCCGAACTTCTCCAAGTTCTTCTGATATTGATCCTCAGTCAGTTTACCCTCTTGAAATGCCTTTTCGATTTTATCCAAAATTTCTTGGTTCGGATGAGGTTCTGTCTCGGGTGAAGGTTCTGGAGTTTCTTCAACACAGAATGGGCAGGGCGAGCCCGCTTCTATCTCGAATCCGCAGGTCGGGCAGAGGGTTGTTTCAAGTTCGGGTTCCGGCTCTAACTCAGTTACTGGCTCCGGTTTCCTTCGAATCACGAACAAACTCGAAATAATGATTACAATTATGATTATGGCAATAATCCACCAATAAGCCAGAATACCGTCATCATCCGGTTGCTCTGGAGGTTCTGAAATATTCGGATCAAGTGGGTCGTAATCCTCTGAATCCGATACACCGTCATCGTCATCGTCTGTATCCATCCATGATTGGGTGTTGTTCGTATCGCCGTCTGGGATGCCGTCATTGTCGGTGTCCAGTGGGATATCGTTTGAATCTGTGGAGTTTGTTCCCAAGAATATTTCCCATTCATCAAGGAATCCATCGTTGTCGTCGTCCGTATCGGTATCATCCAGAATGCCATCACCATCATTATCTGGGGGTTGTGCATTTGCAGTAACGACCATTGTGTCCGTTCCATTGTTGCCAGCGGCATCAAATACTGTTAATGTGACCGTGAAGTTCCCAACAACAGTGAAGTTGTGCGGGGGATTGACACCATAGAGAGTCATGTTCTGTAATCCGTCGTTAAACGTCCATGTGTAATTGGTAATACCAATATTGTCTGTGGAACCAGAGCCATTGAATGTTAGAATCGTGCCCTCCTCCACTGTCTGATTTGGTCCTGCGTCTGCCACAGGGTCATCATTGTCATTGATAATCACATCTTTCACTGCCGTAGAGTTCCAATTGCCCGCACGGTCAACGGCAACAATGCGGTAATGCAGAGTTTCAAGGCTGTTCAGAGGTATGCTGATTTCAAGCTCGTAATCATCTCCAGTTGTATGAACCATCGTGGCATTGGTTTCGGTTCCAGTTCCAAACCGGTATATAACATGAACCTCAGCCAGACTTAAGTTATCTGTGACCACAGCCTGGAATATATGAGATTCGCCTGTTGTTCCAGACGTTGGGCTACTGTCGATCATGTCTGGAGGTCTAATATCGTAAGCACATAGGGCATCAACAGTTCCAGGCGTAGCCTCTGTATTATTTGCTGTGTCATTGGCAATCGAATAGAATTCGTAATACCCCTCTCCATCAGGGAAGTTGAATGTCCAGTTCCAAGGTGTGGATGTGTCGAGACCGAAGGATTTGTTTGCGGTCCAGGTTGAATTGTTGGGGCTGTGGCGGTACCAGAGGGTGACGTTGGCTATCCCACTACCTGGGTCGCTCGCTGTTGCGGTGATCGCTAAGGGCGAAGAAACCAGCCAATATGGTGATATCGGATCGGCACTTGATGTCGGCACTGTGAAGTCGACGGTCGTGAAGTCGAAGACCGTGTCGCCAGTCAGTGCGTTACCGGTCACATCCTGGAAGCCTCCACCAGGTAGGTTCACGGTGTACGTGGTCGAGTCTTCAAGTGCGGTGTAGGTTCCATTGTACCATATCCCTACGGCGTCCCAAGACCATATCACACCAGGCAGGTCCGTGGTTACCATACCAACGGTTGTGTCCATCACCTCACTGAACTCGATGACGTATGTTCCAGCAGCTGTGCTCACATCGGTCGCTTCGTCTGGCGGTGTTGTCGAGACAATTGTCGGTTCTGTACTGTCATAACCGCAGCTCGCATCTGCTGTACCCAGTGCCGCCTCAGTATTGCTAGCGTTGTCCATGGCGATTGAGTAGAACTCATAGTAGCCATCACCGTCTGGGAAGTTGAAGCTCCACGATACGCCGTCCCATGGAGTGTTGTCTACAAGCCCTGAATCTGTCCAATCGCCCCACGAAACGTTGTCCGCACTGTACCTGTACCACAATGTAACATTATCCACTCCACTTCCAACGTCGCTCGCTGTTGCGGCGATGGTCAATGGGTAGGTGGTATGCCAGTATTGTGATATGGGGTCGACGCTCGATGTTGGGGGAACGCCACCAACCGGCTCTGTCAGCGGATAGTTGTCTTGGTTACCTGCCCAGCCTTGGATGTTCGTATATGGCGTATCGCCGATGCCATCGCTACCAAGAATGTCCTGGTTTGGGCCGTTATAAATATCTATTCCATTATAATCGCTCCAGTAGTTGCCGCCAGAGGGGTAACCGTTGTTCCAGGAGTTGTTGCCCCAAGTTAAATCAACAGCTTGATTTATGTTGTTGATGAAGCTGTTGTGATAAATCTTGTTATCACGTGCCGTTGGGGGGATATATATTCCAAATTGGTTATTTGAAATTATATTATTATTTATGGTGTTGTTGTCACAGTTGGTTCCAAAATCCATTCCATATCTGTCGTTCCAAGAAATCACGTTGCCTGAATATGTGTTGTTGCGGGATTCCCGAAGGTTTATTCCATCTTCGTTGAAAGAAATATTATTATCTATAATCAGGCTGTCATATAAGTTGTCATGATAAATACCTGACATGTTATTATAACTGATATTGTTCAAATAAACAGTGCAATTATTGGATTGCCAAATATTTAAGCCATCAGCAGTGTTGTTGGTTAGACTACTATTGATGATCTCTATGTGATTTGAGTTACTGAGGAAAACACCACATTGATTGTTAGATGCATTATTCTTTGTAAGAGTATTATTATCAGACGAACTGATTACAATCCCACTAAATGTGTTATTTATAGTAGTACTTGATAGAATGCTATTATTCTTCGAATTCCAAAAAAAGATGCCATGATTTCCATTTTCTTTGCATGTATTGTTAGTAATGATATTTCTATCGGATGACCATGACCCAATCCCATGAACACTGTTGTTAATGCATGAGTTATTAGCTATGGTATTATCATCAGAGCTATCAATCGAGATGCCATGAAAATTAATACTATGAGGGCAATTGTTATTTTCAATAGTGTTGTTGTGAGAAGTCGATAGATAGATGCCGTTGTTATCGTTTTCTCTGCAAGTATTGTTTCTTAAAACGTTTCTATTCGAGGACCACACACCGATACCTATCCGATTATTCACACAAGTATTGTTAGCTATTATGGTATCATCACATGAGGTAACGATTGAGATTCCATCAAAATTAATGTTGTCCGAACAATTATTGTTCTCAATTGTATTATTGTTTGAATCAAAGACATATATACCGCTATTAGCGTTGTCATTACATGTGTTATTGCCTATTTTGTTATTGTCGCAGGAACCAACAATCGAGATGCCATTAAAATTGGTATTTGATGAACAATTATTGTTTACTATTGTGTTGTTATCTGAACCTGTTAGGTAAAAACCATTATTATTGTTGTTTAAAAATTTATTGTCATAAATATTATTATTGTCGGATGCGCTCATGTAAAGACCTTGGAACAGCATACTTGATGAAACCGTGTTGTTGAAAATCACATTGTCATTACTTGATGATTCTAACCGCATTCCATTCCAAGAATTATAATTAGCCGTATTATTGAAAATTGTATTATTGCTTGCAGAATCTAGAGCAATCCCCGTATCTCCATTTGAAATTGTATTGGAATAAGAAATATTGTTGAAAGAAGAAAATCCAAGATAAATACCCGAGCCTTTGTTCGATGTTATATCACAGTTCGTAATATTGTTATTTGATGAGTAATCGAGGGCTATACCATATTGACTCTCTGAGGTGTTTGTGTTTATTATTGTCCCATTTGTGACATTATACAAAATTAAAGCAACATCTGGGAAATACGGAATGCTGCCTACCCCGCTCGCCTCATGCAGATAACAATTCCTCACCACGAAATACTCGGTTGTATTCCCAACGTAAATACAATATCCGTAGCCAGTACCGTTGATATCATAGTTCTCAATAATCCAGGGGTTTCCCTGTGTCCCGCTACCGCCTGTGACTCCATGAGCTAGGTCAAAATCTGCATTAGAATCTATACGGAATGGGGGGCGCTGGACATGGCCGTTGACAACTGGTTGCATCAGGGGATAATTATCTTGTACTTCGACTAGGCTATAGTTGTAATATGCGTGGAAGAACCAACCAACTTCAAATGGTTCAATAGGTGATGTGTCGATCTCTCCAGTGACATAGTTAGGAATATAATCGACACCCTCTTCTAAAGGCACCCACTCAGAACCAGCCAGGTCCACGTACATTGAAATATTGATTACATTGCCGTTAGCCAGAAATATCGGGCCGGTTTCCCCGTCGAAAGTCGGGCCGTGGACTGTTTCGTTTATTACCTCAAACACAGGTACCTGGATATCTACATAGGGTGTATCTCCAATTCCATCAGGGGGAGGAACATTTTGTGCTGCTGTGCTGTTGAGGTCAACACCGGTGTAGTCTGACCAGTAGTTGCCGCCAGAGGGGTAGCTAGCATTCCAGATGTTTGTTCCAAAATCGTATGCTTGTTCTGTATTGTTGATAATGTTGTTATGGTAGATTAAATTCTCGTAAGGAGCATTTTCAATATAGAACCCATAGATGTTATCTGAAATATTATTAGCGAAAATGTTGTTGTATCTGCTTTGTTCTTTGATGTAGAATCCATAACCATTATCTGAAATATTATTATCAGTTATGTTGTTTGAAATGCACCCCCACATATGAATGCCATAATCGTTATTTTCCGTGATGTTATTATTATACACTTCATTATATTTTGCATCAACTGAAATGAATAATCCATCTTCCCCAGAGTTAGTCAAATTATTTTCATGAACCGTATTGTTTTCTGCTTTCCAGGATAATCTAAGAGCTTGCCATGTACTATCTGAAATATTGTTATAGTAAACATCATTGTTCTTACAAGAATTCCACATCCAAATTCCATAATCATTTCTCCAGACATCGTTGAAGCCTATTGAGTTGTTGGAGGATGATTCTAGGTCTATGCCTGAATAAACATCGGTCACACGGTTGAACTCAATAATATTTTGATTTGAATTGATTAAATAAATTCCCTTTTGAGAACTGCTGAAAAGAATATTATCTTTGATAACACTATTATTAACATTATTAAGAAGAATTCCATAATTCATCCAAAAAAGCCCCCAATCTCTAATCGTAAACCCACTTATGTTAACCGAATTCGCAGAAATATTTACCAATGCTCCAGTCCCACCACCATCAATTATTGTTGTAAGACGGTTTTCTCCTACTAATGATATGGTTTTATTAATTTTTAGGTGTTCAAAATAAGTACCCGCTATTACTTCAATTCTATCTCCAACACTAGCATTATCTATTGCAGATTGAATTGTGGGATAATCTATCGGGACAATAATCGTAGCCTGAGGTTTAATTTCATGTTCTGAGCCTGAGACCATCACAATCGCAGAGTTGAACACCATCATAAAGCACAGCCAGACTACTACAACTCGTCTCATCTCTTCCACACTTCTTTCTTAAGAAATGGAGAATATCACACTTAAGGGTTTCGCTCCGAGCAGGCTCGCGGGGGACGGGGCGAGCCAGCGGAGGAGCGGGGTGGGGGGAAGCAGGAATAGGACGGGGCGGGAATCTATCTCATGACCGAACTGATGTCGGTCATAAAAAGGACGGAAAGCTCAGCCAGCCATTTTGGATGGCTTGGCTTCGCTATCCATCGAAAAAATAAAAAAGGGGGGAGGTAATCGTGAGTTGTGATTTCGGGTGGTCCCTGATTACCTTCGTTTTTGGGTCCCATCCCGGGCGAACGGGCACGTTCGCCATGCAGCGTTGTCGGGGGCATTCCCCTGGTGCATCCAAGCAACCTGCAGAGCAGGCATCCCTTATTGCCTTCCTATTTGGTAATCTCCCTCTCCATCGCTTCCAGGTTCGCCACCGCCTGTTCCGCGTTCTGGATCTTCTCCAGCTTCTCAGGGACCATTTCTATCCTTTCGTATATCATGTCCCGGACCGCGGCCCTGATGGCCTCGGAGCGCGAAGGGAAATCGTCTGCTTTAACGAGATAATCGATCGCACGCAGGTACCTCCTGGGCACCCGAATGGTGATTTTCTCATTGTCGCCGTCCATCTTATCATTCTCCCGGCATGCTTATGTCCATTTTCTGCCTTACGTATGTCAGACAAAAGGTATATATTATTCTTTATATTTAAAGGTTTAGGATAAAATAAAAGCAGGTTGAATAATTATCGGAGTGTCTGGGTGGTGTTGGCATGTCCATAAATTTATTGCTGGCTCCTTCGATTCATCAACTATTTATACTCGCCCATTTTCAAGTCCCATGATGGCCAACGACACCTATCGGATAACGTTCGAGCCCGCGCCGGCAAGGCCCAAGTTCCATTTCAGCAACATGGAAATCCAACAGCTGGGCATATCTATTCTGGTTTTGACATTAGCTTTCACAATAATCTTTTCCGGGGGGATCCAGAACATGGACTGGAACGAATTCCCGGTGAATTTCGTCATCGCCTTTGTCGCGGTTGTCACTGCGTTTTTCTGCCATGAACTGGCGCATAAATTCCTCGCACAGAGATACAAATGCTGGGCTGAATTCAGGTACTGGCAATTCGGCCTTTTGATTGCACTTCTTTCATCGATGATGGGATTCCTTTTCGCTGCCCCTGGAGCGGTCATGATTCGCGGTAACATCACCAAGAGCCAGTACGGGAAAATAAGCGTTGCCGGGCCTATGACAAATTTTATGATCGCTGCGGGATTTGTAGGTTTATTATTCGTCATACCAGCACATTTATTGTTGTGGGACCTGGCATATATGGTTGCCTTCATCAACGCCCTCATTGGCGGTTTCAATCTGATTCCGATTCCTCCGTTCGACGGCTCGAAAATTTTGAATTGGAGCATCCCTGTGTACGTCGGAATGGTGGCTATCGCTGTTTTCTACGTGTACCTCTTCGACCCGTTCGGTTTGTTTTGATTATGAACAGGACACGTTCAATAGATTGACAACCACAATAGGCAAATATTTTATTCTCGTGAGGTCATCTCCCGCCGGATGTACTCTGACGAGGATGGGAAGCTGGCTGTAAGATTTTCAAGGGCCGTCGTCGAGGTCGCGGTTAAGAACGAGAAACTGCCCGATTTTGACTTTCCGGAGCATTTTAACGAGGAGTCGGGGGCTTTTGTTACGATTAACACTTACCCGAAGAAGGAACTGCGCGGATGCATCGGCTATCCTCTGCCCTACTACCCGCTCGTTGAGACACTGGCCAAGGCCGCTGTGGGAGCGACGCAGGACCCGAGATTCCCGAAGTTGGGAAAGGACGAACTGGACAATATCGTGGTTGAGGTCAGCATTTTGACGCCCCCGGAGGAGATCAAAGTCGATAAGCCGATGGATTACCCTGGCCAGATAGTCATCGGGCGCGACGGCCTGATAATCAAAAAGGGCGCGAACTCGGGACTCCTCCTGCCACAGGTGCCCATCGAGCACAACTGGGATATCCAGACGTTTCTATCACACACCTGCATGAAGGCCGGGCTTCTTCCCGATGCCTGGCTGGAGGAGGGTGTGGTCATCCAGAAGTTCGGCGGGGAAGTGTTCGCGGAAGAAACACCCCGTGGTAAAATATCGAGGAAGGAATTGCATGAGTGCGCCTGAAGTCGTTTTGGAAGGAAAAATCATACTGGCCGGTGAGTTCCACGATGTCTGCATCGGCATCGACGACGGTTTGATCACAGTTATCGGCAAGGACCTGAAGGGCGACAGGCACATCGACATGTCCCGATTTCTCATTCTACCCGGCGGGGTGGACATCCACACGCACATGCGCGAGCCCGGGTACACGCACAAGGAAGACTTATATTCCGGAACGATGGCTGCGGCTCTCGGTGGTACCACAACCATCCTCGACATGCCGAACACTAACCCGCCGGCGAATACGTATGTCGCGCTTGAGGAAAAGATGTCAATGGCTTCCTGGAATTCCAACGTCGATTTCGGGCTGTACGCCGGCCTCACACCGAGCGCCAACGTCAGCGTCCTGGCCGAACTGGCATTGGGCTATAAAATTTACATGGCGGGTACGACGAACGCACCTCCGATTACGCAGGACGAGATCGCGGAGCTCATGGCGAACGACGACCTCGCGGGAAAGGTCGTGGCATTCCACGCCGAGGACCCGCTGCTCTTTGGGGATGAGGAGAACACCGGCCTGGCAACTCACGACAGAAATCGGAGCGCGAAGGCCGAGAATTCCGCTATCCAGTTCCTGAGCACGCTGGACACGAAGGCGATCCTTCACGTTACGCACGTTACAAACGCGGAGGGACTGGCCATGTGCGGGGGAATGAGCACGGAGGTGTCTCCGCACCACCTGTTTTTGAACATGGAGCACGGCATCCAGCAGTTCGCGAAGGTGCTGCCGCCGATTCGTAACGAGGAGACACGGCACGGTTTGTTTTCAGCGTTTGCGCAGGGCAGCGTTGGAATCGTGGCCAGCGATCATGCGCCTCACACTCTGGAAGAGAAGGGCGAGGATTTCGGGGAGGCGCCGGCGGGACTACCCGGCGTCGAGACCAGAATACCGCTGATGCTGGCCATGGCGAAGAAGGCCGACATTCCGCTGGGGCTGGTTCAGGAAACCTGCTGCAGGAACCCTGCACAACTATTCAACATTCCCAAGGGCCAGATAGAATTAGGGTACGATGCGGACCTGGCTGTCTACGATATGGGCGATATTCGCACCATTCGGACAGATGACCTGCACTACAAATGCGGCTGGACTCCTTTCGAGGGCCACGAGGCGATATTCCCGAAACTGGTCATGCTTCACGGCGAAATAATCGCAAAAGACGGAGAAATGGAACTGGAGCGGATCGGAAGAAGGGTCGAGCAGAGAGACTGATTTATTGTAAAAGGTCAAGAACGCTCAGGTCTTTAGGCCTGAGATTAATTGACTTGAATATCATCAAAAAGAGGAGACTGCCGTATGCGCATCGACAACTGTGTATCGGAACTCGAAGCCAGAATCTTCAGGCTTTGAGAAGTTGCACATATGGCCGCTGGAATGTGAACTTCCAGGCCCGATTCACAACGCCAAACCTTTATGGCCTGGTAGTTTACACAGCATACTGGCTGATGCGCAAGGCTAAGTTGTACCGATACGACCACGGCTTCCCGTGGGCCTCCATGGCCGTACAGGATTTTAACCGAATAACGCACCGAGGCCGGCTGCTGCTTCCTCTTCGCTTACGCCTTCTTCCTCTTCTTCTTTCTTTTCGTCCTTCTTCTCTGCTGCTGGAGCGTCACCAGCCGCCGCTGCTGCCGGGGCAGCCGCTGCTATGGCCGGTGCTGCGACTGCTGTCTTCATGACCTCCTCGATGTCCACTCCATCGAGTGAAGCTGTGAGGGCTTTTATTCGGGCAGTATCGGGCTTCAAGCCAGCTGCCTTCAGAATGTCAGCTATCGCCTTCTCGTCTATCTCCTTGCCAGCGGAGTGAAGGATCATTGCACTGTATATGTATTCCATTTCCTATACCTCCTATTATTCTTTAACCGTGATCTCTTTGTCATCATCTGCTTTCTTCTCGTCGGGTTTTTCATCCGTAGAAGCTTCTTCTTTTGGCTCCTCGGCCTTTTCCTCCTTGGGTTCGGCCTCTTTCTTCTCCTCTTCAGCATCGCCTTTCTTTTCGTCTTTCTTCCCGTCCTCAGCAGGCTTCTCTTCGCCTGCTGGCTCTTCCGCATCAGGTTCACTCGTGGGTTCAGTTACGGGCTCAGTTGCGGGTTCAGCTTCAGGTTCGTCTGCGGGTTCAGATACGGGCTCTGGTTCACTTGCAGGCTCATCTGAGGGGTCATCTGAGGGCTCTGCGGAAACCTCCTCTTTCGGTTCATCATCCACATCGCCCAGATCATAAGATACTGTGGATGCCAAAGCCAGCATCTTGCCCTGCGCCAGCGAGAGCAGTGTCTCGATTGTGGTCGAGTTGACGACTCCCGCATTCAGTGCCAGGTTCATCGCGTCGAAGTGGGCCTTCCTGATAAGCGGGTTGATGGTTTGCGGTGTCGCGTGTCCAATGAAAGTTGCCAGATTGAATGTGCCGGATATGGCGAAGTTAAGATTCGCCATGAACTCGATTTCATCGACCTTCAGCACATCCTTGCCGAATATCGTACCGTCCTCGTAAGCGGCGCTGAGCTCCATGCCGACTGTCAACGGGAATATCTCCAGGCGGGTCAGCATCTTCGCGACGTCCACCGGAATCGGCTCTCCCTCCTTCACGAGAACCTTGTCCTTCTTGATCACGACCTTTCCCTGCTCGATCGCCGCGGGAATTCCGGCCTTCTGGAGGTCCCCCACGACAGGGCCCGGTTTGAAAGGTGTGTCCCCGGCTTTAATATAGATTTCGTCTGGCGCGAGTTCACCGCCTTTCGCCGGCGCCTTGGTCATCGTGGCCTCCATGTCCTTGAATAATTTGAACGGGTTAACGTCGGTTGCTACGATGGCAACCTGGCCATCGAAGTTCTCGACCAGCTCGTCGACTCCCTTCTTCTTGCCGGCCGCCTCTTTCAGGGCCAGCTCCAGAAGGTTGTTCTTCGCGACAAGTAGCGTGGCTTTACCCTGAAGCTCCCTGCGCATCTTCTGAATTTGCGGTCCTGGAATTCCCCCGACCTTCACGATTCCGATGACAGGGTTGTCCTGAATGAGCTTGATGAGGGTCTGCACGTTGTCCTGCTTCCACCTTGCCGGCTCTCTTTCCATGCGCTCACCTCAACCTCACTGGCGGTCCCATGGTCGTCTTGACGTAAATCGAGGCTATGTTCATGTCTCCTCTCTCAAGTTTAGAAACGAGACGGTTCAGAACTGCATCGATATTCTGGGCCAGCTTCTCGACGCCCATGTCTTTCGTTCCCACCATGGTGTGGAACGTCTTGTTCTCCTTGCTTCTCATCTTGACCGTGTTTCTAAGATTCTTAATCATCGGAGCGGGGTCAGCGCTCGGGGGCACTGGCTTCGGCATCTTGCCCCTTGGACCTAAGAACACACCGAGCCGCTTTCCGATTGTCGGCATGAGCGGCGCCTCCGCGATAAAGAAAGTGTGGTTGTTGGCGAGCTTTCTCGCGGCTCTCTTGTCGTCCGCGAACTCCTCTATCTGCTCCGGCTGGATGACGGTGTCTGCCGCCTTCTTCGCCTTGACTGCCAGCTCGCCGCTGCCGAATACCCCGATTTTAATTTCCTTGCCCCTTCCGTTGGGCAGCAATATCTCTTCCTCGATACGGTTCTTGGGAATCTTCAGGTCAATATCCTTCAGGTTGATAGCCAGCTCTACCGATTCCTTGAATTTGCGCTCCCTGGAACCCTGAATTGCCTTCTCGATTGCTGCCAATCCTTGCTGGTCCATGTGTTCATCCTCCTATTCCATAGGAGGCTGTCCTAACGGCTGATACCATCGTAATCCTCCTGTAGTCTGCGGGGCTCTGTTTCGAAGAAACGGCCCCTCCTACAGTGCTACATAACTGTGGAAGCCGAGTAATAAGCGAGGTATTTATAAGCGTTGTGGTGTATTTTTTTTCTTTATTCGAGCCAGACGCCGCCTTCTTTCCATTCCTGAATTATTCGGATAATGCTCAAAACCAGCAACAATGTGAAGAGGACGAACAACAGGATCGGAAAAATCGTCCAGTCGCCCTTGATTATCAGGAAAACGATGAACATAGACCACAATATCGTGGATGAAATACTGGCTATCCTTCCCTTCGGGTTGTTGACGTCCCATGCCATGTTATTCACCATATACGTACCTGTATAATTGATTTAAATCTTTTGTTAATTTTTATAGATTCGCGGTGACAATATATTAAATTTTAATATACAAAAAGATTTATATATTTCTAATATGATTAGGGTTTAACTTAGATGATATCAGAAAAACAGGGATGGGATATTTATCCAGGTTATGAGAAGGTGATAATATGAATGAAGTAAAAGGAAGTATAGAGAGGGTGCAAACCGTAGGAAAAAGTGCGCTGGCAAAGCTCTCCCCGCTGTTATTCTTTTTGGGGATAATCATAGCGCTCGTTGTCGGTCTGCTCATCGGAGCGCAGGTGATAGACATCACCCAGGATCATTGGGGTTACATCTCGGCAATCCTTGCGATTCTGGGTTTCGTGATTGGGCTGGCTACCGCGATAGGTGTTGGGACTATAAGCAAACGCGAAACAACGCATTTCCTGGTTGCGGGAAGCGCCCTGGTGATAACAGGAATCGGCGGAGAGTTCGTGGGCGAGGCAACACCCATCTTCGGGGATTATCTGTACGGCGTAGGCCTGTGCATGATACTGTTCTTCGCACCGGCCATAGTCATAATTGCCCTGAGGGCACTGTGGGACATCGGAAAAAAGTAGAAAAGATTTAGAACAGGGGCGGTTCGTCGCCCCTGTTTTTTCAACCCAGTTTCTTCAACTGCAGATTGTACATTTCCAGCATTTCTTCTGTGCTGGTCGCATCCTCGGGAGCCTTGTCCTCGCGGAGCAGGCCGGTGTATCGCGGGAAGCGGATCGCGAGCCCCGAATTTTCGCGAACCGCACCGAGGCCGCAGGTGTGAATCGGAGAGAGCGTTATCTCCGCTCCCTTCACCTCCAGAACGACTGCCGGCGAAAACCAGAAGTCGGGCTTCATCTGCGAGACGACCCGGGTTGGCCTCTTCGAAACTTTATGGGAATCCAGGAGTTCCGGAAGCATAGCCAGCATCTCGTCGTCGAAGCCGCTGCCGAGCTTTGTGACGGTCTCGAAAACGTCCTCGTCGCGGTTGTAGGTCGCCATCAGGAGGGCACCGTAATGGCCGGCACGCTTGCCCCTGCCGGCGAACCCCCCGACAACCACGAGGTCGGCGGTGTCGTCCATGTGCGATTTATAATCTCTTTTAAACTTAATCCACTGCCAGCCGCGGGAGCCGGCGCGGTAAAATGAATCGGGCTTGATGGACTTCGCAATCAGGCCTTCGCAGCCGTCCAGAAGTGATTGCTGGAAGAATAACCCGGCCTCATCGGGGTCGTCGGTAATGAGAGAAACCGAGATGCGGACCTCGTCGGAGCCGGATATCGCGGATTCGAGCTTTTCGCGCCTTTTCTGATAAGGCTGGTTGATGAACTCCTTGCCGTCGAGATAGAGGCAGTCGAAGACGAATAGAACGACGGGATAGTCCGAGACCGCGGCCTGCAGATCGGTCTTTCGGCCCCTGCGATGGCTGACCTCCTGGAATGGGAGAAGTTCGCCTGTGTTCAAGTTCACTGGCACGCACTCGCCCTCGACGACGCCCTCCTTGGCCTTGAACGCCTTGGACAACGATTCCACGACGTCCGGAAACTGCGCTGTCACGTTCTCCAACTGCCGGGTGTAGAGCTCTATCCGGCCATTAGAAATATGGGCCTGCACTCTAAGACCATCATATTTGTACTCAAAGGCGCATTTGCCCAACTTCTCGATGATATCCTCGAGACTGGACAGGCGCTCGCAGAGCATCGCCCTCAGCGGTATCCCGACCTCGAGTTTTATCTCGTCGAGGCCTTCCAGACCATGAGCGGCAAGAAGTCCGGCCACCTTGCCGAGGTCGGAGCCGGTGTTGTAGGCGTTCTCCACTTCATCGCGATTTTCCTTCTCCGCGAAGGTGATGGCCAGCGCATCGACGATGGTCATGTCGGCGATGCCGAGCCGTAATTTACTGTTCAGCATTCTGGCCATGTATTTGGCTTCGATAGGCGTCGAGTCGTGAAGGAGTTTGGCGAAAATCTTCATCTTCTTTTCCTGCGAGCCGGAGCCGCTGGCCATGGCGATTTCCATGAGCGAATTATAAACTCGGCTGACTGTCAGGGACTCGGAGAAAAGGGATGTCTGCTTCTTCTCGGAAACCGCGTTGAAGGCCACACTGCCCAAGTCGCCCTCTTTCAGCCACCAGTTCCTGATTTTTGACTCGTCGACGCGAGTGCCCTCATAAATCGCCTTGAGGGCCAGCTTTTCAGCGAGGCCAAGCTCGATGCCTTTGAAATCGGGAGCCAGCTTGCCCTGTGTGAGATAAACCACCTTGTCGATTAGGTCAGGCGGAGCCTTGGCCAGCAGTTCGACGAGGAGGCCTGTCATCTCCAGCCTTTTCCGTGTTTCCTCGATGCGGGAATAGGCCTCGGCAATCTCCTGATAATCCATTGCGTTGTGAATGTAATTTAGGTTTAATAAACTTGGGAATTTATCTCATATCATTATCATAATTCATGGGTGGGTATCAGCGATGTGTCAGTACGGCGGGGGGATGGATGGTGGAAGAGGGGCGGGTATCAGCGATATGTCAGTATGGCGGGGGGATGGATGGTGGGAGAGGGGCGGGTATCAGCGATGTGTCAGTACGGCAGGGGGATGGATGGTGGGCAAAGTGTGTTGGAAGGCTATTGCTTTTTAGCATTTCTACGGCCCAGCTCGAGCAGGATTATCAGAATAGCGCCGAGGGCGGCCGCGAAGATCACGGCCCCCGAAGTCACCTCGTTGGCCGGAATCTCCTCGTAGGGTATTCGAAGGGCCCCGAGCATCATGCCGATGAGAAATGCGATTGTCATCGACCTGTACTTTTTGAGAATTTTGTTGAGCAATTTGGAGAAGGCCAGCAACCCGATGACCGCCCCCACGATGAAGGTCAGGATGACCGCGAAATCGAGGCCTCTAAGAGAGTCGAGCATGTAATCATACTGCCCGATGATTAGTAGGATAAGAGCGCCCGATATCCCGGGCAAAATCATGGCGCAAATCGCAATGATGCCAGATAAGAAAATTATCAGCAAACTGTGGCTCGAAATGAGCTCTATGTCCCGATAGCCGACGAGGAAGGCAATTATGGCGAATCCGATGACTGTGGCCAGCATGTGCTCAAA
>DAOVGM010000031.1 GCA_030672365.1 Methanomassiliicoccales archaeon
CAATCGACCTTCCCCGGATGATACCTCTCATCATCAGAGGTCATCAGCGATTCCACGATGCTGGCAATCTCGGAAACATCCATCTCGGTCCCGTCGATTTCACAGACCCGCGAACACAAGTCCAGCGCCTCCACGAGTATCAGATCGATGGCCTCCGCCTCCACATTTTGTCGGACCTTTTCAGAATCATACCCCCGTCCAGCCAGCCTCTCTTTCAGCACGTTGGGATTGCACCGAATGACGATTGCGAGGTCATTCGGAATGTGATGGGCTAGATGGCCATCCACAAAAACGTCGCCCTCTGGCTTTGAAAAATTTTTCAACAGGCTGACATCTACCTCACCGCCGTCCAGCGCTCCGCAGCCTTTCGCGATTTCCTCGACAGTCACGATATTAAAACCGCGGGATTCGAGCACACGGCAGACCTCTGTTTTACCGCAGCCAGGTGTTCCGGTGATGGCAACTATCATTGGGGGTGAAATGTCTTAATCGTTTAAAAGGATACAATACTTTTAAATTGCAAAAGGAAATGGACATCTAATGAAAGGCCGCAAACGAATACTCATGTTGTTGTCGAATCCCTTCAGGCCAGACCCCAGAGTTCACCGCGAGGCAAAGACCCTGATTTCCGCAGGGCACGCTGTGACTGTGCTGGCCTGGGACAGAGCAGGCCAGTCTAAGCGAAAAGAGAGAGTAGACGGCATCGGGGTGTCGAGGGTTGGGCCCAGGTCAGGTTACGACAATATCCTATCCATGCTCTGGACACTGCCTCGGTTTTATTGGAACGCCCTGGTTCATTCGAGGCGATTGAGGCAGAAACCGGATGTGGTGCACTGCCACGATTTCGACACCCTGCCATTGGGAATTCTAATCGGCAGGCTCAAGGGCTGCAAGGTGGTTTACGATTCTCATGAAAGTTACCCAGACATGATCGCGGATTCCGCGCCGGCCCCTGTCGTTTCGCTCGTTGCCATGAAAGAGAGAAAGCTGGTTAGAATGACGGACGCAGTCGTCTGCACCACCAACGCAATCAAGACCAAGTTCAGGGGAATGGGGGCCGATGATGTCGTCGTAGTCATGAACTGCCAGGAGCCGGTGCAACCCGTAAGCCAAACCACAATCGATGACCTCAGGGACAAACTGGCCATCGGAAACAAGAAGATGGTTCTGTACATCGGCACGATGGAGAAGATCAGAGGCCTCGAAGAGATTGTCGAGGCCTTCAGCCGACATTCCGGCGATTTTAAACTCATTCTTGGCGGTTACGGCCCCATCGAGAAAATCCTGAAGAGGAAGAGCCGGGGAGCCAGCAACATCAAATTCATAGGGCCGGTGAGGCCGGACCTGGTGCCGATTTACACCCAGGCCAGCGACATAATGTTCCTTCTCAGCGACCCTGCAAATATGCAGACCCAGTACTGCGTGGCGAACAAGGTATTCGAGGCGATGTCTGCAGGCAAGCCGATAATAGTGAGCAAGGACACGCTCCATCAAAAGCTTGTGGAAAGCACGGGCTCCGGATGCGCCATCCAGTACTTCGACGAGGCACAATTCTTCGATTGCCTCGGGCGGCTGAAAAACGAGCCCGAATATTATCAAAAACTATCGGAGGCAGGGCGGCAGGCCACCAATAAACAGTACAATTGGCAGGTCATGGGAAAGAGACTTGCTGACCTCTACGACCGGCTTTAACCCACACCCAGCTGCCTGAAAATAAAGCCATCGGCATTTTGATAGACATTTCTTGTGTCGACAAACACCGGATTTCGCATTTTCTCGCGGATGCCGACCAAACCCAGATTGCGGAACTCGTCGTGGTCTGTTATGAGAACCATGGCATCGGCGCCCTCAACAGCCAGCATGACATCCTTCTCGACAGGCAGCCTAAAATCGTCAACCATCGGATCGCATACAATGACATCCACACCCCTCTCTTCCAGTTTTTCGATGAGAGCCAGCGCCGGACTCTCCCTGATATCGTTGACATTCTTCTTGTAGGCAATTCCCAGCACCACGATTTTAGCATTCTGCAGGGAGGTTCCCACCTCTTCCAAGGCTCCTGCCAGTAGAGACAAAACATGGTCTGGCATGCTCTCGTTCTTCTGCAATGCGGTCTTGATGAGGTCGGCTTCATCCGGCGACGCCCTGACGATGAACCAGGGGTCCACAGGTACGCAGTGGCCGCCCACTCCCGGGCCAGGGTCCATGTAGCGGACGCGCGGGTGGCGGTTCGCGAGCTCAAGTGCCTCGCGGACATTGATCCCCAGCCTCTCGCAAATTACGGCCAGCTCGTTGACGAGAGCCACATTTACCGCCCCGTAGGTGTTCTCGGCGACCTTGACGAACTCGGCTGTCGTGGCATCCGTTAAAATAATCTCGCCCTTGACGAACTGCGCGTAGAGCGATTTCGCCTTATCGGAAGAGGTCTGGCCAACCCCGCCGACGATTCTGTCGTTGTGCACGATTTCGTAAACGAGGTTGCCGGGAAGCAAGCGCTCAGGACAATAGGCCAGCTCGAAATCCAAGCCTGCCTTCAATCCCCCGCGTTCCAGAACCTCTTTCAGGGGGCCGGAGGTCGTGCCCGGCGGCACAGTCGATTCGAGAATTATAAGATTGCCTGGCTTGAGATGCGGAATGATGCTTTCAGCTGCGGATTTGACATGTTCGAGGGTCACAGGTTCATCAGACTTGCAAAACGGCGTCGGCACGCAGATGATGAAAACGTCGGCGCTGCACATCTGGCTCTGCGCCCTCAGGTTGCCCGAGCTAACCGCCTTTTCGAGAAGTTCGGAGAAATTCTTCTCCTTGATGTTAGTCTTCCCCTCGTTTGTCAGTTTCACGACATCTGGCTCGACGTCGACGCCCACCACTTCATTGCCCGAGTTGGCGAACATCACGGCGGTGGGCAGACCGATGTAACCCAGACCTATCACGCAAATCCTGGTCATTGTAGGCCGATAATTCTTTTCCATTAAAAAGGAAACGGTCGGGCCTGCCCCACATTCTTGCCCGCCCACTGGGCTAGGTGAAAATGAGCCGACGACAATATTTTAAGGTCGAGGACAATCCCTCACCAGATGTGGAAAGAAGCCCTTTCCGAAAGCAAGGATGCCTTTCTTATTCAAATCGAGGTCGTGCCCAACTCCAAGAAGTCCGGCCTGGCAGGTTTCGATGAGTGGAGAAAGCGGCTCAAGGTCAATGTAAAAGCAGAGGCAAAGGAAGGCAAGGCAAACAAGGAAGTGATTGGCTTGTTTGCAGAATTGCTGGGTGTGTCTGCAAAGGACGTTTCCATCGTTTCCGGACAGAAATCGCGGCAGAAAACGCTGGCGATTTCCGGTGCTGGCTTTGATATGGTGAATGCAAAATTGGAGGGAGCGCTTGGACCACAGTAAGATGCTGGAGGACTTGGAGAAGGTAATCGAGGAGCTGGCTGCAGCTTCCAGGACTATGCCGGTGATAGTCGAGGGGAGGTCGGACAAGAAGGCACTGGAGAGCCTTGGCGTCCGGGGCATTATTTTCGTACTCAATGACGGCCATTCGATATTGGACACCTGCACAAGGCTGGCTGCGGATTACCGCCATGTCATCATCATGACTGACTGGGACAGAAAGGGCGGGCGGCTGGCACGGGCCCTCATCGACAACCTTGAGGCCAACGACATGAAGTACAACAGTGATTTCAGAGCGAAGCTCGCGATGCTGGCCAAGAAGGAAGTGAAGGATGTCGAGGGGCTCCCTAAATTCATTGAACGATTGAGGGCTACGGTTTAATAGGCCAGCACGAAAATTCTGCATCCCGAGCAGGCCATAGGGGGATGGGTATGGCCAGCGCAGGGATGCGAGGGTGGGGGGTAAACCAACTGGCAGGGGCGGGCATTGACCCTTCCCTACATGTCTCCCAACACTCGGCAAACCTTTTTAACTGGATATTCATATGCTCAAACGGTGACCTCATGGAACTGAAAACCGTCAAAGTCGAGAACCCGGAAGAGCTGAATATCATCATAGGCCAGTCGCATTTCATTAAAACGGCGGAGGACATCTACGAGGCGATGGTGAACTCCGTACCGGGCGCGAAATTCGGTATCGCGTTCTGCGAGGCATCTATGGACAGACTGGTTCGCGTTGAAGGAACTAATGAAGAGCTGGAAAAGCTGGCTGCCGATAATGCATACAACATCGGCGCAGGCCATACGTTTTTTATTGTTATGCGGGATGCCTTTCCAATCAACTTCCTCAGGGACATCAAGCAGGTGCCCGAGGTTTGTTCGATTTTTTGTGCTACCGCAAATCCGGTGGAGGTTGTCGTTGCCGAGAACGAGCAGGGCCGCGGGATACTCGGGGTCATCGACGGCCAGTCACCTTTGGGAATCGAGGACGAGGAAGGGGTCGCCAAGAGAAAGGAATTCCTGAGGATGATCGGGTATAAACGCTGAAGTTCCATCTGCACGCCCAAAATCCAAATGCCTAAATAATTCATCTGATTTAGGGCGAATATGCCCAGCGAGGCCAAGTCTGAAACCAACGAAAACGTCGAGGTCAAGCTGAAGCGAGATTTGGGACTTCTTGAAATTACCATGATAGGTCTGGGGCCCACTCTCGGCTCCACGATATTTCTGCTTGTGGGTTTCGGTCTGCAAATCACAGGAACTGGATTGGTCTTGGTCTTCATATTGAACTTTGTCGTGATAATATTCACGGCCATGGCTTATTCCGAGCTCAGCAGCGCGTTCCCTGACACGGGGGGCGGTTATCTGTGGGTTAAGGAGGGGCTGCCGCAACCGTTCGGATTTCTGGCCGGCTGGATGTCGTGGTTCGGTCATTGCATCGTTACCAGCTTTTACGTCCTCGGGTTCGGTAAGGGGCTTTTGTGGATTCTCACGGCAAGGGGGATGATACCGGCCGATTTCGACGGAGACCTCTTGGTGAAGGCACTTGCCGTCGCTGTCTGTTTTGTCTTTATCTGGATTAATTACAAGGGCACAAAAGAAACCGGGCGCTCTGGAATCTACATAACCGTGGTGCTGCTGACAATCATCATCACTTTCATCGTTGCTGGCGCACTCTATATCTTTAACGGTCTTGGGGAAGGAAATGTCGGTGATGTCGTTTCAAATCCCACACCCGGTGGTATTGGTGCCGTTGTGGTTGCCATGGGTTTCACGTTCATAATTTTCGAAGGATTCGAGATCATCTCTCAGTGCGGTGAAGAATGCAAAAATCCGTTGAAAAACGTGCCAAGGGCGACATGGTTGTGCATTATCATCTCAACTCTAATTTTCATCATGGTGGCTATAGTTTGCATAGGTGTGGTTGACCTGGTTCCGATGGCGGACGGACATTTTAATGTCGTTAATAGTGGGGTTAGTGGAGGTGCTCCAATTCTTGGCGAGGATGTTGTCGCGCGTGCGGCCGGAGTGTCGATGCCCGGAGACTTCGGCGTCATATTGATAGGCGTTGGCGTTATCCTGGGAACGCTGGCCGCGGTTAACTCGACACTCTTCTCATCGTCCAGGGTGTCTTTCGCTATGGGACGGGACGGTGCCCTGCCGAGGTCCTTCGGAGTCCTGAGCAAAAAAACACACACACCGCACATTGCGATATTCATGAGCGGCATAATCATCATCGCGATGACCATTTTCCTGCCTATCGAAGAAATCGCCGCCTCGACGGCCATCATGTTCCTCCTGTTATTCATGTTTGTGAATTTATCGGCGATCACCCTGAGATATAAAAGGCCGGACATCCAGAGGCATTATATGATGCCGTTATTCCCATATGTGCCGATAATCGGGGTCATAACTCTGATGATCCTCACGTTCGCCGTGTGGATTGACTATCCTCTGGCTGTGATAATTGCATTGGTCTGGATCGAGATTGGCGTTCTGGCCTATTATTTGTACGGCGGAAAGGATAAAATAGAGGAGCTCAGACCTGCCGACATCCATGAAGCAAAAAAATCCAAAACCGCGAAGGAGAAAAAATATAGGATATTGGTGCCGGTCGTTGACGAACGCCAGAAGACGTTAGTGTGGTTCGCCTCTCTGGTGGCTAGGGTGGAGGACGGAGAGCTGCGTCTCCTCAAGGTTATCGAAACTCCGAGGGTTGTGCCTGTGGATTCTCTCACATATAAGGAACTATCTCCGCACATAAAGGTCGTTGACAAGCTGAAAAAGATCCCCGATAGATGGCATATAAGAGCAGATGGGGAGGTTCTTGTCTCCCATATGGCCGCAGATGCAATACTCGACACCATAACAGAAGAATATGTCAACCTCTTGATTCTCGGCTGGGAAGGGGAGGCAAAAGAGGATAGGATATTCGGGGTGAATGTCGATAAATTGGTCCAGAATGCAGAATGTGATGTTGTCGTGTTCAAGTCTCTGGGGATGAAAAAGGATCTGAAAAGAATCCTGGTGGTCTCGACTCCGGAATGGCATGCCAGTTATGCCACGGGGTATGCTGTTCTTCTGGCAAAGCAAGACTATGCCTCCGTCACTATTTTCAGTGCCTGCCAAAATGAGGAAGAGAAAGCGAAAGAAGATGAGTACGCCGAGCGGCTTTGCCAGATCTGCCACACACATGAGGTGGAGTTCGAGAAGGAGATAGAAGTTGTTAAATCTGTGGAAGATGCGATCGTCGCCAAGGCTCAGGATTATGACTTGGTCGTGTTCGGTGCGGCAGCAGAATGGGATTCGAAACACTTCACTTTCGGTAACCTTCAAGACCGCTTGGCCAGACGGATAGAAAAACCCATATTGATGGTAAGAAAGATAAGGCCTAAAGATGATTTCAAGCAGGGCCAAGAATGATGCCTTTTTGAGTCATCTTCTCATGGAATTTCTTCAATAGATTGGATCGTATGTCGTCTCCCTCGGACGGTTTTAAAACCCAGACATGGACACAGTATAATGCCGCATCTCTCGATATAGACATAAGTCTGACGCTGATGTCATATTTTCTGTCGATTCCTTCAACATCTGAGCAAGCCTCAATTATGGTTTCCTCCATGAGGGCGCTCGGTGTGTCCAGGCTCACTGAAATATCGATGTCCAGTCTCAATCCGTCAATCGTTGTAAAATTGTGAATTGTGTTTCCAAGGACTTTCTCGTTCGGAATGTCCATCACGTCGCCAAACTGTGTTCTCACTCTTGTGAAGATTAGCCCCTGTTCGAGAACCTCACCAGTCGTTTCCTCGCCCAGCTTGACCCAGTCACCCTTGTTTATGCTGTCTGTCAGTAACAGGACGATACCGGAAATCGCGTTTTTGGTAGAGGAGGAGGCGCCGACGATAAATATCGCCGAGAGAGTTATGGCTACGACGATGAATATCACCATCTCCAAATACGGAAATCCGAGTATGCCGAGTATGACCATGAGGGTGATCACAAAGGCTAGCCAATAGAGAAGATAGCGAACGAGTGCTTTGATTAGGTCAATAAGTCTGGCCGGGAATTTCGTTGATTTCTTTTTGAAATCGTCAAGCATCACCGATATCAGGTTGAATATCAGGTAAAGCACGACCAGTATGATTGCCAAGGATACCAAATCGCTCATCAACAGGTTGCCGTCAATGCCAGAAAAGCCAAGTGCATCAAATATCTGGCTCCTGATTGTTTCGTTCGGTGTCGTTAATATCCCGACAAGTATGGCTATGAACAGGCCGAATATGTATAAACTATACTTCGTGAAGACCTCCAGAAACTCTAACATTCTGGGTTTGACCGTGGCTGCCGGGTCCTCCTCTGCCTCTTCTCTTTTCACGCTTATCCAGCTGGAACTGAGTTTGGCAGCTAGAACGAATGCGAAGAGCGTCACGACAGCCATCAATATGAACAGGTAGTCGGTAACTATCTCCAGCACTTGGGTGAACTCTGTAATTTCTATCGTCGAGCCGACCATAAGTAAGAGCAAAAGCGAAAAAACAACGCCAATAAATCTGGCAAAGTTATAAACCGCATCGAAGGTCTGGTCATCTATGTACTTTCCCTCCTTCAACTTGAGATATGTGACATACCTCGAAAGGTGAGAATATACGAACAACAATATCGTGAAAAGGACAAAGCCTATCACTATTATTATCGCGAACTCCTGAGCACCTGCGTGTGCCAAGGAATCGTCAGGCAACTGGATGTCCTCGATAAACATAGAATTCCCGATGGTATCAAAGGTTCGATTATTTATACTTATTGGGTTTTGACATCCCCGCCCTTCGCTTTGCTCCAGGCGGGGTTTTTACGAACCTTTGCTATTTTCTGCTTGTCACTCAAAACGCTGGCACATCGCTACCCCGCCCTTGAAATGAATAATCATCGTACCAGACGGGGCATGTTGCTGATAGACGCCCTTGCCATCTTTTTGTCTTGGCAGGGTGGGTCTCGGCAATCTGCCAGTGTGGCGGGGGGTCGGAAGGCGGGGGTGGCACTCGGAGATTGACCCGGTTGACACAGCATAGGGTATTGTTATCCTATTAATCCTTTTGAGTAGGAGGTGTCTCTGACCTCTCCTCCATGAATCTGGCCCAGCAGTTCTTGAACTCGTCTGTGAAGCGCTTGTCTTGTGGTGGCATCTAACCATTACCTCCTGCCTCTTGAACTTCGACATCAATCTTTTCGTCTGGCTCATTATTTTTTTTCTTTCCTAGAACTGCAAGTATTACGATGAGAACGATTATGAACATTAAAATCACCCACCAATATTCTGATAAAAATCCATCATCAACAGCATCTGGTGCAGTGGTTACGTGTACCCATATCTCTGCTGAGTCCTCTGTGCCACAACAATCGGTTACAGTCAGCCGAATCATGTGGGTTCCCTCAGAGAGGGTTGTGTTGAACACTGCGTCCGAGCCTATGATACCATCGATGTCCGATGTCCAGTTGTAGGTCAATGTGTCATTATCTGGGTCATAACTTGATGACCCATTGAAACATATCTGGTCTGTCGTGTAAAATGATGTATTATTTGATGGGGATGCGATTACTGCCACCGGAGGATTGTTTTGAATTATGGTAATTATTATCGATTTTGAATCCGAAATGCTGGTATTGAAGACAGACGTGGCAGTTAAAGTGAAGTTCGCTGAATTGCCAATTGTAGCATTGGCAGGTATAGATACTGTAGCAATGACGTTGGCACTGACCCCGATTCCCAAGTTGTTTATTGCGTCAGGCATTATCACATATGTCCAATTCTGAGAGATTTTTTCAGTAACAGTAAATGAATCCACCCCGTTTCCTGTGTTCCTGACGGAAAACGGAATTTCGAGGGTTTTGTTGGGTCGGCCAGATATAAATTGTGATTGTGTGGTTACATCGATGCCGGCAACCTGCAATGTTGATGCCAATGCACCTTCTTCGTCATAAACCGAGGGGTTAGTGTTTGATGATGCCCTTAGGTTGATAAACGTGAAATTACCTTCGCAGGCCTCTGG
>DAOVGM010000056.1 GCA_030672365.1 Methanomassiliicoccales archaeon
AGAGATCTTCCTGCAACAGAACGCGTACCACGATGTCGACACATACAGTGACTTAAAGCGCCAGTACATCCTTCTTCAATCAATTAAAAAGTTCTCGGACGAGGCTTCAAAGAGCATCTCGCTGGGCATCGGTGTGAAAGAGATAGAGGACATGAAGTCGAAAATGCTGCTGACCAAGGTGAAATACGAAGAAAAATTCGATGAAGAACTTAAGAAAGCACTCCAGTTGATGGAGGACGAGTTCAAAGGACTGGTGGTGTAAATGAAGGAATACAGAACGATCACTGAAATATCCGGTCCCCTCATATTTGTTGAAAAAACGGAGGCAGTCGGATACGGCGAGCTCGTTCACATTTCATTGCCTGACGGAACAATGAAGCGGGGCCAGGTACTGGACACGTCGAAGGACATAGTGGTCGTGCAGGTTTTCGAGGGCACTGCCGGTATAGACAGATCGTCCGGCGTGAAATTCCTGGGCGAGACTGTCAAAATCAACGTTTCGAAGGACATGCTGGGCAGAATTCTCTCCGGCAGCGGTGAGCCGATCGACGGCGGGCCATCCATTATTCCTGAAAAGAGATTGGAGATCATCGGAGCCGCCATTAATCCTTGGGCGAGAGACAGCCCCTCGGAATGGATTCAAACCGGAATTTCTACGATTGATGGCATGAACACTTTGGTCAGGGGACAGAAGCTTCCGATCTTTAGCGGGAGCGGATTGCCGCACAATGAGATCGCCCTTCAGATAGCCAGACAGGCAAAGGTCGTGGGCAAAGAAGAGGATTTCGCGGTCGTTTTCGCGGCAATGGGCATTACCCACGAGGAGGCGCAGCAGTTCATTCAGGATTTCGAGAGGACCGGCGCTTTAAAACGCGCGGTCATTTTCCTCAATCTGGCGGACGACCCCGCGATCGAGCGGTTGATAACTCCGAGAATGGCGCTCACCGCCGCGGAGTATCTGGCTTTCGAGCAGGACATGCAGATTTTGGTTATACTGACGGACATGACCAACTACTGCGAGGCCTTGCGCCAGATAGGTGCTGCGAGGGAGGAAGTGCCTGGCCGGAGAGGTTACCCTGGATACCTTTACACAGACCTTGCTACAATATACGAAAGGGCCGGCAGGATCAAGGGAAAGAAAGGCTCGATAACCCAGATACCAATAATGTCTCTGCCTGATGATGATTGGACTCATCCGATACCGGACCTTAGCGCATACATTACAGAGGGGCAATTGGGGGTGGATAGAAATCTACACCGCAAGGGCATATACCCTCCTATCAACCCTTTACCCTCGCTTTCTCGATTGATGCGTCTGGGCATAGGTGAAGGTATGACCAGAGGAGACCATGATCAGGTTGCAAACCAACTTTATGCTGCTTACGCAGAGGGAAATGACCTTAGGGGATTGGTTGCTATTGTCGGCAAAGAATCACTTTCGGACAGGGACAGAAAGTTCCTTGAATTTGCCGAGATGTTCGAAGATAAATTGATAAGGCAAGGCAGTGACGAAGAAAGGGGAATTCTTGAGACATTGAACATTGCATGGGAATTACTGGCCACCCTGCCTGAAGCAGTTCTCGTCAAAATTGACCGTGAGACGTTGGAAAAGTTCCATCCAGCTTATCAGAAGGGGCAGGGAGCCCCCCAACCCGCCGGTTCTCCCCCAGTCCAATCTGCGCAACCCACCCACCCCCCGGCGCAGCCTTCCCCGCAACCACCTCAGCCCGTTCCTCAACCGGCCCCCGGCCCACAGAAATCGGCGCAGGAGCCGGCACAGAAAAAAGCGTCCGCACCCGTACCCAGACCGAAACAGCCAGCTCCCAAGGCAACCGAAGAACCGGAAGGTAAAGAAGAATGACACAAGAATACAAACCGACCAGATCAACGCTGATGGAAATCAAGAAGAAAATTAAACTTTCAGAGACAGGTCACAATCTGCTGAAGATGAAGCGTGACGGTCTGATAATGGAATTCTTCAATATCCTCGAAAAATCGAAGGACATAAGGTCGAGAATCACGCAGAATTACAAGGTGGCGATGGACAAGCTGGCTATCGCAAAGGCCGTTGACGGTTCCATCGAGGTCAAATCCGCTGCCTTCGCCCTTTCCGAGAATCCAACGCTCGAGCTGAAAAGCAGGAACGTGATGGGCATCGTGGTGCCCGAAATCGAAGCGAAGAGCGTAAAGAAAAGATTGAACGAGAGGGGTTACGGCATCATCGGTACGTCGACGAGAATCGATGAGGCCGCCGAGGCCTTCGAGAATCTCGTCGAAGATATCATTCTGGCTGCGGAATATGAGACAAAGATGCGCAAGCTCATAGAAGAAATCGACAAGACCAAGCGGCGGGTCAATGCGCTGGAATTCAAGGTCATTCCGGACCTTCAGAGTGCCGGATCGTTCATCAGGTTCAGGTTGGAGGAGATGGAAAGAGAGAACACGTTCCGGCTCAAAAGGTTCAAGGAGAAATAGAATGAAGCTTTTTGACAGCCCCGGGAAAGAAAATACCGACGAATGCCTGCAACTGGCACACGAAAAGATGAAGGAGCAGGGAATCCAGGAAATCGTCATCGCGACAAACAAGGGCTTCACCATCGACCGCGCCCTGGATATCATGGTCGGCGTGAAGATAATCGCCGTCACCCACCACGCCGGTTTCAGAGAACCATGGGTCTGCGAGATGCCCGACGAGAAGAGGAAGGAATTGGAAGCGAAAGGCGTCATCATTTTGACTTGCAGCCATTCGCTGAGCGGGATAGAACGCTCGTTCAGGGGAAAACACAATGGCCTATACCCGACCGAATTGGTTGCGGAAACCCTACGCCTTTTCGGGCAGGGCACGAAGGTCTGCGTCGAGGTGGCATTGATGGCCGCTGACTGCGGGGTTCTCAGCGGCAGACAGGTCATGACAATCGGAGGAACCGGCCAGGGTGCCGACACCGCGATTATTCTCACCCCCACTCATCAAAAGAATTTTCTGGACATGAAGATACACGAAATCGTTTGTAAACCGAAGTTGTGAGTTACTGAATTTGCACCTCGCCCCAATGCCACACCCTTTAGGTTTGTGGATATGGGGCGATAGCCATCAAACTTCTGGCGTTGGTGTGAATTATGTAAGGGCTCTTTCTTTCCCGCCTTCCAGTCCCCCACCACACTGGTACATCAAAACGACCCACCCTAGCTAGACCGGGACTACCGAGCGAGCAGGCCTGTCTAGCACAGCGAGGTTTTGAAAGAAAAAACGTCACCCCGATGCTTTAGCTTTTTGGAGCCCTCACTTCCAATCGATGATGTACTCGCACCTGTCGTCGCCCTTCATCTGGCACTTTGTATGTGTCACTGTGCCCTTGGACTTGGTCATTTCGAGCATGGCCTCGAAGGCACCCTGCCAGCCGATGCAATTTTCCGCGGTCGTCGAGACATCTCTCATGGTCGCGATAGACCTATTGTTCCCGTGCTTAATCGATACCTTTCCGAAGTGATACATCTCGCGGTATCTCTCTTCAGCCTTGCCCAGCATCTTTTCCATGTTGATGAATCGCACCAGGTATGCGAACATGCCGAGGTTCTTAACTGCAAAATTGCCTGCCTGCTTGACTCTCTCTATACCGTGAGTATCCTTTATCCATGTCAGGATGTGCATCATTATTTCATTCGAATAGAACTGGCCGTCCTTGAGTTTGATGTCCTCCAGACCGGCCGCCTTCCTGCAATCCTCGAGACCGTCCTTTCCCCACGTCTTTTTCACAAAATCCAGGTATCCGTTGATTATCTGGCCTCTTATTTCGCGCTCTTTTCCCATTAATCGTAAATCGCATTCAATTTATTAAAAGTTTGTTATCGGTGTTAAGAAGAATGAGAGCCAGTTAAGTTAGGCGCCCCGGGCGGAATTTGAATCCACGTCGGAGCCTCGACAGGGCTCCATGATAGGCCACTACACTACCG
>DAOVGM010000006.1 GCA_030672365.1 Methanomassiliicoccales archaeon
AACGCTTCGGGGTCCTTCAGAATCGGGGTTATGTCCTTGAACAAAATGCCTGGCACGGGAAAATCCGGCACGTCTCGAATGAGCGCTTTTATTTCCTCCATGAGCCCATGTAACACTAAACAGGTATATAATTCGTACCCGCTGGCCTCTGGCCGAGGTTATTTATAGCCGAATTTCATTATCCCTTCTATATAAAAATAGGAAGCGGATGGGTTGGAATTAGAAGCACTCACATTGTTGATGGATATCGCCATCATCATGTTCGCGGCCCTTTTCTTCGGTCTGGTCGCGCACAAGGTATTCGGTCAGCCGGCTATATTGGGCTACCTGTTTGCCGGCATCGCGATAGGCCCCGTTTACGGCCTGATGTCGTACTACATCTCAGGCGGCACGTCAGACCCCGCTCTTGGATTGATAACCGACAACGAGGAAATCAGTTCACTGGCCAGTCTCGGCGTTTCCTTGCTCCTTTTCGCCGTCGGTCTCGAATTCTCATCCAAGCGAGTGGGCCGTATTCTCAAGGTCTCCGCAATCACCGGCACCATCGAAATGGTATTCATGTTCTGCCTCGGCAGCGTTGTCGGGGTCATCCTCGGCTGGACAATGGTGGAATCCCTCTTGTTGGGCGCAATGCTGATGATAAGCAGCACGATAATCATCATCAAGATGTTGGGAGAGACAGGCCAGCGGGAGAGCCTTCATGGCCGACTGCTCGTCGGCCGTCTCGTCGTAGAAGATATAGGGGCCATCGTGGTCATTACCCTGATTACTGGCTTGCTCGTCGAGGGTGCATTGGGTTTTGCCGCCATGATTCCGGTTCTCATCGGCATCGTCTTTCTCATAATCATGCTCCTCGTCGGGAAGAGGGTTTTCCCGCATTTTATCGAGAAAATCAGCAAGGCCAGATCCAAGGAGTTGTTCCTTTTGGCGATATTCGGGATTTGCATCGGGACGGCGGTTATTTCAGAATTCTTCGGGCTCTCGTTGGCTCTGGGTGCATTTCTGGCCGGCATGATTTTGTCTGAGTCTGAGCACAATTTGGACATCGTCAATCAGATCCGTCCGCTAAAAGATATTTTTCTTATCATTTTCTTCGTGTCGGTGGGCATGACAATAGACCTTTCGTTCCTGCTGAACGACCCGGCACCCATCATTCTGACCATAATCGTGATCATAACGACGCTCTTCATCGGCAAGGCGCTGGCCAATACGCTGGCTACCCGAATAATGGGCTTTCATGCCAAGACCTCGATTCTCGTCGGGATGAGCATGATGCAAATCGGCGAGTTTTCGTTCATCATTGCAACCCTGGGCTACACGAACGGAATTCTGAGGGACGAGATGTATTCCATCATCCTCATCACAGCCTTGATCAGCATGGTCTTCACACCGTATGCGATGAGGCTGGCTCCGGGAGTTTACGGCCGACTTTCGAAGTACCTGAAGAAGACGGCGATGGAGGAATGGGAAGAGGGAGATGCCAGTCCCAAATTCGAGCCGGATATACTGATTCTCGGATTTGCAGAGGTTGTGCAGGACACGGTTAAATGCCTTGAGATAACCGACCAGTCGTTCCTCGTTATCGACTACAGCCCTAAGAAGGTCAGGGAGATGCAGGAGCGCGATATTCAACACATCAGGGGCGATGCCTCGAACGAGGAGATACTCGAAATCGCGGGTGTCGAGAGTGCCAAGTTGATAATCGTCGCCCTGTCAGATATGGTAGATGCGGAAACAGCAATTCAGCTCTGCCACAAGCATAACAAGGATGCCTACGTTATCGCCAGGGCATATAACGACAGGGACAGGGAGGCCTTGGGCGAGTTCGCCAACGACATAATCATCTCCGAGGACGTCGCCGGCAGACGGCTGGCATGGCACGTTCTGAAAGACCTGGGCTTCGAGGACGAGGCCATTAAACGTGATATAGAAATCGCAGACCCAGAGGCCGTCGGCGAGAGCTTTTGAGCCGGTTTGATTATTTATCCAATTTCACGATGTTAAGGTTACATTATCATAACTCGCGAGATTATGCTTTTATAGCGGTTTGACATCCCCCTGCCGTAAGGGGACAACATGGATAACATAGACCTCAAGGACGAATTGACGACCCTGCTGGAAAAGGAGATCGGATTTACCGGCAAGTTCATTTTGGAAAAGCAGTGCCAGCGAATCAACATCAAGCCGGACGATATCAACGCGAGCAACCTGGGGATCCTGGCAGACCAGATTCACTGGGCCGTCAAGGGTTTTACAGGCTCCAAGAAGGCAGAGGAGATCAAACGCGGTATTTTGGAATACAAGAGGGCCATCGACACGATTTCCGACGATGAGAAAAACGTTGGGAAAGAAGAGAACTCCGGGGACCTAATCGAGGCTCAGCTCACGATTTGCGAGAAAAGGCTGGCTGTCAGTAAAATCGACGGCGCGACCGAGGCCGTCAGAAAGGCCCTGGATATTTTCGAAAACAGTGACCTGAAGGACGATTTGAACCTTAAGGCAAGGGTTAAACGCCACCTTGCCAGAGCTCTGGGTCAGACAAAAGCAAGCAGAGAGGAGGCCATCAAAACATACGAGGAAGTCATCGATATTGCCCGTGAGTCTAACAATGCCTATGAAGAATCACTGGCCTGGCACGGGCTCGGGCTTCTCAGCTGGCGTGTCGGCGAGCATGTCAAATCAAAGGAGCGGTACGACAAGGCCCTCAAGGTCCTGAAAACCATGAAAGCCGTGTCCAAAACTGAAAAATACAAGAAACAAAGAGTGGAGGGAAGGATTCATTCCGGCCTGGGAAACACTTATCTGGACCTTCTCGAAATGGAAAAATCAATCAAGCACAATGAGCTGGCGATTGAAATATACACAAAACAAGAGGATTTTGCCGGCGTCGGGCTCGTTTACAACAACGTTTCCCGCGTCTACGAGGAGATGGGCAACTTCAGAAAAGCCATCGACGGCTACGAAAGGGGTATTCATCATTGCCATGATGCAGGCTCACTTCGAATGGAAGGCTGGACCATGACGAACCTGGCCAGCACACTCATCGAGGATGGTCGCGTCGACGAGGCCGAGGAACATCTCTACAAGGCCCAGAGGATTTTGGCTGACTTTTCAGATCCCATTGCGCATTCGAAGCTCCATTGTATGTACGGAAAATACTACCGCGAGAGAAAAGAGTGGGGCGACAGCGAAAGCCACTTCAAACAGAGCATCGCTTTCGTTATCTACGAGACGTCACCCGACTATCTGGCTCTCGCCCAGGAGGAGTTCGGCTTAATGCATTACAAGAAGGGCGACAAAGACAACGCCAGGAAATACCTGGAAGATGCCCTCGAATGGTATATCAAAAAGAACGAGACCACCAGAATTGAGAAAATAAAATCGATTTTGGAAAAAATCGGATAATTTATTAATACACCTTCGTCCTTTTTACTACTGTGAATTTGATGAGTGACGTTAAGCCCACGAAATTTATAAAAAAGGTATGTCTGGTCGGTGACCCGGCTGTCGGCAAAACAAGTCTGGTCCGGCGATTTGTCCTCGACCAGTACGACGATTCCTATATCTCTACAATCGGTGCAAAGGTCATGAAGAAAGAGGTCGCGTTCGGCATCGAAGACCGGAATTACCAGGTCAGTCTCATGATCTGGGACGTCATGGGCCAGAAACACTTCAGAATCATAGAGTCGGTGGCTTTCGAGCACGTCACCGGCGGCCTTATCGTCTGCGACCTGACGAGGAAGGAAACACTTGACAATGTCGATTACTGGGTCAAAGCACTGACCAAAATATCGGGCGACATTCCGTTGATAATACTGGCTAACAAGAACGATTTGAAGGACGAAGCCCAATATTCGGCCGAGGATGTCAAGAAAATCGCTGAAAACTACAACGCGGATTCGTACATGACCAGTGCGAAGACAGGCATCAACGTCGAAACCACATTCGAAACACTGGCAAGATTAATAATCAAGGAGACATAGAAGGATAGACAACAACTTCTGGCCATCACTAAAAAACTCAGAAAATCGGAATGATTACTGATTGTATAAGTGGCTCATGATTATCTCCCGCATGCCGCGAACTTTTTCCAGGTTGCCGTCGAATTCCCGCAGTTCATATCCGAAAGTGAACTCTATCTCGTAGAGAATCGCATTGGCAATATCGTCGATGGCGTAGCGGTCCATTTCACCTGAATATACTATAGCCAGTATTATTTCTGATGTTTTGCTGGGCTCGATTATTATCGTGCGCTCGCCGAACTCTATCATACGCAAACCCGTATCTCTGAAATCTGTAAAACTCTCTGTTATGAAGGCCTGGATGAGCGTGAGCATGCTGGAAAACAGCTCCATGTCGAGGTTCGGGATGACCCTGCTCGTTGCGTGAGCCAGCAATGCGCCGTCCCTGTAAATGATGAAGGCGTCTTCGATAGCCGTTGTCTGCTGCGGCCCGGAAGCAAGCGGAATTTCGACGATAGGGCTTGAGCCGGAATACTTATCAAGCCATTCCGTCATGGCCCGTCTCATCGCAGCGGATGCGTTAATCATGTTTGCATCGCAGTGCTCGAAAAATCGATTTGCAGTCGAAACAAAATCGTCTGAAATCAAGAAATGAATCTGATCGCCAGTTTCGTAATTTTTCTTCCTGGGTCTTGCCATTAACAACAGATATGAAAAATCGAATATTTAAATGTATGTACATTAATGTACATTTGACTCCCTAACCATAGCCAGGTATATCCTTCTTTTTCTCGTAGATGCTCTTGAAATCGAACCTCTCCAACTCCTCTTCGAATTTCTTGTCCAGCCTGTCCATTCGCTTCTTGATTTTTGTCACCTCGGAGTCCTTTTTGTCCATCATATCTTTGACCCTCTCGATGTCTTTGAGCAGGCTCTTGTCGAAGTCAAACCCCTTGATGATCATGATCGACAGGGTGTTGCTCATGATGTCCAGCTCGAGCTGGATCTTCTCCCTTGCATCGGCCTTGTAGACCCTTTTGTTCAACTTCACCAGATACTCGCGGTGGTTCTTGACAGCCGACAGAATGTTATCGATTCTTTTCCCCGTGTGAAGAAGATACTCCTCGCTCTTCAAAACCGCCCTCCCCAACTCATCCAGCATGCTCTTGTCGCCCTTCTTCGAGCGGCTGTGATAACCGAGGGTGGTCATCATCATCTCCTCACGTTTAATCCGTGTCTCCAGTTTATTCTCAAGGCTGTTCAACCGCTTGACGTTGTCCTTGTTCGTGCCTTTCAGCTCGTCCAACTTGCTCCCCACCTTGTTCAAGCTGCGTTCTATCTTATCAAGCTGCTTGATGATTTCCTTCAAGTCTGGCTCAACGGATATGGCTGCCTGCGTTTTCTTCGCAGGCTGTTTTTTGGACTCGGTCTTCTTGGGAGCGGTTTTTTTCTCCACTATTTTTGAAGTTGTCTTTTTAGTTGCGGCCTTCTTGGTCGTTTTCGTTGTCGCCGCCTTCTTAGTCGTCGTTTTAGTTGCTGGCTTAGCAGACGCCTTCGGTTTCGCCTTCTTCTTGCCCTGTCCTTTCTCGGCTGCCATCAAATGCATATATGTCGTCTTGAGGTAATTAATTTTTGCTTGAATTCGGTGTCAATTCCTTAGTATAAATTATGTTGCCCGCCCCGGCCAGTTGCTTTTCCCCCCGCCCTTTCGCGGCTGCGCTGGGCGTGCCCGGCCCCCCACGCCCTGCGCGACGCGATTAACTACTGGCCTGCTCGGGGCGCACAAATCCCGCAAATATTTATTTAGGCCAGCGTAATAGGGCATTGGGATTAACATGAAGCCGAAGCTTTCCAAGGTTGTGCAGGAGCAGATACAGACGCCGTCGCCGATAAGGCAGATCATGAAGATGGCCGAGAGAAGCAACATCATAAACATGGGCCTGGACCCCGACGATGTGATATCGTTCGGAGGGGGCTGGGTGAACCACCAAGCGCCGGAGTTGCTGCGCCAAAAATATTTGGACATCTGCAATGACAAGGAACGGTTTCATAAAACAGGGGCCTACAGCGCGACCCTCGGCGACCAGCGGTACCGTGAACTGCTGGCTGAAATGGAAACGCGGCTTTTCGGCATGAAGAACATCGGGCCCGATAACATCATCGTCGGGAACAGCAGCACCCAGCTGACCTATGACATGTTCCTGGCCTGCGCGGAGCCCGGCGAGGACGTGGCCCTCCTCGACCCGACCTACGCAAATTACTACGGCCAGATGGTCTTCGGATTGACCGACAGCGGTATCGTGTACGACCCGGGCGGCCCTGACCGCCTGAAAATTCGGGCGGAAGTCGCCTATCTCAAGGTGCTGGACACAGAAAATTGGACCTACATGCCGGATGTCGACAAAACGCTGGCCGACATGGAGGAGTTGTTCAACCTCCGCCGCCCCCGGCTCATGATAGTTCCGTCGCCCGACAACCCGACGAGTCAAATCGCGTCCCAAAAGTTCATCGAGGGCGCATATGAGATCTGCGAGAAGTACGGCTCGTACCTGGTCATCGACTTTGCGTACAAGACCCAGTACTTCGGCCAGTACCCGGAATACTATTCGTGGTCGCCGAACGATTACCCCAATATGGTCAGCATTCACTCGAATTCCAAATGGGCAAGAAGCCTGGGAAGGCGCGGCGGCTGGATGGAAGCCAACCCCGAAATTATCGACGGGATGGAGAGGGTCCAGCAGTGCAGCATTCTCTGTCCCGACACGATGCACCAGATGGCGGTCGTCGATTATCTTGAGGAGGCATTATTCGACGGCTCCCTCGCTTCGTATTTGGACAAGGCCAGACAGGACTACGAGAAGGCGGCCGGAGTCACGCTGGCCGCCATCGACAGGCACATCGGAATGCCGCGGTTGGAGCCGCAAGGCGGTTTGTATACTGTGGTGGACATCGGGAGGGACGGCGACGAGTTCGTTCACGACGTTCTGAAAAATACCGGCGTACTGTTCATTCCCGGAAAGGGCTTCGGCAGCACCCTGAAGAACGCTGTGCGGGTATCCTACGGCCCGATGGTGCACAACCTGGACAAGATAAACGAGGGCATGGAGCGCGCCGGCTCGTATCTATGAAAATAGCAGCGTGGCTCACAGCAAGAAGATTGTTTATGGCAGCCAAGCATTTTTTCATTCACTCGCTTTGATATTTGAAAGAGAGCTGGACCCGTGCGCGATATGCGACTATCTTGCCGTCCTCGATCTTCGTGTCGAGCTTGACGACCTCGCAGATCCTCAGGTCCCTCAGACTTTGAGACGCCTTGTTGACTGCGACTTTGACGGCCTCTTCCCAGCTTGTCGGAGAGGACCCTACCAGCTCAATGATTTTGTATACACTTTCAGGAATATTCTTCACCCCCTGTGATTTGTGAATGAGTATCGTGATTTTGCTATAACTTTGTTTTGGTTGTGCTGCCTGCCCCACTAAGTGGGTGGGGTTGTTGCCCGCCCAACCAGTCCTTTTTCCCGCCCCTTTTCTCTGTATTTCCGCCCCATCCAGTTTATTCTCCCCCCACCCTTGCGCCACTGCGCTGGTGTTACTTCTGCTCGCTTCGCATCTCAGAAATTTAATCAAATACATAGCTTATAATTGATATGATACGTATTTGCTTTTGTAGTTGTGTACTTCTGTTGAAAAAATGCACAACTACAAAATGTTGTGCATTTGACACAACATTGCATACCCGCCCCCCTATGCCCTGCTCGTGGCGCTGGCGTAGTTTCGGGTCGCAAAATGGGTCGCTAATTGTTTATATGCAACCTTCTTTATGCCCCCCTGATGATGAGGGCTGAGATAAGGCTCGGGGATTGTCCAGACCTGGAAATTCTGAAGAAAAGCCTGGCCCCTGAGACCGTCTCCGACATCTCGCGCACCGAGGTAGAGGTGGTAATTGCGGAGGCGGACGGCGAACTCGTGATAACCATCCGGTCGGAGGATTTGAGCTCGCTGAGGGCGGCCCTGAACTCATACCTCAGATGGCTGAAGCTGGCCATGGAAACCAACGAGCTGGCCGGCCAGGATTAGGAGGGTATAAAATGGAGATGAACGAGGAATTGCAGGGAAAGATGATGCAGTTTCAGCAACTGCAGCAGCAGGTTCAGGTACTGGCTTCCCAGAAGTATCAAATTGACATGCAGGTCAGCGAGATTGAGAAGACGCTCGAGGAACTGGGAAAGGCGAAGAAGGACGCGCCCATCTACAAGAGCATCGGCAGCCTTTTGATAAGGAACGACGACAAGGAAGGCCTGGTCAAGGAGCTGGAAGAGCAGAAAGAGACCTTGGAAGTGAGAGTCAAGACACTCGAAAAGCAGGAAAAGGTCATGAGGGAGCAGCACCAGTCTCTTCAGGACGAGCTGACCCAGGCGCTTCAGGACCAGCAACAGACAACATGATGCCCGAAATCGATAAATTCTTGTCCAAAGGCAGGGCTCTGGCCATACTCCATGCCAATGCGGACGCGGATGCCGTCGGCTCCGGAATCGCACTTTCTCTGAGATACGAAATAGACCTACACGCCCCCTCCGGAATAAGCCGCGTGGGAAAGCGGCTTCTCGAAGATACTGGCATTGCGGTTTTGGACCAAGTGAATTTTAACGATTATGACAACATCGTGGTAGTCGACGCGTCGAGCACGACGATGCTCGGAATCGAAACACTGGATTGGTCGAAGGCCATAGTCATCGACCATCACAGCCAGCCGGAAAAATGCGAGGCCCGACTTTCTGTTTTCGACGAGGATGCGACGTCGACCTGCGAGATGATATGGGAGTTGCTCGGTTGCCCTGAAAAAACAGATGAGAAAACCGGTCTGGCCCTTCTTGTCGGCATACTCGGTGACACCGGTCATTTCCACCACGCGACCGAGAAAACCCTGCTCAATGCGGCCGCCATCATCCTGGCGTCGGGCGTGACGATTCAAGACGCCCTCGCTCTATTCGAAGCGACCGGCCAGGACGAGATTTCCCAAAAGATATCGCGTCTGAAAGGAGGCCAGCGTCTCAAATTCGAGAGAAAAGGCCGGTGGTTGGTCGCCGCGTCCCAGGTCAGTTCGTTCGAGTCCAGTGTCGCCCGCGGCCTTCTCGGATTGGGGGCTGACGTGGCTTTCGTGGCTTCACAGCACAAGGAGGAATTCAGACTTACCGGCCGTGCAAAACCCTCCGCACTGAAAGCCGGGCTTCATCTCGGGAAGATGCTGGAGGAGCTGGCCCGCGAGGTCGGGGGAGAAGGCGGCGGGCACGACGGCGCAGCGGGTTTGAGTGGCGTCGGCGACGTCGAGGCGATGCTGAACTTCTGTGTGAAGAAGGCGCTGGGTGTTTTGACAGGTTGACGATGGCAAAACTATTATACCATTTTCATTATGCCAGTGGTGGAGAGAAAAATGTCGGAAAGTGCACCAGGCGGAATAGGTTCCTCACCGGCGGGCGGCGGCTCGGGCGGCTCGCAGATGATGATGTTCATGATGTTCTTCGTAACAATGTGGATCATGTTCGTCCCGAGCATGAGAAATGCAGTCGGGGCTATTGCCTGGAGCGTACTGCACCCCATTATCGGTTTCGGCGACCATTATCCGGTTGTAACAATTCTGATGGCCGGTATCCTGATGATCATGATGACCACTGTTATCAGGCATTATTTCATAGACTGGGTAGACGCAGCCAGAAACCAGCGGATGATGAAGGACTTCAACAAGCAGCTGCGTGATGCCAGGATGTCCAGGAACGAGACGAAGACAGCACAACTCATGAAGAAACAGCCCGCGATAATGAAGCAGAGCATGTCGTCGTCCATGTCGCAGATGAAGCCGATGGTCTTCACGATGATCTTTATCATAGCCACTTTCACGTTCCTCGGCGTATTCTCTATGTCGCTGGACAACTCCATTTTCTCGGTT
>DAOVGM010000061.1 GCA_030672365.1 Methanomassiliicoccales archaeon
GTTTATACACCCTTATGGTGATCCATATCCTGAGAACGAGGATCGCGACCAGAATTAAGCAAATTGTACCTACAAGATTAATATTGAATCGCTCCGTTCTTGGCGGCTGGTGGGGGAGGGTGGGTAAACAGAGGTTGTCAACAAAAATAGAATTGCCAACGTTGACAACCTCCATCACCCTTTCATAACGCCGAGGGGGGTCATTCTGGCCACCATCTTCGAGATACCGGCGCCGTGAGTGACGTTCACGACGTCATCGATACGCTTGTAGGCACCCGGTGCTTCCTCGGTGAGCACGCCGCTGCTGGCTGCCCTGACGTAGATGCCGTTCCGCGCCATTTCCGACTTGATCTGGTCCGGCCTGAACTTCCTGATGGCCTTCTTTCTGGACATCACCCTGCCCGCGCCGTGGCACGTCGAGCCGAACGTCTCCTCCATAGCCTTATCCGTGCCGGCCAGAACGTAGCTGGCTGTCCCCATGTCGCCGGGAATCAGCACCGGCTGGCCGTGGTCTCTGTACGCCGAGGGCACCTCGTCGCGGCCGGGCCCGAACGCGCGCGTCGCCCCCTTCCTGTGCACATAGACCTTTCTCCGCTTGCCGTCGACCTCGTGCTCTTCCAGCTTGGCGATGTTGTGGCACACGTCATAGACGAGTTTCATGTCCATGTCCTCGGCCTTCTGGCCCAGCACCTGCTCGAATGACTGGCGCACCCAATGGAGTATCATCTGCCTGTTCACCCAAGCATAATTCGCACCGCAGGCCATCGCCTTGAAGTAATCCTGAGATTCCGGGGATGTTGTCGGCGCACATGCCAGCTGCCTGTCCGGAAGATTGATTCCGTATTTCTTAACCGCAGTTTCCATGTCCCGCAGATAATCGGTGGCTATCTGGTGGCCGGCTCCCCGAGAACCTGTATGAATCATGACCATGATCTGCCCGACCTTGTGAATTCCAAAAGAAGTCGCAACCTCCGGCTCGAAGATCTCGTCCACTTTCTGTATCTCCAGAAAATGATTGCCGGCCCCGAGGCTGCCCAGCTGCGGCGCGCCCCTCTTTTTGACCTTGTCTGAAACTTTGGAAGAATCGGCGTTCTTCATGCATCCGTTCTCCTCGGTGTTCTCGATGTCCGAGTCCCAGCCGTAGCCGTTCTTCACCGCCCATTCGGAACCTGTGTCGAAAACTTCATCCAGTTCCCTCGGTGACAGGCGGATTTTGCCTTTGGAGCCCAGGCCGGCCGGTACGTTCTCGAACATCTTGTCGATAAGGTCCCTCGCTCTCGGTTGAATCTCAGCCAGTTCCATGTTTGTCCTTACCAGACGCACGCCGCAATTTATGTCGAAACCGACGCCGCCAGGCGACAGAATTCCGTTATCAAAATCGGTGGCCGCGACCCCGCCTATCGGGAATCCGTAGCCCCAGTGAATGTCAGGCATGGCCATCGATTTTCCTACGATTCCGGGCAGAGTTGCGACGTTCGCCACCTGCTCAAGAGCGTTGTCCGTTCTGACAAGCCGGATCAACTTCTCGTCGGCGAAAATAATGCCGGAGGTGTTCATCTCCTTCTTGTAATCTCTGGGGATTTCGTATCGGAAATCGTCCAATTTGTTGAGTTTGCCATGCCATTCCATTTTATCACTCCAGACTTCATTATAAAAACAGATATTTATAACCCGCACATGTTTTCAAGCATGAAAAGGCTGTGGGAGGTCTCGATTTTTCATTTAGGGGGCGGGCGGGGAGTATTCATGATAACGAAGTGAAAACGAAGTTATCATTATACCCATATTGCGTGTCGGCCGCGCATGGATTTCTCGTCCTGCCCCAGTTCCTTCATTATCTCGGAAATAATACCGTCCAGATAGATGAGGGTCGTGTCCTCGAAAATGGTGCCGAGAGGTGCGATACCGGATTTTGTTGGGTCGAGTTTTACCTCTAGAGGGATAATCATGTTCGAGGCGTGGGCGAGCTTCGAATGAGGGCTAGCTGTTATCGCAACAACATCTGCGCCGACCCTTCCGACAATATTTGCTGTCTGGATGGCGGACATGGTTTCGCCTGTGTTTGATACGATAATCACGAGGTCGCTCGGTTCTACGATAGGAGTGATCGTCTCGCCAACGAAGAAAATCTTGAGCCCCAGTTGAACGAGGCGGATGGCGAACGCTTTTGCGACCAGGCCAGACCTTCCAACCCCGTAAATGAACATCTTGTCCGATTCCAGAATCTTCTCGACGAACTTCTTGCGGTCCCCGATGTCACTGTTCTTGAGGGTCTCCATGATTTGGGTTATGATGTATTCTTCTGATTCTTCCAATCAAACACCTTCATTTTTTCTTTTTCGCGGCTTTGACTTTCGTGCCCGCTTTCATATCTTTGCCTTTGGTGGTTTTGGACGGCTTGGTTTCCTTCTTTACGGCAGCCTTTTTCGGCTTGCTGGCTTCCTTTTTCTTCGGAGCCTGTTTTCTGTCTGTCTTAGTTTCTTTCTTGGGCTCCTTTATGGGTGCTTTTTTGGGCGCCGTCTTCGGCGGTTTCTTTTCATTCTTATTCTCGGCCTTTTCTTCCTTCTTGTCCTCTTTCAAGCGCTGGCGCTCCGCCTTCGCCTCTCTCTTGGCCAGCACCCTCTCCAAAATCACTTTCATGTATGTCGCGTCGTGCTCCAAGAGCGGGGAGCCGCAAATGATCGTGATGTCGAAATCGTTGTCCAGAATACACTCGGCCAGCGGTTCGAATTTCAGGTCTCCCTTCTTAATAGGGGTGTAACGAATCTCGTTCCCGTCCTCGTGCTCCACGCCGGAGAAGTTCGTGTTAAATTTATTATTCACGAATTGGGCAATCGTGTCAAACAAGTTCTGAAAATCTTCCTTCTTTTTCAGTGCACCGTTGCCTCTGGCATGGATGTGCGAGAAGTTGATGATAGGCACCAGCCCTTCCACCTCCTTGCACAATTTCACGATTTCCTTGAATTCGCCGAAAATCTCCTGCCTGCCACTGGTCTCAACACCGAGGGGGACGTCGATGCCATTTTCCAGATACCAGTCCCTGATGAACTCGATGTTTTGCTTGATTCTCTTTGCGGCGGTCTTCTTGGAAACGTTGCCGTACATGCCGAGATGAGTGGTTACGATTGTAGCTCCCAACTCTTTGGCCAGTATTCCGGCCCAACGAATGCTGTTGATGCTCTTGATTGTCAGGTCGTTTTCTGCTATGAGGTCCATGTAATACGGGGTGTGGACTGAAATCTCTACATCCAGGTTCCGCGCGATTTCCTTGAGCTCGTGCAGGTGCTCGTAATCCCTGGCTATGGCATTCGTCATCGACCAGATGAAATCTCCCTTCTTGATTTTGTCATCCAGGGAAATCGGGTCGCGCTTTTTTGCAGTGCCCCTGAAGACCTCAACTATCATCTCGTTCAGCGCCTTTCGGGGGACCAATCCGATTTCTTCCTCGGTCGCCACCCTTTCGATGACATTCGTCCGGAGAATCTGGATTTCCATCGCCGTCAGTCCCAGAATGTGGACATCCTCGATTCCGTCCCTCAATGTCCTGCCCTTGCAGGAAAGCGGAATACCAGATGGCCCGTAACGTATCATTTTTCACCCCATGAAAATCTATCAAACAACGAGACGACCACCAAACCTAAACCTCAACCCCATACCTTAACTCAATCGGGAAAGAAAAACATACATAAGTATTTAACTGAATATATACCCGAATAACTGCCGTATGCTCCACCAATTGCATGCAATAACTCGAAGCCATCAACACAGGCTTCGAGTAGGTGAGCATATGGCTGCCGGCGGTGTGATAACCGACGGCGGCGCGGCTGCTTGAATGTAAACTTTCAGACCAAAAGGGCTGATAGTTTGTACAAACCTTTTTTTGGATTAAAGCATTAGGATGTACAATGAGATGGCCCAAATATATCGGTATTTTGGTCGTGTTTGTCATCCTGACGTCTGGCTGTGTCAGCGGTGCGATCACTGACCCCGGAATCGTCAACAAAATGATCGAGATAGAGCAGACGCCGGTGATAGAGCCGGGCGGTCAGGGGCAATTCATGCTGGCTCTCCGAAATCCGACAAATGGAAACGTCTCGATGGAGAACATCACATTGACGACTTCGATTTACTTCTACACAACGATCGACGAGGCGCTGGATGTCTCTTCGATCCAGTCGCCGCCGAGCATTTATGTCGACGGGGAGCGGAAAGGTACGGAATACGTTCTGTCGGCGAACCCGCTGGCCCCGAATGAGTCCAGAGAGGTGTCTTTCTACATTTTGACGAATGACCAGACGCCTCACGGCTCGTATTTCAAACAGAGCACTTACTTTGTTAGATTCATGCTGGCCTTTACTTTTGAAAATCAGAGCTACGCCATGGCCTCCCGGGGTTATTTCAACGATACCGAATGGGACTGGCTCACAAATTCCGAGGTCGACGAAAGCGGCATAAATCGGACGTACCTTTCAGAGCTCGGGTATGACGGTATACTGCCCGATTCGTCATTCAGTCTCTTCAAACCGATTCCGATGTGGCCGTTTTACGTTCTCGTTGCCCTGACGATTTTCTTCGCGTTCATCGCATTCTCTTATTACATACTGGACAACCCGGGAAAATACCCGAAACTAGAGAAAAGACTTCAGCAGTATCGGGGAAAATTTCATCAGTTTAGGCGCCTTCAAAAGCACGGCCTTGGCCGCTCTGGTGGGGAAGTCGATGTCCCCCCTGGTGATGAGGAGAGCGAGTAACTTCTCGTTTCTGAACACATCCGTTATTTTCACGATGTCCGCGTCCCCCATCTGCAGATACGCCTTTCTCAGCACCAATCCCCGCTTGATTTCCTTCCCGAGCTCCGATGTCCAGAGATTTTGATATCTGGA
>DAOVGM010000044.1 GCA_030672365.1 Methanomassiliicoccales archaeon
TCCCAATCCATTTTCTTTGCATCAACCAATTACTACTGTTGTACAATAACCCGATTTTTAATTATTTTTATTTTTTGGTAATTTTAAAAAATGTTTTATTAACACACGACTCTATTGAAGGGCTGGTGTTCACTTGAGGCCGAGAATAAAGACTTACATTCAGGGATTGGACGAACAGATGGACGGCGGAGTTCCGAAAGGACACGTGGTTTTGATGTCTGGCATGCCGGGAACGATGAAATCCTCCGTGGCATTCAACATTCTGTGGAACAACGCGAAGGAGGAGGACAAGAAAGGTCTTTACGTCTCGCTGGAGCAGGGGCGTGAATCACTCATAGAGCACATGGGCGGCCTGGGAATGCCCCACGACGAGGTCGAGGACCAGCTCAACATAGTCGACATGGGATATCTCAGGATGAACATGGACACCTCGGCAGAGCAGCAGAGCTGGATGAAGATTTTTAAAATGTATGCGGAGAACCTGCACGTCAGCAACGAGTACGAACTCCTCGTTGCCGACAGTCTTCCTGTCTTAGAACTGCTGGCCGAGGTCGGAAACCGCAGGGCAGAACTCTTCCATTTCTTCGGCTGGCTGCGTGAGCTCGGTGTCACCACGTTCCTCATTGCCGAGGCCTCGGAGGACCGCAATGTCGTGCACGACGAGGACTTCCTGGCAGACGGGATAATCCGTTTGAGAAAGGAGCAGCAGGGCTACGACGTCTCAAGGCAGATAGTCATAGACAAGATGAGGAGCACGAAGCACAACACCGGCTACTTCACACTCATGCACGACGGCAAGAACTTCCAGATAACCAGAGTGATAGGAGATTAATATCCAATTCATTCTATAAAAATAGCTGGCTTGAATGGAAATGCTGCTGATTTTTTATTCTGTGGATCATAAATGTTTGATTCATCCGCCTGATAAATCTCAACTTCGCATTTGAATTCTGTACTGAAAAACGTTTTTACCGAATCCATGATTGTTTTTTCGTTCATTTTTCTTTCAATCCACAATTTTTCAGCATCACCAAATTTGAACGCACTCTTTGCAAGTCTGGCTCCAAATGCACTTACATCCTTAGCCCGTTCTTTGAGGTCTTGTTCTTCCATGGCTTTGCTCATGAGTGTGCTCATGTTTGGCATACCATTTTGGGCTGTTTCAAAGGCAATTTGGAAGATTTTATTTTTAAATTGAGGCAATGTATAAATGCAAATCTTTGATGGTTTAATTTCAGTCATCTTTAAGATACCGGTAATATCTGCCTGGACATCCCTGATATATTCCTCAGCCAGTTCTATGCTTTTGTCCATCTTGAAATCACTGGCCTCCGGGAAATCGGCAACCGAGACGAAGCCCTCTCCGCCCATCTTCTCCCACAACTCCTCTGCCATGTGTGGTGTGAACGAGGCCATCATTCGCACCCAGGCGTTGAGCGCCCGACCTATGATTTCCTTGCTGGCCCCGCCGCGCCTCACATACCAGCGAAGGTCGCTGAAGGTCTCGAAGAAGGTGGCGTTGGCCGCATCCCGCAACTCGTACTTTTCGAGTGAATTACGGGAATCCAGAACATGCCCGAACATCCTCGAATCGAGCCAGGCGTCCATGGGACCCGCCTGGCCGTCGATGTCCATGAGCTCGTTCGCCAAGGTCCATATCCTCTCCGTTCGCTGGCGGCTGTTTCGAACACTGGCCTCGTCCCACTCAACGTCGACATATGGGTTCGCGATGTGCGAATAATAGAGCCTCAGTCCATCCACCGTGAAGAGACTGGCCACGTCCGGAATGGGCTGCGCCCCGCCCTTCGACTTGCTGACCTTTCCGCCTGCCATCACGATGTACCAGTTGACCAGAATGCCCCTCGGGAAGTCCTCCCAGGGAAGAATGGCCGCGTGGTTCATCAGGTAGACCGGGAAATGCACTGTCATGTGCTCTTTTCCCCCTAAATTGATGTCTATCGGATACCAGTATTCATAGTCTGCCCTGACCTTGCTCAGAACATCCGGCCCGATGCCGTTTGCCTTCGAAATCTCGTTGGCATCGCCCTTGCCCAGGAACACGTAATCGAAAAAGGCCTCGTCCATCTGCTCGGGCTTGACGCCGCCGTCGTTGACATACGGCGAGACCAGGTAGTACGCCGAGTAAAGGGTTGAATCGGAAATCGGCTCGATTATCCAGCGCTTGTCGAACGGGAAATTAGTACCGAGCCAGTTGCCCAATCTCGCGCACGCCCTCTCCTGGAACCAGTCGAGAATACCGGGCAGGTTTGTCTTGTACTCCTGCGGCGTGATGTTCATGTCTTCAACGTGCCCCACTGTCCTATCGGTCAGCTCCTGGTCGGCGTAGTTGATGAACCACTGGTCGGGTATCTGCTTGACAATCACCTTTCCGCCGCACCTGCAAATCACCGGCTCGGACAAATCGTACATTAAATCGGCGACGCCGATGGCGATCATCATGTCCCTGACCTGGTCCTTAGCCACAGCGACCGGCAAGCCTGCATATTCGCCGCAGTTGTTGTTCATTCGACCCGTGTGAAATCCGACCTTGTAGATCTCCTGGGTCGCCTCCTCGAGCCGCTCGTCCTCTTGATTCCTAATGCCCATCTTCTCGACGATTTCCACACCTGGATTCGGGCCCCAGCCCTTTGAATTGATAATAGGAATCGGCTGGATTGCCTTGATATCCGCACAATCCAGACCGTGTTTCGCACACTCCTCCGGATTGTTGGCCAGGTCGACCAGTGCAATCCAGTCGTACGGGGCGTCGGAAGGCACGCTCGTCACAAGGCCGGAACCGAAATCCGGGTCTGTGAACTTCGACGGCAAAATCAGGATCTCGCGCTCGATGACCGGCGCGATGACCTTCTTGCCGATCAGCTCGGAGCCAGCTATCGTCCCCACGACCTTGATGTCGTCCATCTGGAAGCTGAGCTTCTCGGCGGCCTCGGCGCTCACGATCCAGATATCATTCCCAACCTTCAGCTTGACATATTCAACGTCCGGGTTCACCCAGAAGTTCGTCTGGCCGTAGACAGTCTCGGGCCTGAGCGTGGCTGCTATCACATATTCCTCGCCCATCCTGAATTTTAGAAGGGTCCAGAGCTGCTTTTCGGCGTTGCCGCCCTGGGAAATGTCGGTCTCCGAGGCGTCGACAGCCACAGGCCCGCAGTTCATGCACGCTGTTCCATAATAGGGCTTTTGAATGAGCAGGCCGGCCTCCTTCAACTTCATGAACTGCCACTCGATGAACTTCTGGTACCCGGGGTCGATGGTCGTCATGAATCTTCGCCAGTCAACTAAAAATCCGAACTTTCGCCAATAATCGTTCACGTAAACCTGGCTGAGGAATTTGACAACGTGCAGCGGGTCCTTCAACTTCTCGATCTCCTCGGGCGAGGCGCCGCCGGCCTTCAGCAATTCAAGTGTGTACAGGTCACCCCTCTCCACCTTTCTCGCAAAGCTCTGGGAAAGGTTGCCGCTCGCATGCGCCCCGACAGGAAACAGGACATTATGGCCGGTCATTCTCTTGAATCGCGTTATGATGTCGCTGTACGTGTATCCCCGCATGTGTCCAACATGCAGGAAACCCGAGGTCCCGGGGTAAGCGAACATCAGGAAGTATTTCTTCTTGTCCGGCTGGGTGTTGGCCTGCCAGATGTCCGAATCGTACCAGCGTTTTTGCCATTTTTTCTCCACGTCTGCGGCTTTATAATCCTCAGTCATCGAAAACCCCGAAGTTGTAAGTCAGACAAATAAATTACTATTATATCAAAACTATCTTATATCACAAAAGTAATCGCATAACCAATATCTTATGATTTAGAGGGTGAAGATGATGAGAGTAAAAAAGTGGAATGATAGTGGGGCGTTGGAAGGACTGCCGTTGTACCTGATAATACTGGTCGTGATCACGGCCGTGGCCATCGTGGCAATACTGGCATGGATGCCGAGCAACGTTGTTTTGAACACGATAACAGCAGTAGGTCCGGAAAGTGATGGCTCGATACTCGATTCTTGGACGGCTGCCGATGGCTCAATCATATGCACCGCTTACAGCACAAAGGGCGACCCGATGGAAGGCGTCAGTTTCGTCATTGAGGGGCCGAACAACGCGGTGGGAACTGGGTTAACTGGTGCGGACGGGACGATCGAAATAGATCTAAACGATTCACCGACATTGCCACCAAACACAAACGTAGGGCAGCTTGACGTCGAAGCCAGTTACGAAGGAATCTTGAAAACCACTACCATTCCGGTCATTAACGGTTAGACAAAACAGGTGACCGCCCATGAGGAGCCGCCTGCTGAGAAACAAGTTTGGAGTAGAAGGCATTCCTTTCAAACTTATTATCATAATCGTGATTCTGGCCATATCCCTGCCCATCGCTTTTGACAGGTTCAATCACTGGGATGCCGATAAAACGGAAAAAGAGATAAGAAACGAGATCACGAACCTGGTGACGAGAATAAAGATGGCCTATCTCTCCGGAGTCGGGAACGTAGATACCGTGGACGTTGATTTCAGGGACGGCGCGACGACTAGAGTTGATGCAATCATTTTTGGAGCAAATCCAAATGCTGGCTTTCCCGAAGTCGTGAGTATAAGTTATACCATTGAGGGAATTACACAGACAATTCTCGTCCAGGACCCCGAGATACCGATGGCAGAGTTCGATGGGGGAGAATATCGCTCACTGGCCATGGGCGGCGGGAAGCACAGCATCCGTATTTCCATCGAGAGGGACAGCCGGTTTGAACTGGGAAGGGGAATCGACCTCTTCGCCAACGTGAGCGTGGTGGGCTGATGATAGACTGGCTGTATTCGAAAATTACAGTGGTCATAGTCGTCTTCATCCTGATCGCCTTCTTCCTCGGGTTCTTCAAATGGCACACTAACAACATCGCCATGGAGGAGCTGCAGAACATCTCTGACGAGGTGGCGGGCCAGATCGATTTCATAACCTCCATCGACGGCGAGACGCAGATCACGGTCACATTCGACGATATGGGTGAGGGCGTAAGGATTCCCACCACGATAAGCAATAAACCGTATACTTTGAACATCACCACGGACCTCATATTTGCGGAATGGAAGGGGGCGGCGGTGGCCAGCCCGCTGACCTTCCCCGACGGCGAGGGCGACAAACTGCACTTCTGGCATCCGGAGAAGAACATCTACACACGGGCCGAGGTGGAAGGCCTGGACAACGGCATATTCTGGAATGAATTCGAATCCGGCTATGACTTTGTCATCGAACGAAAGTTGTTGGAAGTCAGCGCATTCAATGACTACCACACATTCGTTTACCTGGCATCCGAATTGCCCGAATGATTTTTAAGGATATAAGTGAATATCGAAGCATGGACTATGGGCATCTGCTCCGCCGCGGCTTCCATCTTTGCGCCCCGGTTTTCCTCGTTTACTATCTCATGCCGGAAGACTTTCTGGGCATCGGGAGAGATAACATCCTCCTGACGGCTTTCGCCGGCTTGATGGCCTTCGAAATAATCAGACTGGCTACCGGAAAAGTCTTCGTCGGGCTCAGGGAATACGAGAAAGGCAGGCTGTCCGCATATGCCTGGGCGGCCATCGGCATAACCCTCGGTTTCCTCTTCTTCCCGATGATGTTCGTTGTGCCGGCTGTCTGGGGCATCGGCTGGGTCGACCCGCTCATAGGTGAAATGCGGAAGAGTCATAAGCGAGAGCGCAAGAGGCGAAAGCACAAGAGACGCAAACGTAAGATGAAGGGCTACCCGCACATTCCCCTAGCCGTCTATTTCCTTATCACCTTCACATGCATCTATTTTCTCTCGGAAATATCACTGCCAGTAATCATTTTGATAGCCGCGGTCGCATCTGTCGTGGCCATCGCCGTCGAGAAGCCGTCGCACAAGCACATCGACGACGATTTTCTCATGCTTTTCGTGCCCCTTTTGGCAATGCATCTGTTATACGCCACGATAAACTATCTGGCTTGACATTCTTGAGGTCGAAACCTTTATACGCAATCGCGCCTTTATCAGAGACGGTGTTAAAATGGCCGTAGGTTTTGTGCTTATTTCAACTGCACCAGCAAAGGAACATGAGGTGTATAACGAACTCCTCAAAGTCAAGGAGATAGTGGAACTTCACCCGCTCTTCGGCGAATACGACCTGATAGCGAAGATATCCGCCGATGACTTCAACATTCTGGGGCAGGTTGTCGTGGACAGCATAAGAACGATACCCGGCGTCATTGACACCAAGACCTTGACAGGTATAAAATTCTGAGGTGAGATGCATGACTGTGGGACTTTGGGAATTTTTGACTATTATGATAATGACCTTTGCCTTATTCCTTCTGATAGTCGGTATATTTACCGTATATTTCGGAAGCGGAAAGAGCAGGAAGATAGGTGCAGGCCTGACTGTAGGTGGAATAGTTCTCGGTTTCCTATGGATTCTTTTCACAACAGATTTGTTTATGGACCCATTACTCGGAGACATGCTTCCACAAGGTTTCTGGCTATCGCATATAATCGTGCAATCGATCCTGGTAATCATTGCCGCAGCCCTCGGTGCCCTTGTCGCACTCGGAATTTTCCTGCTGGCAATAATGAAATCTTAAATATCTAATGGCCCATAGCCAACCTTTAATAATCTTTTTCCTTTTTCCCTCCTCATGGCAGCAGAAGTGCTAATCATAATGGGCAGCAAAAGTGACGAGCCAGTTGGGAAGAAGGCAGCCGTTGTTCTGAAAGAGCTGGGCATAGAGTACAAACTGACGGTCGCCTCGGCCCATCGAACCCCAAAGTACCTGGCCAAGCTCGTCGAGGAGAGCGAGGCGAAGGTTTTCATCACAATCGCCGGCCTCGCCGCAGCATTGCCCGGAGTGGTAGCCGCCCACACGATAAAGCCGGTCATCGGCGTGCCAGTCAGCGGAAAGGTGAACCTTGACTCGGTCCTATCCATAGTCCAGATGCCGCCGGGAATTCCAGTCGCGGCAGTGGGCCTTGACAGGGGCGAGAATGCCTCACTTCTAGCCGCCGAGATACTGGCAATATCCGACGAGGCACTTAGCCAACGCATCCAGGCGCACAGGGACGCCCAGCAAGCAAGGGTAATAGAAGATGCCAGCACCTATCACGAGGGAATCTGATGTTCGACCCGGAGAAGTTCACGAATGACGCTATCGAGAAACTCAAATCCGACATCGACGGCAAGGCGGTTATCGCGTGCTCGGGCGGCGTGGACTCGACAGTCGCCACCGTGCTCGTCAGCAGGGCGATCGGTGACCAGCTGTTGGCGGTTCATGTGGACACCGGCTACATGCGAAAAGATGAGTCGAAGATAGTCTCCGAACTCTTGACTGAAATGGGTGTTAATTTCAGAGTTGTCAATGCGAGCCAGAAGTTCTTCGATGGCCTGAAAGGAGTTACCGAGCCCGAGCATAAACGGAGGGTAATCGGGGAGGCTTTCATCCGCGTCTTCGAAAAAGAGGCCGAGGAATTCGGCTCGCGGTATCTCGTCCAGGGCACGATAGCGCCCGACTGGATAGAGAGCGGCGGGGAGCTGCGGGATACCATCAAGTCGCATCACAACGTTGGCGCCCTGCCGGAAGAAATGAACCTCACGCTCATCGAGCCACTGAGGGACATCTACAAGGACGAAGTCCGAAAGCTCGGCAGGTACCTGGGCATCTCAATTGCCGAGAAGCAGCCATTCCCAGGCCCGGGCCTGGCCGTGCGAATCATCGGCGAGCCGACACCCGAACGTGCGGAAATCGTTCGGGAGGCCTGCTGGATAGTGGAGGAGGAGCTGGAGGCAGCCGCCGCGGCAGGCAAGATGGAACTGCCTTGGCAGTATTTCGCGGTACTGACACCTGTCCAGACGGTCGGGGTGCAGGGGGACATCCGCGCATACGGGTACACAATTTGTGTCCGCGCAGTCCAGTCGATAGACGGGATGACGGCGGCATACTCCAAAGTGCCCCACGAAGTGCTGGAACGAATCAGCAGGCGGATCACGAACACGATGCCGGATAAAGTAAATCGAATTGTTTATGACATCACGGACAAGCCGCCTGGCACGATCGAGTGGGAATGATTAATTACACTGACCCTTGGCTTCGCCAACACTCTGCTCCGAGCGCTGTAAACGCTTTCGGCTATATCCTTATGCATTAATCTATACTTTTTATAAATACAGTTATTCAAATTGGTTTGCCTAAATAAAAAGAAACTGTGGAATCCTTGGGACTAACCATTTAATATAATCTTTATATGTGCATTTTAAAGCAGGAACCTCAAGATATTTGTCAAGAACATCCTCATCGCTAGTAAAAATCTTGAAAAAGATATTAGGAAAGCGATGCATCATCCTTGAGAGCATAAGTGAATATTTTAAATTATCTTGGAATTCTTGCCTGCAACGTAATTCATATTTTCTTAACGAGCTAAGATTGGAGCTATTTAAGATAATATCTGATATTACATCTGCTGCAATTTGCCCAGATTTAATTGCATATGCAATACCTTCTCCAAAAAACGAATCTACAAATCCTGCCGCATCACCACTGAAAACAACTCGAGAACTTGCTATAGTTCTTTTTATTCCTCCAGCAGGGATGATATGCCCTCTCAACTTATATTTTTCATTAAATCCATTTGAACGTAAAAACTCAATCATTGTCCTCCTAGGATTTGGTAAATATTTAGCTACTCCCCCAATTCCTACAGAGTAATAACTCTCATGCGGAAATATCCATCCATATCCTAAATTAGCTACACCGAAATGAATATCTATGGCATTGTGGATGTATTCATCTATAATTTCATTATTCTCTTCGATTTCTGTAACCATACAAATTCCATATTCATGTTTTTTATCTTTTTCTCTTATTTTATTCTTTAAAAATCCTTGAGACCCCTCTGCTATAATTACAAATTTTGCTTTATATTCTATATTATTGGTATGTACTGTTACATAGTCATGGTTCTCTATATAATCAATAACTTTTTCTCCAAAAATTATTTCAATCCCCGTCTGTTTAGCTTTATTTAATAAATATTCATCTAATACACTTCTGGTTACTATCGTTGCAATTCGATAGTCTTTGTGTTTTTCAATTATTTGTCCCTTAAAGTGTACTCTCGCGCCATATATTTCTCTTTCATGAATATGTTGAGGGATTTCAAAATCTAAATATGACATTGCTTGTTCAGAAAAGCCCCCTCCGCAGGGCTTGTAGCGTGGGAATTTCTCTTTTTCAATCAAAAGAGTTTCTAAGCCCATTTTCCCTGCAACCCTTCCTGCTGCAGATCCAGATGGCCCACCACCAATTATGATTAAATCATACATATTTTTATTTCCTGCAAAGAGCAAAAAGTGAAACATCTATGGTTTAATTTTTTTTTTGGAATCACTTAGAGGTTATGATATCAATTGTGTGCGCTTCCCCTACGATTTCGCTCGGTGACAAGTGAATCGAAAGCGTTGTATTTAAGCCCTCTGTGATTTATTCCCGATAGCTGCAACCGCGTTGTAATAATAAAATTTAAAATGTAATACAATTTAAATAGATGGTCACCAAGATAGCCAGCCTTGTGTTCTGTCATAGTGTTCAACCTCTAGGTTCTTCCTGAGGTTTGCCTTGTTTAAAAGCCGGTTTCTTTTCCGCCACCATTTCCTTACTGGCTTGATTTCCTTATAAAAAAAATTATGAGTTCGGCGGTTTGTTCTACTCATGTTTGAGGTCTCCAGGTATCAAGTAATGGTCAGGAGTATATAATATTTGCCAGTATGAAAATTATACAGATATTCTTTCACTAAATCCTTGCTCCGAGCGAGGAACCTGCGAGGATTGTATGGATTTAGTGGCGCTGGCCTTATTTAGGTTCGCTTCGCATCCCGAAATATAATCAAACACTTTGCCATCATTATATTTGAAAACGTGTTTGCTTTTATAGTCGTGTACTTCTGAAGTCAAAATGCACAACTACAATATTTCGTGAAAATGACACGAAATAGGTCCCCTACCTGCTCGGAACGCATGAACGTTTATTACGCAAAATCTTTAGCTTTTCAACTCTCCTTTTCCTAGCACAAAATGGTTCACGCTGATATATTTGCGTTTCACTACTTCAAAAAGTGGTATTCGCGTACGCTAACGGTTTTTTGATGGTACATAAACTGGAACTGAAGCGATGTGGCCGAAGGCGACCAGTCTACCGCTCTCTTTCATTTTGTTGAGGTTATTTCTCACGTTTTTTTCTTCCTTTTCGAGTTTGGCTAAAGTAGCCGTATCATTCATCACCATTCTTTCCATCCAGTAACATTCTGGACTCATGAAGGAAGCGAGTTTCACAAGATGTCTGTTACTTCTTTTCCTCTTCAAGACCAGCACTAACGCGAGCGGGGTTATCCAAAATACAAAGAGAAAACATACCCCTAAGGACATTATCACATTGAGGGGCCAAGGTGATTGCCATGCGACTATACATAGAATTACGATAAGCACAAGCCACGCCATGTTAGAAGCTATGGAAACATAAGGGGCAAGCGCCACATCGAAATTATCTTTATCATAGGATTCCTTCCTTGCCTCATCTACTTTGTCAATATCTTTGAGATAACTTGGAATAGACATTGGCGAGAGAACAAAATACTCAAACTCAAAGCTTATATGAATCCCCCTAAGCAAATGTTCTGTTTAATGTATGGCGCCTGCCACAATCCATCCAAACGCAAAGACATTTATGAATAACAAGGT
>DAOVGM010000030.1 GCA_030672365.1 Methanomassiliicoccales archaeon
GTTTTTACTGGGCATTCCTCCGCTTGCCCTAAGTAAATCGAAATCGTTCCTTATATCGCTTTCGTTTCATGATAACTAGATTCCTAAGTGACGACCGAGCGAGCAGGCTCTGGCGAGTTTTTCTTGTTATCCTTCTTCTTCTTTTTGAGAGCCAGAACCAGCGCAGCTCGGTCCACAAAAAGAAGAAATAGGGTACAAATCTATATATATATGGAATATGATGTGGATTTGTCCGTTATGAAAAGATGGTTTCTGAGGGGAAACCATCATTTGAGCAGAGTTCTTGTACTTTGCCACATAGACATTTTAGGTGAGTGAAAAAATGGACGACAAGACGACAGATTTGAAGAAAGGAACGACCACGCTGGGCCTTACTTGCAAGGACGGTGTGGTGTTAGCGACAGAGCACAGGGCCACAATGGGCACTCTCATTGCCCATAAGAAGACGAAGAAGCTGTTCAAGATCAGCGACAATATAGGGCTGACGGTTGCCGGATTGGTGGGCGACGCCCAGATACTGGCCCGGTATTTGACTGCCGAGGCCGAACTGTATCAGATGAAGAAGGGGCGCGAAATGCCTCTCCGCTCAGCGGCGACGATGATGTCCAACATACTGAACGGCAGGCGGTACTATCCATATTGGGTTCAGCTCTTGGTTGCCGGTGTCGACGGGGACGGGCATCACGTCTACTCTCTCGACGCCGCAGGGGGATCGATTCCTGACGATTATGTCACGACAGGGTCTGGCTCGCCATATGTCTATGGTGTTCTTGAGGACCACTTCAAGGACGGAATGACGACGAGCGAGGGAGCCGACCTCGCGATAAGAGCCCTTCACGCGGCTATGAAAAGGGATGCGGCCAGCGGCAACGGGATGAGCGTCGCCATTATCAGCAAAAAGGGTTTCTCAGAGTTAACCGACGAGGATGTAGAGAAGAGAATGGGCAAGATGAAGTTGACTTAGGTCTGATTTGGCCAGTTGACACAACCGCCCGACAAAGTGATTTCCATGACTGTAGAGAGAATTCTGGAAGAGGCCGAGACCTCTATAAGAAAGGTGGTGCCGGATAACATCCAGATAACCAGCATCGACTTCGAGGGTCCGATCATCGTAATCTATACTAAGAACATGGACGAGTTTGCAGATAATAATGACTTAGTCAGGCTGCTGGCCCAATCTCTCAGGCGCAGGGTTTCCATCAGGCCTGACCCGGAGCTTCTTTCGAACGCCGAGGATGCGGAGAAGGCCATTCGGGACACGATTCCGGAGGAGGCGGAGATCACCGACATCTTCTTCGAGGACGAGACCGGCGAGGTAACCATCGAGGCCATATCCCCCGGATTGGTCATCGGAAAGCACGGCGAGCTTCTCAACGACCTCAAGAAATCGATAGGCTGGGCGCCCAAGGTCGTGCGGGCGCCGCCGATACCCTCCAAGACGGTCAGCGATGTCAGAAGTTACCTCCGAAGCGTGAAGGAGGAGAGAATCGACTTCCTGAGAAAGCTCGGCCGCCGCCTGGTGAGAGAGACGGGGTCGGGCGAAAACTGGGTGAGAGTCACCACCCTCGGCGGTTTTAGGGAGGTCGGAAGAAGCTGCAGCCTCCTGATGACCCGCGATTCCAAGGTCATGATAGATTGCGGGGCCATGCCTTCGGGCGATGGCTCTGCCCATCCTTATCTCAACGCACCCGAACTCCAGCCCCTGGACCAGCTGGACGGTGTTGTCGTAACCCACGCGCACCTCGACCATTCCGGAATGGTGCCAGTTCTCTACAAGTACGGTTACGAGGGGCCGGTTTACTGCACCGCTCCCACCCGTGACCTCATGTCGCTGCTCGGCATTGACTACATCAAGGTGGCGTTTGGAGAGGCGAAGAAGGCGCCGTACGAATCCAGCCACGTCCGCGAGGTGGTCAAACGCTGCGTTACTCTGAAATATGGCGAGACCACCGACATCTCGCCCGACATCCGTCTCACTTTCCAGAACGCCGGCCACATTTTGGGCTCTGCCACGGCTCACTTCCACATCGGCGACGGGTTGTATAATATCGCCTTTACTGGCGATATTAAATTTGAGAAATCATGGCTGTTTAACTCGGCGGTAAACCGCTTCCCGCGTCTGGAGACCATCATCATCGAGTCCACCTACGGCGGCTATCACGACGTCCAGCCATCGAGGCACGACGCGTCCGCCCAGCTCAAGAAAGTTCTCGTGAGGACACTGGCCAAGCAGGGCAAGATTGTAATTCCGGTCTTCGCGGTCGGCCGTTCGCAGGAGGTCATGCTGGTCATGGAGGACCTGATGAGGAACGAACAGATCCCCACCGTCCCGGTATATCTGGACGGCATGATATTCGAGGCGACGGCGATTCACACCGCATATCCTGAATTTCTGAACTCATCGCTCAGGACCCAGATATTCCAGCAGGGCGAGAATCCGTTCCTCTCGGACATTTTCAAGAGAGTTGACAGCATGGAGATGCGCCTCCGAATCTGCGACGACCCGGACCCGTGCATAGTGCTGGCCACCGCCGGCATGATGAACGGCGGCCCCGTTCTCGAATACTTTAAAGCATGGGCATCTAACCCGAAGAATTCCATCATCTTCGTCGGGTACCAGGCTGAGGGCACGATGGGACGCAGGATCCAGAAGGGCTGGAAGCAGATCCAGCTTAGTGAACGGGGAGGTTCGATAACAGTCGACGTCAAGATGAACAACGAGACGATCGACGGCTTTTCGGGACACTCGGACCGCATGCAGCTCTTGAATTACATCGACGGCCTGGACCCGAGGCCGGAGCGAGTTTTAGTCGGCCACGGTGAAGAGTTTAAATGTTCTGACTTGGCCAGCAGCCTCTACAAGAAGTTCGGGTTCGAGACCCGGGCGCCGATGAACCTCGAAACAATAAGAGTGAAATGATGGACCGGTCTGCAGGATGTTCGGCACCGTTTTTGACGATTAGGATTTTTCACATCTTTTCCGCGAAGTGACCATTAAGTGGGTATTTCTCCTCAGTTTGGTTATGTTCTTTGACCACCCTATTAGGTATTAGAAACAACAAATAGGAGGTGTTGAAAAATGAAGACAGCAACAAAACCAGTCGCCTGGACCGCAAAAGAGCGCGGAACAAACGATGTCCTGATCCACGTATCAAGATATTACTCAGGATAAATGAGAGCCCAAAACAGGCTCTCAACTTTTCATTTCTCTCTTTCATGATACGCTGGATGAGATTCAACATCGGGATTTAAATTTCATCCAGCTCTTCGAGCCTCTCCTTGAAAATGATGTTCGGCGATTCTTCGTAAAGCTTCGAGTAGAGGTCTCTGGCCGTGCTTCGGTTTTCTTCGTTTTGGGTGAATTTGAACAGCTCGTAGTTGAGGCCGGCTATCTCCTGGTCCATCGAGTAATTTTCGAACATTTCGGTAAGCTGACTCGCTGCCGCATCCTTGTCTTCGAGGGCTGTCAACTTCGCCTTGAGAACGCGGGAGTCGTACTGCATGTCATGTCTTTTCACCTCGTCGGCAATGGCCAGTGCTTCAGTATTAAGCATTACCGAATCCTCGGTCCTGCTGAGTTTGAAATACAGGTCAGCCTTGTAATACAACACGCCAGTCAGGAAGTATTTCAGGTTGGCGTTCCTCGCGATCTCGATGGCCCGGTCGTAGCATTCCTCGGCCCTTTCAAATTGTCCCAGTATCTTGTAGAGGTTGCCGATGTTGCCCGCGGTGATGGAAATTCCGCGCTTGTCGCCGATTGCCTCGGATATGGTAAGGTTCTTCTCGTAGCTTTCCAGAGCTTTGGGATAGTCGCCCCAGGCATAATGGATGTTGGCCATGTTGCCCATCACGCTGCTCAGCCCCCTCATGTCGTTCAATTCTTCTGCCATGCTGAGCCGTTTCTCGTAACATTCCATGGCTTTGTCATACTGGCCAAGGGCGTAATAGGTGATTCCCAGGTTGCCGATTGTCACGCTCATCGACCTCTTGTCGTCAAGCTCCTCCGCGATGGCCAGCGTTCTTTTGTAGCACTTCATCGCATCGTCATAATCGCCTCTCGCCCAGTGCACGAGCCCTTGGTTGTTCGTTGCCCTGCTCATGATTATCTTGTCGCCGACCTCCTCCGCGATGGCCAGTGTCTTTTCGTAGGCCTCCTGCGTCTTGTCGTGCTCTCCCAGATTCCAATAGACTAGGCCCATGTGGTTCATCGCCTGGCTGGCCCCGAGCTTGTTGCCGGTCTCCATGTAGATGTCATAAGAGTCCTTCAACAGTTCCAGGGCCTTGTCGTAATCGCCCTTGTACCTGAAGATGTCGCCGTGGTAGTTCTTGCTCTTCGCGATGAGGGTTTGATTGCCGATATCAATCGCAAGGGTCTCGGCACTCCCGAAAACCTCCTCGGCCCTGTCCCATTTTCCAATCAGCTGAAGATTTCCACCGATTCTGATGTCCAGGTCGATTTCCTCGACATTCCCCCTGTCGCCAAGCCGCAGGTCGGGAATCTTGGAAATGGCTGTTTCGTAGAACTCGACAGCCTGCTCTGCGGCGAACGCGTTTTCCGCAAACTCACCCGCCTGAATACAGTACTCGAACGCCTTGAAGTGCTCGTTGCTCCTCGAGAAATGCCTGGCCAGCTCGTAAATGTAGTCGTCCAGCCGGTTCCAGTACTTCGTTTCGTAGAAGTTGCCGAGGCTCTTGTGGTACGCGGATTTCCATCGCTCTCCCACTCCCTGATAGATCACTTCCTGGATGATGGCGTGCGTGAACTCGGCGCTTCCGTTCTTCGCGATTACCAGGCCGGATGTATTCAACTTCTCCAGAACAGCCAGCGGGTCTTTCAGGGTCTCCAGCGAAGTCAGCACGCCCTTGTCGAAATTCGCACCGATGCAGGAGGCGTATTCTGCCAAGGTCATGGCATCTGGCTCGAGATTTTCCAGCCTCTTCTGGATAACCTCCTCGATGGATTTTGGGATCGTGAAATCGTGGCCGGTCAGCGAATATTTTCCGCTCTCGAGGACGATGTTGCCATCGTCCAGCATCTGCCTGAGCATCTCGATTACGTAGAACGGGTTGCCCTCGCACTCCTTCGTGAGAGAAGTCGAAAAATCCTCCGGGAAATCATTCTTAGGGAACATCTGGCCGATGAGCTCTCCGACGAAAATTTCGCCGAGGCGGACGAGGGGCATCATCGAGAAATAAGGTGCTTCAGAAACACGCTCGACAGTCGCAGCCAGGGCTTCGCTCCTGCCCGGCCTCATCGTTCCCATCAGCATGATCTTCTCGCGCCCGACATTCCGGGCCAGATACTCAAGAACGAAGAGCGAGGACTCGTCAGCCCAATGGAGGTCTTCGAGAAGCAAGAGGACTGGCTCCACTTCGGCGAAGCCAACTAAATTATGCAGCAACTGGTCAGCGATTCTTATCCTCTCGTTGTCCAGCTTGATTCCTTCTAGGTCCTTCTTCACCAGAAAGCGGGTCTGGGCCATCTCTGAAATGGTATCCTTCACGGGTTCCATTTCAGATTCGCCCCCGCCCCAGGATTCTAGCATCTGGCCGTGCCGCATCTCAATGTCTTTCAGGGTTCGCTCGAGAATCTTCCGCATCCCCGGATGCTCGCTGCCCTCGAAGACCGCGGTCAGGAACACATGGTCACCGTGCTCGATGAGTATCTTCATGTTCCCGTACTCCAGCCGCCCCAGACCGGTCTTTGACTCGGGGCTCATGTCGAACGAATCGCCGATGAAGTTCTGGACCGCCAAAAGCATGTCTGTGATAATATCGCCGTCCAGCTCTTCTTTCTCCCTGGCGGACGCCTTCGCGACCAAGAGTCCGGCAGGGTTAATCACGAAGATTTCGGTGAAGGTCACGAACTCCTGCTCCCTGAGCAGGGGGCGCTCGAGCTGGTCGGCCAGCGCCCTTGAAAAGATGAGAAACGGGTGGATTACGTCTGCCGCCGCCGCGCCCCTGAATACTTGGATTTCCTTCTTTTCGACATCGGCCAGGAACTCGTCGACCAGTCGGGTTTTACCGATACCGGCCTCTCCCGAGATAAATACGGCCTGTCCGGCGCCGGAGATGCTCTCGTCCAGGTGGGTTTTCAGCTGAGCCAGTTCGTTCTCTCTTCCAATGATCCCGTAATCCAACGACGGTCCTCCCAGTTGCACAATGTTAACACAGTTTAAAATTCTTTCTGGGCATTTTCAAAAATCATTGAGGCGTTGCTGTTTTTTACCGGAGGCGGGGCCCAAGCTGGTCAGGTCTCCGAGATATTTGCAGTCCTTGCAGCCGGCGTTACCCTCCGGCGGCTCCCTCATGTCGTATATTTCCTTCGCCTTTTTCATCAAGAGCGGGATTTTATCGGGACGCAGCTCGACCTCGAGGATGTGGGCGGAAAACTCCATCGCGAAACCGTCATCCAGCAAGTTCCTTTTATCGGCTGCCTTGTCGTCCCCGGTGCTCGGCTCCATGTAGATCAGGGCCAGCTTTTTTATCGGGGTGTATTGCAGCCTCTCTCCGATGTAGGCGTAGACGTTCAGCTGGACCTCGTAGATGGGCATGAGGGAATCCTTCTTGCCCTTGAATTTTGAGGTTTTATAGTCGCCGATGAGGTACGAGTCATCCTTCATGATGAAGATGGCATCTGCCTCGCCTCGCAAAGTCACATCCAGCTCCTCGTCGTGGATCTTGTAGCGCGACCAGTGTGGGGGCTCCTCGTAGCCCTTCACCTCGCCGAGTTCGGAGAGCCAGTCGGGCAGTTTCCCGTGCTTGTCGATGTAGGCGTGAAATACTTTTTTAGTATAGCCGTCGATGTGCGAGAATATGCTCGGAAATATTTGATATGGCAAGCGGCAATGCAGTTTTATCCAGAAGCACCTGGGGCAGAAATTGGAGTAAGCCAGATTGCCGAGGTTCTTCGCCGAGATGGTGAGGGTTCCGCTCATTGTGCAGCAGATTGCGTTTGACCTATTTGGGATTATCTGTTCATCGCTTTCTTGAACATCGGGACCGCGATGAATAGGAATATGACGCCGAAGGCAATAAGGAATATCAATTCGTTGGTTATGTCACCCACCCCGGCATTGAGGTTCATCACCTTCCGCAGGGCGCTGGATGCATAGGTCAACGGCAGAAACTGGGATATGCTCTGCATGAACCCGGGCATTTGCTCTATCGGGAACAGTACCCCGCCCAGGAAGATCATGGGGAACATCAGGGTCATCATCATCATGGAAGCAGTTTCCTCCTTGTCGCTGAATGACGTTATCAATATGCCCAGGCCGACAAAGCTGAAGACACTGAGGAACATGACCAACAGCACGAGCAGTATGTTACCGTAGATGGTCACACCGAACAATATCATGGCCAGAAACAGGATTATCAAACCTTGGAGCATTCCCCTGGTCGTCTGTGCCAGCACCTTTCCGAGGATTATCGACAATCTACGAATCGGCGCGACGAGCATGCCATCGAGCGTGCCCGTATCCTTTTCATATGATATTGCGTGTGGCAAGCCAGTCATCAAAGACATCATGACCACCATCGCCATTATTCCCGGAGCAACGAACTGGAAATAGGACGGGTCGCCCTCTATCAGCTCCTCCACATCAACAACGTAGGGCTCGATTATTGTCAGCGTCTCGTTGTAAGGAATGTTGTTCGTGGCGTTGATCCATGCCATGCTGGCATTCTTTCCCATCTGCTCCACGACCATCGTCAGGACCATCTCCACCTGCACCGATAGCTGCGGATTGGACTGATCGGAGATTATCGTTATGTGCCCCTGGTTTCCGGCAGTAATGTCCTCTGTGAAGTTCTGCGATATGAGAATTCCGCCGTCCAGTTCACCTTCATAAATGCCCGACCTGATATCATCCATATTCTCCGCAGGTCTGAGGTCCATCATGCCCGTGGCATTGTTCATGAATACTAAATTGTCGTAAAAAGCAGTGCCGGCCAGACCGTCGTCCAGATTGGTGATTGCAATCGGGGTCTCGCTCAGGTCCGGGGCCGAATCGGTGTAGATGAAACCGACCATCACCATCATGAACAGGGGCATGAGTATTATCATGACCACGCTCATCTTTGACCTGGTGAAATCAAGCAGGTCCTTCCAGCAGATCCAGAATGAATGGTTGAGTGTTTTCTTCATTTCATCACCTCACCCTCGACTTTCTTCCACCGCCACCATGGGGGCCCCGGCCCGGACCGCTCGGCATCTTGATTGTGCCGTTAGCCACGTCCCTGACCTCACGGCCGGTTATGTGCAGGAACACATCCTCAAGGGTCGGCTCTATGTTCTTTACAGCGTTGATCTTACCGTTCTGGCTCCTGACGCAGTCGATGATGCTGTCAAAGGCTTCATCGCCGCTCGCCTGGACCTTGATTCTGGTGTTGTCCAGCCTAGTCAATGCACTTACACAATCCAGCGCTTCCAAGCTGGTTACCAGGTCATTGGTGAGGTTGGGGATTTCAAGTTCGACCACAGTGGTGTCTGAACCGGATATCATCTTCTTCAGGTTAGCGGGCGTGTCCAGTGCTACGATCTTTCCGCGGTCGATGATGCCGACACGGTCGCAGAGCATGTCCGCTTCAACCATCATATGGGTAGTGAGAATGATACTCGTTCTTTGCTCTGTATTTATCTTCTGTATGAACTCCCTGATATCCGCCGTCGATTGCGGGTCCAGTCCCAGGGTCGGCTCGTCCAGAAATAAGATTTCCGGGTCGTTCAAAAGGGCCCGGATCACATTGATGCGCTGCTTCATGCCGGTAGAATATGTACCTATTAACTTGTCCTTCCATTTCTCCATCTGGACAAGTTTCAGAAGCTCATCGATTTTTCTCTCCAGCTCCTCCTTCGGTATGTTGTAAAGCTTGCCGAAGAACTTGAGGTTTTCATAGGCGGTCAGGCGGTCGTACATTATCATCTTCTCCGACACCAGTCCGATATGCTCTCGCACCTGGCTATCCGCTTTAACTATGTCAAGGTCGGAAACTGTTGCCGTGCCTTCTGTCGGCGCGCTCAGCGTACAAAGCATACGTATCGTTGTGGTCTTACCCGCGCCGTTTGGTCCGAGAAATCCGAAAATCTCTCCTTTTTTCACGTCGAACGAGACGTGATCTACAGCCACAAGGTCTCCAAATTTCTTTGTGAGATTATCTGTCTGGATTGCGATGTTTTCCATTCACTCACCGCCTACTTTTCACCGTTGACCTTTTCCATCATTGTCTGGAGGTGGGCGCTCATCTTGGCCATCATTTCGTTCAGGACTTCAGCCTTCATTATCATGATGCCTTTGCTGTGTTCGGGCCCCATGCTCATAACCAGCAATTTATCGCCGGCTTCGATTCCGAGTTCCTCCCGCAGCTTGGATGGCAAAACTATCTGGCCGCGCTCTCCGACCGTCGTACTCCCATAGAATTGATGATTTCTCAACATACTATCACTGAGAAGATGAAATCAAATCAAATATATAATATTTATCACTAAAATCATACAAATCATACTTTCTGTAAGACACTAATCCTCTTCCCAATCATCATTAGCATCATCCTTGTCTTCCTCATCGTCGCCATATTTCTCTCGAAACCACCGTTTTTTCTTCCTTTCCCGCATAAGGATCAGGTACAGCGCGTAGCCGTTTGTCACGACGATGATTATTCCGGCGATGACCGTGATGTAGAAACCGTACGCCGGCCGGACAAGCCAGCTACTGTCGTATTCAGTAAAATCGAGGTATCCTGCTACCAGGCAGAACAATCCAACAGCGCCGCAACCCAACGCACCGCCTCTGGCGAGCCCGTCCCTAGGAAATGAGAGGGGAATCGAAATCAGCCCCAGAATCAAAACGCCGAAGAGTATCTCGTAGCCAGTTCTCAGATGGACTTCGTGCCCATCGTAATTGCGAATTATATCCCAATGTGCCAGATTGAACAGGCTGGCATGGTACCCATCGGTCATAATTGTGATATCCATATTATTAAGGAAGAACATGCCGGCCATCAGGGCCCCGCCGATGGTGCCGAGCCAGCTCAGTTTGAGCAGCATCTTTTTGTATTCCATATATGCTTTCGACCTCTTGCGCTTTTGTGTTTGGACATCGTCGGCCGGTTCTTCTACCGGGACTTGGGCCTGGGCCTGCATGGGTGTTTCCATCGGAGGGTAATCTTCATGATGATATTTATACACAGTTCTCCATTTGGATATGGGCTGAGAATGGAAGTCGGAGAGACAACAACGGCGAAGGACAGGGCCGCATGGCGAAGGTGGCTTCGGAAGAACCACGCCAAGAAAAAAGAGATATGGCTTATTTATTATAAGAAAAATTCCGGAAAACCAAGTGTCGCCTACGACCAGTCGGTGGAAGAGGCTTTGTGTTACGGATGGATCGACGGTCTGCTTAAGTCGATAGATGAAGAAAAATATACACGTCGTTTTACTCCCCGGCGGAAGAACAGCATCTGGGCGCAATCGAACGTGGCCAGAGTTCACAGAATGATAAAGGAGAAGAAGATGACCGACGCCGGCCTGGCAATCATTCCTCAGGCCGTCTTGGACGGAAAGGCAACGGAGGGCCCGCCTGTCGTGCCCAAGCACATCCCAGAGCTCGAAGACCTGACCGCCGCCCTTGCCAAGAACAAGAAGGCCAGGGAGAACTGGGCGAAGTTCCCGCCTTCGCACCGGAAAATACACCTGCACTGGATAAACGACGCCAAGAGGCCGGAGACCCGGGAGCGCAGGATTAAAAAAACCGTGGAGATGGCTGAGTCCGGCGAGAAACGCCCGATGTGATCAGACCTTTTTGGCCTTGAAAATTATCGACTGGGGCACCCTGTTTATCTTTTCCAGTTCCGGAAATTTTTCGATTCCTTCCGCAGTCGGCTTCGGTTCCAGCATGTCGCAGATGAGAAGGTTGTGCTTTCCCAGAACCTTGACATAATCGGTCAGCGTCCGCCTGAACGAGATGGTCTTGAAGTGCTTGTTTATGCGTTTCATCTTCCAGTCCAGGACGTACGCGCCTTCCTGAAAATAGTTCGTCTGCTTGACATACAGCGGCTCGCCGCGATCGTCCGGGTCGTCCATGTTCTCGTATATCCAGCCGGAGACTTTTTCTCCGTTTTCCAGCCGCATCTCAAAACACGGATGAGGCATGGATATGATGGCCTCGCCCCCTGGTTTCAGAACTCTGGCAACTTCCTTTGATACGCCGTCGATGTCCTCGAAATCCATATACACCATGAAGCACGACACGATGTCGAAGGTGTTGTCAGCCAGCATTTTCAGGTCAGCGGCGTCGCCCACGCGGTATTCGATGCCTAACTGCTCCTTCTCCTCTTCCTCATTCGCCAGTTTTATCATCGCCTCGGAAAAATCGACGCCCGTGACCTTCGCTCCCTTACGAGCCAACAATCTCGTGTTGTAGCCCTCGCCGCACCCTAGGTCGAGCAGAATTTTCCCATCGACGTTGCCGAGAAGCTCGAACGTGCCGGGGCTGTTGAGATATTCTCGGGAAATGTCCTTGCCGTCCCTGATGAACTCTGCCCAGGCATCGGAAGCTTCGCTCCAGTATTCTTGGACCGGCTTGTCACGTTTCCACTTTCTCTCGTCGAATTCTTCGGCCATGTTTAGATATATAAGAACAGAATAGAAATAACTATTGCAAAACAATAAATGCCTGAAAATTCATTAGTCATGGAAGGAGGGAGATTTGACGGACCAGGCGATTGCAGATTCTTTCGAGGAAATCGTGCGTTTTAATCCATCATTTTCACAGGAAGGGCAAGGTCCCAGGAGACTGCTGGTGATGTCCGGTCTCCCGTTGTCCGGCAAAACTTATTTCGTGAAAAGGGCGATGAAGAAATGGAGCGGCCGTTTCTTGCGGGTAAACAGCCACGATATCAGACCGGTGGTCGTTAAAAAATTGGGGAGGAAAAGACCGATTTACGACAAGAAAGAACATGTCGCGACCTTCGAGGCCGCCCACCTGCTTGTAAAAAAGGGACTGGAGATGAGCTGGCCTGTTATTGCAGATGCGACAAATCTCAAGGAGGAATACAGGGAGTGGGCCATATCAGCAGGAGACTTGGCCGGAGCGGAGACCCTGGTGGTCTTCCTGCAGGTGAGCGAGGACGGTGCACGGAAACGGCTCAAAGAGCGGACCAGTAGCTCGTCGGCGACGTTCGACACATTCCAGAGGTTGAAGTACGAGATGGAATCCCCCGACAGGTGCTCGAAGCCGTACATTGTCATAGATTCCGAGGTCGACATCAGGCCCCACATAACCAACATTTCGAAATGGCTATCCGGAGAGCTGGACAAAATCCCGAACGTCAAACACCCGGCGAAACCAAGACCGAAACCCGAACCCAAACTCAAAAATAAGCTGGTCGATTTTTATACCGGCGAGGAAGTGGAGGAGGATTAGTTCTCAGTATCCTGTCCCGCTCTATCATTCCCATCGCAGCAGGCAGGCCAGAAAGAAATGATAAAGTGGCGGATGACCGCCACTTTATCATTTTAAAAACCTCTGAATCTTTTCAGCTCCACATAAGCCAGCCCGATCACACCGCCGATTATCAACACGCTCATGAAAACGGAGATGTAAATCTCGACGAAGGCCGACATCGGGTCCGCACCGTTAGCCCCGATGTCCAGAAACAAGACGCAGGTCTCGTAGGACGGGTCGTGGTAAATATCGTGACCCATCGGGTATATGTAACCTCCGAGGAAGACAATACCATTCACGTTTCCATCCTCGTCTTCCACATCCCATTGTATGTTCTCGCCCGCATGAATCTGGAAATACATTTCTTTCTCTTCACCGTCCACCGTGACATTGCTTACCCAGCTCATCTCGCCGATCTTCTGCCAGTTATCCCGGAATACGACCGAATCCTTGCTCAGGCGCGTGGACTCGTTCGGTATGCCGTCCGTGCCGGCTATGTCCTGCTCGCCGCCGCTGAATGTCTCAATCTCTGCAATGACGATTGCCTCTTCGGCAGTGGAATTCACGAACTCCACATCCATCCAGTTCTGTACGAAATCCGGAATGAAGGTTCCGAAAGCGGTGAAGGTCTCAAGCATGAGGAAATTATCCCCGTCCTGATAGTCCCAGTCCTTTATCCTGTGGTCGAATTTGAACTCGGTTTGAAGGCTGGTCCCGTTGAATTCCCTGAACCCGGTCTGCTCCGAGGCGACTATCCCGTCGTCACCGTAATTTACTCTGTACCAGGGGATGCTGGCATTGAACTCGTCCAGTTTCGTACCCAAATGGAAGGTGAAGGCCACGTCATGCACTTTTCCGTCAGATTCCCTTCCTGCCCTGCTGCCGTCCTCGTTCTCTGCCGGTTCATTGTCCCATATCTGATCGTAAAGGAGGTTTTTGTTGCTGAGAGTGAAGGTCCATTCCTTCTCGGTGGTGCCGAGGGTGGTGGTTTCCTCGATTTCGGACAGCTCCCAGCTCCTGTTGAGGTCTAGGATTTTATGCACCGGCTCGACCGAGCCGATATCGAAGTCGTCATCCACTATAGAGCCGGAGCCTTCAAAATCAAATAGACCGTTTTCCGCACCCTTCAGCTCATTGCTCCACGGGTCGAGATATCCGTCATCACTGAACTCTATCAATAAGGCCAGTTTCTGGACAAATACCGTCATAACAGGGATCGGCATTTCGGGAATCATCATCCCGCCGTCCTCAGACCTCATTTCCGCGCCGCCCAATAACCTCATGTGGGCCGAGACTATCGTGACAGAATTGTCATGTGTCTCGTTTCCGTAAACAACACCGAACCAGGCAAATCCTTCGCCGCCTGTCATGTTCAAGGCCACATAGTCTCCGCCGTCCCATTCGGTCGTCGACCCGGTCTCTATCCTTACCATGTCCTCGATGTCGAGCTCCTCCGCACTTGCCTGGCCTATGCCGAAGGCCGTAATGCAGAGCATCGCAGCGAGAACTGTTACCATTGTTTTCGTGAACATTCATTTCACCTCGAACGGGATTATGCTTGCTCATGAATATTAAAGTCCAGGCAGGATTTTTCCTGCTGAATGTTTCCTATTGATTTATATATCAAAAAACCAAGATGAACGACTATGCAACAGGATGCAAGGGCAGTAGAAAATCCGATTTCCGCGATATTCGACCTTTCAGAGGACGTGGTAAGGCAGGCGCCCGTCATACGAACGATGGTAAGGTACACTTCGGCATTCATCATCGTCTGGCTCTTTATTGATTTCATTTTGATACTGGCCACACTGGCAGAAGGCCTTTTGGTGTTATTGATTATCACTTTTGTTCTCTTCGTCGTCGGCGTGATCGCCCTCGTGCTCCTGCGCAGAATAAACAGGTTCTTCAAATATTACGTGTCCAGGCACAGCTCCATCAAGGCCGTGAGGGACATGGACCCGATGGTGTATGCGCCGCAAGGAAAGACTGTGACCGAGCGTTTCGTTGCTTATCTCAAGGGGCATAACCCCGCAATATCCCGACGCAATGTAGAAGTCGCTATGCCGGGAATAGTGCACGGGAAGCAGGCATTGGAATACCGTTTCGACGCTTACATCAAGGAGCCGGCCAGCGGTTTCTGGAGGATTTTCGGCTACGGCAAGCACGGCTTCGCCATTTACATCAAGGAATTCGACGGGGTACCGACACTAAAAGGCATGCGCTCCTTCAAGGATGCCGTCGAGGACGTCAGCGCGAGGAGCAAGGTACCGCCAAAGAGAATTGTCGCGCTCTGGAAGAGAACCGAGGACCAAACCCTGAACGACGAGGTTTACAGGTATGTTACGAAGAAGCCAGCCTCCATGAAGCGCGGCTTCAGAAAGTTCACCTGCAGCATGGAGATTGTCTCGGAAACCGATGGAAAATACGATTTCATTCCTCATATGGTCACGGGAAAACGCCGCCCTAAGCACCGTCGAACCAGTAGGGCATCTTCCTGAACCTGTAGTGCTCCTTTATCTGCTCCCTGTAAAGTTCCTTGTAAAATTCGTTGAATTTTCTGACATGGAGTACTCCGCCGGCAGTGATGGAAATCCTGTATCTTCCCTCTTCTTTTTCCATTTTGATGTGACCGTCCTCCAGTAATGCCTGGATGACCTTTTCCGTCATGTAGTGGTTCGATTTTATTTCATGTTTTATCTCTTCCTTGGACAGGGGCTTGGAACGCTCTGCCAGCAGTTGTTCCAGATTGCTCTCCAGGTCGCTCTGGTAAAGGTCGATCCCAAGCTCGGAGACAAGCCTGTTGAGAACGAAACAGCTGTAGATCTTGCTGTCCTTATATCGCCTGTCTCCAGAACTGCCCCCTGTCATGGGGCGGTAAATGAGGTTGGAGAATAAAAGTCGTATGGTCGGGTGTACCAGTTATCCTGTTCAACCATTACTTCCTGCTCCGCTCTATCATTCCCATAAGCAACAGGCAAGACAGTAACACACGGCGGTCCACGTAAGGCGGCACATTGATACAATCCAATGTCCAGATATCTCCTATGATCTTGAACTTCTGGTCTATGTTCGCAACAGGCTGGCCGTGTAGAGTTAGGCTCATCTTTTCGGGGATGAGCCCGCCGCCTGGCACGTATTTCCTGGCGAGGCCTCTTCCCTTTTCCTCGTAGATACCGCCGATGAGCTGGTTGTTGGCATCCAGGACCTCATACTCGTCCCACGCGAATGCGGATGTTAACGCTCTGCGCTTGATGTAGCCGAGGGGGATGTTGGTGTTGGAATCTATGACCGCGAAGGTTCCCCAGGCGTCGAAAACCTGCTGCTGCTGGATACGGAAAAGCTCGGTCTTCATCTTCTCGTCCGTGAAGATGCGGATGTCCTCCTTCAGCTTGAACATCTTTTGTTTCGAGAAGCCGAGGACGTTCTTCGCATGGTCCTCTACCCAGTACTTGTTGGTCAGCGCCAGGACCTTCTTCCTAATCCTGTAGTGATTTTGCACCCAGATGTTCGGAGGCGGAGGTGCGGAATACTGCTGGGAAGGCGCCTGAGCAGGCGGCGGTTGCTGGGCCGGAGGAGGGTTTACTGGCGGTGGTGGGGGTTGTTGTTGAGTCATGAAAATTACCGTGGCGGTGAAGGAGGTATGAGTTGAAAAAGTTGATGGAACAACCTACTGACTTCTGAACTCGGTATCTATCTTGTCCATCACTTCTGGTTCGGATTCATGGTCCATGGACATCAAAATGTTTTCGGGATGATATGTCGAGAGCGACAACGTTAAAAGACACCTGTTCCCGTGCTTGGAATCTGTTCCTTCAATACTGACTTCCAGCATTCGGACAATTTCCGATTTTCCGTTGCTGTCCTCTGCCATTTCCCGGATCTTGTACTTGGCATTGCACATATCTCCGGAGCCGGTATTGAAGGAATTGTAATACACCTGTTCCCAGCCGTTCGACATGAGATAAATGTTTCCCTTTTGATACAGGGGGCATTTCGGTCCCTTTTCAAAAGGCTGCCCAGCAGTTACCGAACAAGGCGGCAACTCATACTTTCTGTTTATCATTTTACAATCATCTGCCCATCAGTTTCGGGAAATAGAAAGAGATTATACTATAATAATACTATTGATGGGTAAGTGGAGGGGCAATGGGATTTTTCAAAAGATGGCCAGCATAGTCAAATTTTGTATGTCTACATCAGAAGGAAAATCGGCTGAGGTGTAGACATGAAGCACAGAGGGAGCGGGTTGTGGTTGGGATTTTTCAACCGGTTACTTATAGTAATACCCAGCCTTAGCGCTGACCCCGAAGGTTACATAATGAACGCTCAAGGATTTTCAGATTTCGGCCTTATCGAGCCGATAAAACGAGCATTGCGTGATATGGACTACTCAGTACCGACGCCGGTCCAGTTGCAGGCCATACCGCCATTACTGGCAGGCAGGGACCTGCTCGGATGTGCACAGACCGGAACGGGGAAGACCGCGGCCTTCGCATTGCCGATCATCCAGCACATTGCCGAGAACCGGCACAAGCGCGAACGCGGAATCGTCCGCGCCCTGATAGTCACGCCCACGCGTGAGCTGGCTGCCCAGATACACGAGAATATGACGCTGTACTCCAAGTACCTCGACGTGACCTCGATGGTAATGTTCGGCGGCGTCGGCCAGAACCCCCAGGTGAAGAACCTGGACAGGGGCGTCGATATCCTGGTTGCCACTCCCGGCAGGCTGCTCGACCTCATCGGTCAGGGCTTTGTAAAACTGGAAAAAGTGGAGATATTCGTATTGGACGAGGCCGACAGGATGCTGGACATGGGCTTCATCCCAGATATCCGGCGAATACTCACATACCTCCCGAAGAAGAGGCAGACGATGTTCTTTTCTGCCACCTTGCCTCCGTCCATCGTTCAACTTGGCAAAAATATGGTCCAGAACCCCGTAAGGATCGATGTCACGCCCGAAAAGCCGGTCATCGAATTGATAGACCAGCAACTGATGATGGTCGAGGTAAAAAAGAAACCCACCGTGCTGATGAACATTCTCAAGGCCACGGATGTCAGCAGGGCCCTAATCTTCACACGCACAAAGCACGGGGCCAACAAGCTCGTCAAGCTGCTTGGGCGGGCAGACATAGGGGCGCAGGCAATCCACGGCAACAAATCGCAGACAGCCCGCACGAAAGCACTGGACGACTTCAAGGACGGCCGCGTCAACGTGCTCGTCGCAACCGACTTAGCCGCCCGCGGCATCGACGTCGAGGACATAAGCCACGTCTTCAACTACGACATCCCGAACATCTCCGAGACCTACATCCACCGCATCGGCAGGACTGCCCGTGCCGGATGCGATGGCATCTCAATTTCCCTTTGCAGCCCGGAAGAGCGCGAGTTCATCAGGGACATAGAGAAGCTCATCAAACAGCCGATCCCCGTTGTCAGCACGGGACCCTACATGGCGGATGTGGAACTGAAACCGGCGCCAAAACCCCGGCCCAGAGCTAAGAGTAAAAGGCCGAGAAATCAGCAGGGCCGGAGCCGTCAAAGCCAGTCCAGGAAACCTCAGGAGCAGCCATCGCAGAAACCGGCCAGTGCACAAAGCCGGAGTTCCGGCAGTGGGCAAGGCAGGAAGAAGAAAAGGTATAGTTACGGTGGAAGCCGAAGACGGTAATTTTTTTAACACTGGCAGGAGCCGAATATTTTTTATTTTAACCCTCACCATGCCGGAACATGGGGTGCTGTCGAAAGGCATAAATATGTTTCACCGGCTTGGCACATTCCATGGTCTCAGGAGTGCCGCGGGGTGCCATATGGGCGTCGATAATCACATTCGGTATCGGAGCTTATCTTATCTATTCGGGGATAGGCGCGGCGACTACCGGATACTCGCTGGCATTGACAGGCGGGGACTATTCGGACATATACACCGCATTCGGCGGCTTGTGGAAGTTCTTCGGCTTCCTGTACTTATTCCTCGGCATACTCTGCATAATCATAGCCGCGGGCCTGCTTCTGGCCAAGGAATGGGCCAGGCGAAACGGCGTCATTCTCTTCTGGGCGGCTGCCGTAATGACATTCTTCTACGGTATGGTCCTAGGATTTTTATACTCGCTCACGGACGGGGTCATACCGTTCATAGTTCTCGGGATTAGCGCGGGCATGGCCCTGAGGCTGAGAAGCACATACCTGGCCAGGGAAATAGAGTTCAGGGGCCAGGGAACCAAACCCGACCAACCTTACGAGCCCCATTACCGCAAGCTGAAGATGGCCCAGGAAGAGAATCGGATGATGGCGGAAGCCGAAAAGCGGGCAAGAAAGAGTGGACGGATAATACGCCATGCAAAAACAGACCAGCCAGCCCATCCCTCAGAGCCAGCTCCACCCCCGCCCGAACCACCCCAATCCCAATTCACGAAATGCGAGAGATGCGGGACGGCCAACAAGGTAGGCCAGGAGGCTTGTACGAGGTGTGGGGCCATCTTGGATCGTAGTGTTCAATGACAATCATTAACAATCATTATATAATACCTAATCATCCTTGGCTTTCGATCAGCAATATCATATAGGACTTTTAGTGAAGGTTTCTTTGTTATCGGTTTTCAGTTATTGTTTGATTAATACACACAAAGGAGGTGTAAGTAAATGGGATACAACGACAGAGGACCAAGGGAAATGCACAAGGCCATATGTGCCGACTGCAAAGAAGAGTGCGAAGTGCCCTTCAAGCCGTCAGAAGACAGGCCGATATATTGTAAGGAATGCTTCCAGAAGCGCAGGTAAACTTCCCTGGTTTTCTATAGAATTTATAAAGCAATTCTAAAGCAATTCTAAAGCAAATTCAATAATGTGGCCCGGTCTGTCCGGGCCATTCATTTTCCGTGCTTATTTCTTCAATTTTCCAAAGAATCGATTCAAGGCAGATGTCTTGGATTTCAATATGTATTCTTCCCACTTTCTGTCAGCCAGTGCTTGTTCGTCGATGTCGAAGCCGTCCTTAGGAACTTCTTTCAATCCGTCCAGCTCCCCGACATCCAGCCAGACAC
>DAOVGM010000038.1 GCA_030672365.1 Methanomassiliicoccales archaeon
TACATTCTGGTGATACTGGCCCTGAAAACGTTCACCTACCAGGACAGCAGAATTATCCTCACCGCCCTCGGACGACCTCCCCGTACACCTGAATGAGTCTGGACACGCAAATATCGGGATTATGAAACCTCTCGATGAAGGCGCGCGGGTCCTCGACCTCGTCGGGATTCTGGCCGTCGTAGAATTTGATAAATTTCTTTTCAAAATCGGTAAACGTCCGCAGACCGCACGCCATCGCTTCCAGTCTGGCCTTCGAAACCAGATCGTGAATCGTGCCTATCATTACCTCGTATTGATTGAAGAACGCCGGCAGCTCTTCGTGTGGCACGAAGGGCAACGTCCTGACGTTGGCGGGAAATTGAACTTCATCGCCAACGTTCACGCAATCGTATTGTTTGTCCGGCTCGATGAAATTCAAGACATGAGAACCTTTCACGAACTTGCCGCAGATGAGGGTTCTGTCCGTTTTCGGGACTTGAGGCATTGGTCTGAACATCCCGAGGTCCACCGGATTCGGAACGTATTCGCCCCGGGCCTCGAAATCGATGAGGTCCGGTGTGCTGAGGAATATCTTCACGGCGCGTTTTCGCATAAACTGGCTTATCTTTCGGTTGCGGAAAGGCAGGTCTGTTCTTCCCGATGATGTAACGAGCCTTATGTCGGAGCCGTGGCAGTGGAGTATTAACGGAATTTTACGTTTTCTGGCCGCCCTGAAAGCGCGAATCGTCGACATGTTGAGCGCGTAGTGTGCGTGAACGATGTCGAAGTCGCTCACGTTGACTGTTCGCACGTCCTCCACGAACTTCGACTGGATGCCCCGTTTGTTCATCTCCCTGACCAAGAGCGGGGGTATGTTCGCAATGTCGTGGACGTGAAGAATTCTCATCACTTAATTCTCCTCATAACTGTGACCATCGGGTTGCACTCTATCATTAACTGCCGGCTGCCCTCGGGAAGTTTTACCTCGACTGTCAGTTTGCTGCCGCGGCGCCTGATGGTTTTCGGCATCAGGCCGTCAGCATTGAATGTCGAAACCAAGGCAGAGGAAAGGTGGTTCACCCTGACAGAATAGCGGTTCTTCATCTTGTCGATTCTTGGTGACGGATAATACAAGGTTTTAACGCCTTTGCCATCCCGAGCCAGCAAGTCGAGATTGACTAGTTTTTTCAACCTGATGTTTACGAGCTGCTGGTCTTCCTTAAGTGCCTTGACAATCTCCCTCTCTCTGATGCCGGAATCCGACTGGATGGCCTGCGAGAGTACCTGTTTCATACCTTTGTCGTTGACGACGGAGAACCTCCCCGCATCGTCCGGATGGATCATGCTAGTAACCCAGAAAACGTTCTTTCGACCGCATTTTCCGGTTTCGACATAACGGGTGTGTACCAATTTTTGCAGGTGCCAGGAGATGGTGGGTGCGCTGAGATTCCTGGCTCTGGCTATTCCCCGGAGGTGGTCGCACGGATACTTACAGAGATGCATAAAAATATCAAGTCTGGCCGAGTTCATTAACAACGAGATTTTGGCCTTCTGGGTCTCGATCTTGTCGAAGAGCGCATCCTGTTTGAAGGCCTTCTTCAGCGCCCTACCCGCCGACGTCTTCATTTACACAACCTTTTGGCCATGTTCTCGAAAACCCTTTCGACGTTCTCACCGTTCTTGGCGCTGGTCGCGTAATGCGGACAACCCATGTCCATCGCGGCCTTCCAGAGCTCCTGGCTGGTAATCTCGTGCTCATCCTTCAGATCGTTCTTGTTTCCGAGAAGAGTGAGCGGGACCTTTCCGACGACGTCGGTGAATCCGGAATACCACCAACGAATCTTTTTCAGGGTATCCTTGCGGGTCAGGTCAATAACAAGAAAACCGCCCTCCGCACCCTTGTAATACTGCTTGTGCACGTTCTCGAATCTGGCCTGGCCCAGTATGTCGTGTATCATGATGCTGAGGTGTATCTCGTCGCCGTATTCGTTCTCGATGTCGATGACCTTTTTCGTGACCTTCGCGCCGATGGTGGCCAGATACTTATCGTCGAACTCATCGTAAACGTACTTGCGGATAAGCGAGGTCTTGCCTACGGCCCCGTCCCCGATAAGGCATATTTTTTTGATAAGATTTCTTTTAGCCATACTTCCAGCCACGATGATTGTATGACAAACGTTTGTATTGTATAAAAGGTTTGCCGGAGATTTTTGAACATCCCCGCCCTCACAGACGGGGCTTTCACAAATCATTGCTGTGTTCTGCTTGTCACTTTTCTGCTGGCACATCGATACCCCGCCCTCAAACTGAGAAAATACAGACATCCAGACGGGGCATGTTGCTGGGCTCTTACCATCTTTTCTCTTGGCTGGGCGGGTATCAGCGATGTGCCAGCCTGGCGGGGGGCTGGGAGGTGGGTCCAAAAAGGTATAGAAGAAATTGGGTGTCAAACCTTTTATTCGTCAATGCACTTATCCTGTCCGATGAAGCGCAGTCAGGAGTTCGTCTTCGAGTGTTTCCGTGACTATTACTCGAAGGTGAAAGTCCCGGAGCCAGATATGCTGCAAAACAGAGAATTCGGCATGATTCTGCCCGGCAGGTCGATGTGGAGGCATCTCGGGTTCGATAGCCAGGATTCGTACCGCGCTTTCCTCCAAAAGAACGTGCCCCTTCATGCCTATCACTCGTCGGCATACTACGAGACCCCGAACGCCCCGACAATGGATAAAAAGGTCTGGCTCGGCGCAGACCTCGTATTCGACCTGGACGCGGACCACATTCCCGGCCACGAAAATATGAACTACGGGGAAATGCTGGCCATGGTGAAGGTGGAATTTGAAAAATTACTCGACGACTTCCTTCTCGGAGACTTCGGATTCGACGAGAAGGACATACGGATCGTGTTCTCGGGTGGCCGCGGCTATCACGCACATGTGACAGCCGACTCGGTAAAAGCTCTCTCCAGTCACGAAAGGCGGGAGATCGTGGACTACATCACCCTGCCGGACAAGGACCTTAGCCAGTTCATCGGTCAAGAGGTTTTTGATGTCCGTACATTTCAAGGGCATTCAAATGTAAAGCACCTTTTTTATTTGCCTGATGAGAACTCAAAAGGCTGGCCAGGCAAATTCAGAAAAGGTGTTTTTGAATATTTTGAGATTGCTGAAACGAAATCAAAGGAAGAAATCATAAAGGAGTTTGAGGATTTCGAAGGAATAGGTAAAAAGACGGCCCTAGACTTATGGAAAGCTCTATTCGAGGGCCAAAAAGGAAAACGTGGGCTGGACTTAATCAGAAAAAAAGACAAGAATGGAAGAAATCGTCTGGAAGCATTCCCAAGTGATGGATTAAGAAAACGCTTTAGAGATTTCATCCTCGATAAAATCAGGATCATGGCTGGCGAGACAGACGAGCCGGTCACCGCGGACGTGAAACGCTTAATTCGGCTTCCCGGTTCGCTGCACGGGAAGACCGGCTTCGTCGTCAGGGATATTTCGCTCGAAGAGTTGAAAAATTTCGAGCCGTTGAGGGATGCGCTCTGGGAAGGTTTCGAGGGCGAAATCGAAATAGTCGGCCAGACTGACGAAAAAATTGAGCTGGCCGGAAAGAGTTGGGCCTTGAAAGAAGGCGATAAATTTACCGTGCCCAAGGCTGTGGCTCTGTTTGCTATTTGCAAGAAATTCGGAATGCTGGCTGATTAGACGATTCTATGCCTCTTATACGCCGGAATGTCGGTGTTGAAACAGTACTGGACAAATTTGAAGTCCTTTCTGAACTCGCAGACGTCCTCCTTCACCTTCGCCGGGTCCTCCTTGTCCATTGCGATTCTCTTGATAAATTCCGCAACTTCGGTCATGTGGCTCTCTTTCATTCCGATGCGAGTGAGCTCTTGAGTGCCCAGACGTATCCCGCTCGGGCTCTTCGGCTTCGTGTCCCAGGGCAGGAGGTTCTTGTTGGCTATCATGTTGGCATCCTCCATAAGCTGCGAGATCATCTCTCCGCCGCCGTGCTCCGCAACGTCGATGGCCAGTGTGTGCGATTCCGTAAATCCGAGATGCGGGCAGAACACCTTGAAACCGAGCTCGTACATTGCCTGGCCGAGCGCCTTCGCGTTCCTGATTATCTGGTCTGCGTAGTCCTCGCCGAATTCCAGATGCTCGGCCAGCGTTATCCCGAGGGCGGCCATGGCATGAAGGTGGTGGTTGCTCGTAACACCCGGGAAAATGCCGGATTTGAGACGGCGCAGCATCTTCTCGTCGCGGGGATTAGCCAGCAGTATTCCGTGCTGCGGTCCCGGAAGAGTCTTGTGGGTCGAGCCCGTTATCATGTGGGCCCCCTCCCTCAGCGGGTCCTGGAACCGGCCTGCCGCGATCAAGCCCAGAACGTGGGCACCGTCGTACCAGACCGGGCACCCTATTTCCTCGAGGGTGGGCCTCAGTTCTTCCAGCGGTGCAGGGACCAGAAATACCGAGCGCCCGAACAAAGCCAGCTTCGGCCTCACCTCAAGCAGCATCTTCTTCGTGGCGTCGATGTCGAGGTTCATGTTCTCGACGTCGAACGGGTAATTTTGATTGGTAAGTCCGCGGATACCGACGGCACCGAACTTCGCGGTGCTGATGTGCGCCCCGTCCGATAATGCGGGCGTCGTAATCACGTCGCCCGGCTTCGTCAGGGCTTTGAGGATGCCGATGTTGGCAACGGTGCCCGAAATGGGGCGGGGATCGGCGTATTCGCACTTGAAAAGTTTGCGGGCCAGCTCCATGATCTTGAGCTCGACCTTGTCAACGTAGATGTTACCGTGGTAGTACCTCTCGCCGGGCTCGCCCTCGGCGTATCTATCGTGAAAATCGGTAACCAACATCTCACGGGCCAGCGGGCTGATGACGTTCTCCGAGGCGATCATCGGGATCGAGTTGTCGAACCACTCGTGGTGCCTGTCTATCATGCCTGAAATGTAATCCGCTTCCTTCTTCCAATCGCTCATCAAATCACCGAAGACGGAAATATCGTCTTGAGTAAAAAGCTTGTTGCTTAATTAGAATGGACAAATAGATTACATTGTTCAGGAACTCATAACTTCCTATTGGTGTATGGTGCATAATGTGGGAGTGTAGAACAAAGGTTTATATGTTTGAAATAACATTAAGAAAATAATCTCGTGTGAAGATGGTGGAAGAGGTTATTATGGCAAGCAAGGGCATTAGTACGGTTATCGGTGTATTGGTCATTTTGAGCAGTCTAATTGTTGTTGGAGCGGACGATGTGGGTGGAGGAAGTCATACTGTAGATAAAGGTATATTATCCATCCTTGAACCTCCTGTCAGCAACTATGTACCCCATGCACCAATCAGAATAGACGAAGATGCGGATTTCGATGCAGCACATGGTGTTAGTGCAGGCAGTGGAACCGATATTGACCCTTGGATCATTGAGGGTTATGATATTAATGGAACTGGCTATGGGTACTGCATTTATATAGGCAACACGACAGATTATTTCGTTGTGAGGGATTGTTATTTACATGAAGCAGCTGGAGGTATTGGTGAACCCTTCTATCCAGATTCGGGATTAACTTTTTTTTATGTGCAAAACGGAGTAGCCAACAACAACAATATTTCAGGCTATGATATTAGTATATATGGCATATATCTTGTTTCCTCATCATCGAATAATAAGATAACAGGTAATAATGTTACGAGAAATGGGAACTATGGTATCTATGTTTTTTCATGTTCAAACAATAACATATCAAACAACAATGTGTCGAACAATGGGGATGGCATATATCTTTCCTTTTCGCCAGACAACAACATCACAGGCAACAAGGCATCCTTCAACAGTAATGGCATCTTCTTCAGTCTCTCCGACGGCAACACAGCAGAAAATAATAAAGTCACCAACAACTGGGCTGGAATAACACTGTCCATGTCCGGCTCTAATGTCCTTGAAAGTAACGAGGCTTTAAACAATGATCACGGTTTATATGTGGGGGACTCGTCCCATTATTCGGGTATATTCAACAACACGATATCATCTAACAACTTCAATGGCATCTATATAGATTTCTTATCTGCTGGAGCCACAATATACGGTAATGAGATATCTCTGAATGATGATTACGGCATATACATTACAGGGAGTGTTAACCTCATCTACCATAACAATTTCATTGACAATGCGAATCAGGCATATGATGATTCCACTAATTTCTGGAACGACACCTACCTATCAGGTGGCAACTATTGGAGCGACTTCGACGAGGCTATCGAAGGGGCATATGATGATTACAATGGTGCGAACCAAGACGCATTAGGTGCTGATGGCATTGTAGATTCGGGTCCCCCCGTTGGAGGCTTGAATCCCTACCCCAATATCCAAGGGGGAGCTGGTGCTCAGGACAATTATCCTCTGATGGAAGAAGTTGTTGATGGTCGCGTCCAGCGGCCTCCATTCCGCATCGACTCGAACGCAGACTTCAACGCGGAACACGGCGTAAGTGGAGGAAGCGGCACTGAAGCAGATCCTTGGATCATCGAAGATTGGGACATTGACGGTACTGGCTTGGGATATTGCATTTACATAGGAAATACGACAGATTATTTCGAGGTGAGGGACTGTTCTTTGCATGATGCCAGTGGAGTTAATAGTATACCCTATTATCCTGATTGTGGAATGACCCTTTATGATGTACAAAACGGAACCATCGACGACAACAATGCCTCCTCAAACGATAATTATGGCATCTACCTCCATAATTCCAACAGCAACAACACCATAACCAACAACAACGCCTTGAGCAATGGGGGTTGGGTCGGGTGCGGCATCCGCCTCGATAACTCCTATAACAATACCATAACCAACAACAATGCATCTTTGAGCATTGGGATTGCCGCCGCGTTCGGCATCTACCTCGATAACTCCAACGGCAATATAATCGACAACAACACTGTCGACGGGTCCTCTTATGGCGGCATCTACCTCTATATATCCAACAACAACACCATCTCTAACAACACCGCCACGGACAACAGCAACGGCATCTGGGTCAGGCAATCCAACAACAACACCATCTCTAACAACACCGCCACGGACAACAGCAACGGCATCGAGCTCTCTGACTCCAGCAACAACACCGTAACCAACAACACCATATCCTTGAACACCAACTATGGCTTCTACCTCTCTGACTCCAGCAACTATAACCTCATCTACCATAACAATTTCATTGACAATGTGAATCAGGCATATGATGATTCCACTAATTTCTGGAACGACACATATCCCTCTGGCGGCAACTACTGGAGCGACTTCGACGAGGCTATCGAAGGGGCATATGATGATTACAATGGTGCGAACCAGGATGTAGCAGGAGCCGACGGTATTGTGGATCAGGGACTTCCTGCGGGAGGTTTGAATCCATACATCAATATCCTCGGCGGTGCAGGCGCTCAGGACAATTATCCGTTGATCGGGGGACCGGTAGTCGAAAATTTCGACATCCCCATAACCGGCACTGGCTGGCAGTTCGTGTCGTTCCCGATAACTGCCACAGGCGATGTCACGACGGTCTTCGATGATGAGTACTGGGGCGGTGAGGCTGCTGTTGATGCGATTAAATGGGACATGATGTACTGGTACGACCCAACCGATGCATCCGACCCGTGGAAGTCTTACAACAAGAACTGGGGCGGCACCCAGGACATGCCTACCATCGACAATACAATGGGCTTCTGGATTCACATCACGGACAATCCGCCCCTCCCCGGTGACGGCATGCTGACGATCGGCGAGGGCTATGATCCCTCAGGCGAAACCGTCACTCTCTACCAGGGCTGGAGCCTCGTCGGATTCCCGACTACCGCGACAGATGTCCAGGCCCAGGACACGTTGCCCAATTGGGGAAGCACGGTTACGAAGATTGGCTTCTACAACGATGCACAACCGTACGACATAACCGAGACGAGCGACGGCACGACCCTGATGAATCCAGGCAATGCGTACTGGGTATACTCCACCATCCAGCAGGACTGGAACGTTGCGGCATAGAATCAGTAAACAAGAGGACCAGGGTCTCTATATCCCATCTGTAACTGGTGAGAAATTTCAACATCATTTGTACGGGACAAGGCAGAGGAATTTTACCGGCACGTTGCCCGTGTTCTTGAACTGGTGTTCTTCATTTGCTGGCAAGAATATCACATCGCCGGCTCTAAACGGGTTGTCCTTGCCCCCGTTTACCACTGCGCCTTCACCCTCGACAATGAACACCTCGTGCTCGAAATCGTGGGTGTGCAGGGGTGTGTGGCCGCCCACGTCCATCGTGAAGAGGCGCATCGCGAAGTTCTCCGCGCCGTCCTCGTCCTTGATGAGCCAGCGTACTGTCGTGCCCTTCACGCCGTCCATCTCAACTCTTTCCTCGTCAACTTCCGAATAGTGAACGTGCTTCATATCCTCACTCCCAGCGGCCAGTATGCAATTCGTAAAGCATACGGCGGCATTATTTGACCCTCGCCAGCACCGCGTCCCAGTCAGGGATGTTTTCCTGCGGCCCGATGTTCTCCAGCGCGAAGCTGGCTGCCGAAGCACCGAGCTTTCCGCACGTCTCCAAATCCATCGAGCGGCTCAGACCGGCATAGAAACCGGCCCGATAGGCATCGCCCGCGCCGGTAGGGTCGAGATATTTCAACGGAGAAACCGCCGGAATCTCATAAACCTTGTCCTTGGTGATGATCTCGCTGCCTTCCTTCCCTTTCGTCAGAATCAGGGTTTCGATGTGAGCCAGCAAGTCGAGCTTATCCCCCATGCCAAGATATTCCATGGCTCTTTTCAGCTCCCCTCTGTTCACGAACAGATAGTCTGCCATCTCCAGAAGTTCCGAAAAAGTACCGGCATCGTAGACGTAGTGGATTTCCTGCGCGGGGTCGAAGGCGATGCGTTTGCCATGGGCCTTCGCATGCTCCATCGCTTTCCTGTAATGAGCTGGCCTGCCTGTCCCGATGTGAATGAGCTCCGATTTTTCTACTGTATGCTTCGATATCTCGAAGTCGTCCATGTCCTTCATCGGGCCCTGGTTTATGATGGCCACCTGGTCCTGCTGCGGGTCGGTCATTATCCAGCAGGTCGGGGTCGCGTACCCCTCCTTTTTCACCAGGCCGGTAAGGTCGACACCGTCGTTTCTCATAGCAGATTCAAAATCTTCCGGAAAATCCGGGCCGACGAACGACGCGAGGGCTGTTTTGACTCCCAGTTTTGCAGCCCATCGGGCTATGTTTGCCCCTGTTCCGCCGTAATATATAGTTTGGTCGAGCATCTCTATAGATGTGTTTGTTTCCGGCAGACTGGGTAAGCTGATGATGTAGTCCAAGTTCACGTGCCCGAAGACCCCTAAGAAGTTACTCAAGCAGTCCCTCCAATATCCTGACGATGTCATCGAATTTCTCATACTTAAAGTGCTCTATATTCTCATCGTCGAGGTGTATTGCAAGCTTCCTTTTTGCAAAAATAATGTCGGCCTCTTTCGCGGCGCAGAAGTCCGAACTGCCGTCGCCGATGTAGATTATCTTCTTTCCCTGGCCCTTGATTGTTTGGAGATGCTCCAACTTGCAATTCCCGCATTTTTCGCAATCCAAGCCAGTGCTCTGAAATTCTAATTTTAAGCCTTCGGACGTGAACCTGGCACTGTTGACCAGCACATCGACATCGACACCATATTTTTCAAACATAAAATGGATGTAAAAATCCAGGCCCTCGCTCACAACTAGGACAGGGATCGAACGTGCGTCGCAGAATCGCTTGAACTCGGAAAACGTGGCATCCAGCCTCATGTTCTTGTCCACGAAATCCAGAATTTGAGCTTTGGAGGCTTTCACGAGTATAAATTGCTCGGGCAGCTCCTGGCGGGATGTTATCTCGCCGGTCTGATATTTTCTCTCCAAACCCTTCCAGTCACCGGTGCTGAACTCCTTGACGATCGAGTAAGCGACGTCGACTTCTGAAATCGTGCCGTCAAAATCGGTCAGCACAGAATAGGCCAGATTAATCCCTCACGTGCCTTCCTGCCACGAGGCCAGATACCTTTTCTGCTCCCCGGTGCTCTCGTCGATGGAGATGCCCATTGTCTTCAATTTCAGTCTGGCCACGAGGTCGTCGAGTTCCGGCGGAACGTCGTAGACCTTCGGTTCCAGCTCCGCGTGCCTGGTCGCTATCTGGTCCGCACACAATGCCTGAATCGCAAAGCTCATGTCCATGATCTCCACGGGGTGCCCCTGACCGACAGCCAGATTGACAAGGCGCCCTTCACCGAGCAGGTACACCTTTTTCCCGTTTTTGAGCGTGTACTCGTCAACGAGCTCCCTGACCTGTTTCTTCGAGGTCGAGAAGTTGTCCAAAGCCTCCTTCGAAATCTCGTTGTCGAAGTGCCCGGAATTCGCCAGAACACAGCCGTCCTTGATGACTGCCAGATGCTCCTCCGTTATGATGTCCTTGCAGCCCGTTGCCGAGATGATAAAATCTGCGTTTTTCACCGCTTCGACCATCGGAGCAATCTCGAAACCGTCCATTCTGGCCTCGACTGCCCTTATCGGGTCCACCTCGGTTACAGCGACGTTGCCTCCCATTCCGTGCACACGCATCGCTATCCCCCTTCCGCACCAGCCGTAGCCGGCAACGACAATGCGCTGCCCGGCGATGTTCAGGTTCGTGGCTGTCATCACACCGTCAAGAGTGGACTGGCCTGTGCCGTACCTGTTGTCGAACAGATACTTCATCTTCGCATTGTTCACGGCGAATACCGGAAACTTCAATTCGCCGGCCTTTTCCATGGCCTTAAGGCGGATGATGCCAGTGGTCGTCTCCTCGTTGCCGCCGAGAATGTTCGGCAGGAGGTCCTGGCGCTTCGTATGAAGCAGAAATATCAGGTCACCGCCATCGTCGATAGTTATCTGCGGCTCGATGGCCAGCACGGAATCCAGGTTCGCATAATATTCGTCGTTAGACTCGCCTTTCTTCGCGAAAGTTTCGAGACCGAACTCCTCATTGAGGGCGATCGACACCGAATCATCCGTCGAAAGCGGGTTGCAGCTGGCCAGCCTAACCTTTGCCCCGGCATTCTGGAGGGTGAGAGCCAGTATTCCAGTCTTCGCCTCGACATGCAAGGCCATTCCTATTCGTTTTCCTTCCAGCGAGCCCGAGTCCTTCAACCTCTTTTCGGCCTCTTCCAGAACGTGCATATGAGTCTTTGCCCAGTTCAACCTATCGGTTCCCTTTTTCAACAACTGGCTTGTCATCTGAACACCTCATGTGAGATTGGAACTTAGTAATAAAAGGTTTGCAATCGTAAACTATCAGCCCTTTGGTCTGAAAGTTTTCTCTCAGCAGCCATATGCTCACCTTCTCGAAGCAGATGTCTAGCTTCGAGTTATTGCTTGCAATTGGTGGAGCATACGGCGGTATCACTAACTGAGGGTACCACTAACCCGTCGATTTTTCTATCAGGTCAGCCCACAGGTCCCTCTTAGTGGCCAGCAGTTCCTGGTCCTCGTTGACCTCCGTGGCTGCCTCGATGAGGTAATCCACGAGCTCCATCACAGACTCCCTTGTGGGATTGTTATGGTCCATGCCTGCTCTGGCCACCTCTTCGCGAAGTATTCGACCGGCTTTCACGGAGTTGCCGTAAAGCTCCGAAAACTCGAAAATGATGAGGTCAGTTACTTGGACCAGCGTTTCTCTGGGGCTCTCATCCTTCAAGCGGTTGATCGTGAGCTCGCGAATGCGGTCGTAGAAGGGGTCTTTGGCCCTGTTCGTGTGCAGGGTCATCAAAGCCATTGTCGAGAATGCATCCTCCACCTTTTCGCCGGTTTTGGCACTCGTAAGGAACCAGGTATTGAGGTCTTCCGGCAAGCTCTCCTTCATACCGTGATTGTAATTGCGCTCGTATCTGCCGAAGATGTCCACTGCCTCCATGATTTTGTCGTCGGTGCTGATATCAGACTTGTTAGCCAAGAATACGATAGGCAAATTGATGCTGCCGATCGTCCTGAAAAGGAGCGGAATCCAATACTTTTCCATGTTTTTTATGGTGTCCAGACGAGTAAGGTCGCCAACGATGATAATGCCCTGGGCTCCGACCATCTGCCTTGCCTGCGCAGACATGTAGCCTTCTCTTCCCAGCATGTCCCAGACCATCAAGTTCATGACCGCATCTTCATCCTCGATTTCCATCTGGATCTCCTTCTTGCTGACCTTGGTCCCGATAGTCGAGATGTAGCTGTCGTCGAACTCGTCGTGCACGAACTTCCGGATAAGACTGGTCTTTCCGACCGCGGAGTCCCCCAGTAAAACAATCTTCTTGGCAAATTTCTTCATAGCATTCACCCCTGATGCTCTGTACACAGCATATCTTCGTAACTATTTAAGATTAATGATGGCACACATTCAGAAACCTTTTCTTATAGCTTCAAGCGCCATAGCCAGATTTCTCTCATTGTCGAAATCCGCCATAGTTTTAGAGAGCCCTTCGCCGCTGGCCTTTATCTCTTCTGCGAATTTCGTTACATTCGGTATTGCCCGAGTCACTTCATCGACAATAGATACGGAAGCGACTTTCGAGCTTCTGGACAAGGGGTTAAGGTCGATGACAATTGTGGTCTTTCCCATATCTCTCAATGCCTGCGCGCGGTCACCGTCCTCGAGCGGGACGAGGATGACGTCTGCCGAAAAAATTCCACTCTCTGTGCACAGTGCCCGGGCATGTTCAAGACCCGGGATCTGAGCGTCCGGCTCTGCTCCCAGGACATTTTGAGCGCCAAAATTCTCTAGATGCTCGACAATCTTCGCAATCCTTTCTTCCGTCCTGTAGAAGAGGTTGACCTCCAAAGCCGCCCCTGTCGTTGAAGCCAGCTCAATCAAACTTTTGGGGCACAGTGCCGCAACGTTGCCGTTAACCGATATTATCGGATTGCTTGCGTTCAAAAGCTGAAAGGCAGAGACCCTTTCTGCCTCTTCGGCAAAGTCGTTGGTCTTCTCGCCGATAAGATAATCCAGGGCCTCGCCACGACCGTGTGCGATAAGGCCAGCTTCTGCAACAATTCCATTTCTGAAGCCTTCAATGAGTCGATCTCTTCTGAGCAGGGATTCGTATCTGGGATGTGATTCGGGCACGTTCATTGCCATGTCATTCGAGATTAGGCATAAAAAGTTAACCACAGATTTCCTGTAAACTACCAGGCCATAATAATCTGGCGTTTCTATTCTGGCCTGGAAGTTTACATTCCATCAGCCATATGCTCAATTGCTCGAAGCCAGAGAATTTCTGGCTTCGAGGCTCGATGAATAGTTATCGATGAGCATACGGCAGTATCACGTTAGTGCTTGGTCGATTTATAGTTGTGCATTTTCGGTACTGTTGCGGTTCTGTTGCATCTTCGGGACATATCACCCGATAATTAGGGGCGTTGCATTCGGGTGAAAAGCCAATTTTTTTCAATCCGTTAGAGCTTAGAATAATAATCTCTTGCCATAGGTGAAGTTCTAAGTCTGTATGGGAACAATTTTTTATAATTTTCAAGGAGTTCTTGTTCTTCCCCCTCCTTAATAATTATATTTTCCCAAGATTTAATGCTTTGATTAATTTTGTGGCGGATGAAGCCTTGATATTCTTTTTGTTTTGGTGATAATACAACTTCTTTATGATTTTTAAAATACCTCCTATGATACCTCCTTATTACTTTCTCCAGTATTTCTTCTAAATCGTATCTATGGTCGGTTAATGGAAGATAGTCATGAACGAATTTCAGTTTATCCAATGCTCCTTTATAAATTGAGATGAAAGAAGAAGGTGTGTTCAAAAATGATTGTATAAATTCGTCTTTATTCGTTATATCTGGAATATCTGGTGATTGTTGTATAAGTGTGTTATTGGTTTCTATCTGTTTTATCTGTTCTAATGTCAATTCCCCTTTGATTTTATCAAGTCCACATATCGGAGATACCAGAATCCTATCATTAAGTTGACCATTTCTTCTTAATAATTCGTATTTATAGGATTCATCGAAAGGAAAAAGTTCACATGACACTGGTTTAAAATTCATATTGTATATTTGACATTTTTTATTTTTAGAGTTAAAAAACACACATGCAAAGACAGGAACTTCTGTGCCATCAAGATTATAGCTCATCATAATATGCCTAAGTCTCAAACCTATAACCCTGAATTTGATTTCTTCCTTATATGCGACTGCATCAGGTGCAAGAGCAACGACTAACCCCTCATTGATTATCGTATTCATCTCTTGTCTCAAAATAGTTCCACTTCTAACAGGTCTGTCTGGTAAAATAATGCCTTTTTTAATCAATGGTGGTACTATGGATAAAAGACATTCTTTTGACTTATGGTCTTTCACTAATTCAATTAAATTTGGTTGGAACGGAGAGAGACAACAACGGCCACAATCATTACAATCAACTTCCATTATCCTCTCCCTTATCTGTCTCTTCCTCATCATAGTTATTTTTCATACCTTCTAATGTATCTACCTCTCCTGGTGTAAATTTACTCTTCTCTCTTGCACTTTTTTTAGCAAACACTTCTTCTATTTCCTCCTCTTTAATGATGGTTTTACACTCATCACATTTATAATCTCCATGTGTCATAGAGTAAAGTTTACCAATTCCACAATCAGGGCACGATACATCATCATAGGCCCTGACATAATACGCCAGATATTTTTCCCTGATTTCAACCAAATCTCTATCTACCTCTTCTTTCTCTTCGGGCTTAAGTGTTGCTCCCATATGCTCTTCCAGCAAACCCTTTGTTTGAGATAAGGGTAAAGCCAAGTCTCCCATCGTTTTACCACTTGGTAAAGCCATACCTTCTTTACCCCCAATACTCTCATGGACACGAACCGCCCCTACAAATGCCTTGGCTTTATATCGTAGTTGCTGATTTCTATATGTGTGAAATTCAACATAATCTGGTTGGTAATAATTATAATCACTATCCGCAATCAAGACCCATATTCCTAATTCATTCGCTCGACTTAGGAAGAGTTTCCAAATCTCGGTATTGGATAATTCAGCGTCAAGTGCATTTTGATACTCTTTTCTCTTGACAAACGCATCCCAGTCTCCTTCATACACCTTCCCTTTTTTATCTACCCAACCAATAAGTTCCCTTATTCCTCTGTGAACACAACTATAAACTTTTCGTCTATGTTTATAGTCCGTAGGTTCCATCCCCAATGCTATAATTATCTCATCGAGAGTGAAATAGTTATCTCCAGCAGCTATCCAATCTTCAATCTGGTCATGTACATCAGCACAAAAACCATAACGTCTTCTTTTTTTGAATCCTCTCTTCCTCGCCATAACTTACTCCACATAAACAGCAAGAGCGACCAATCTCTCATGGCAAACGTTTTCCATTTTCTGGATTAGGCGTATTGCTTCCGACCTCATATCTTCATCCATGCTGTCAATGACAGTTACATCAAAAGCCCACCACGCATCCTCCACCATAGTAGCCATCTGTGCCAATGCTTTCTTTTGAACAGGGGTTGGCTCTTTGGGGAAACCCCTTGCTTTTTTCTTACCTTTAGCAATTTTGTCACTGGTCCTATACATTCGTTTCTCTTCATCCCGGCTCTCCTTTTTTACTTCTTTTAATTCCTCAATTGTGTCTTTTGTAAATTTCTTTGGCTCTACCTTTTTATGCTCTATGGCGACTTCTACCTTTTCCATTATTTTTTCGGCATCATCAATTGTAATCTCTGTATCATCTTCATCCTTCAGCACTTCTTCGACTAACGGTTCAGGTGCCTTCTCAACTACCTTAACCAATTTCCTAACTTCTTTGTCTGGCATCTCTTCCTTTTTAACCTTTTCAAGCACTTTCTTTTGAATCTTTTTATCTTTAATTCTTCCTATGCTCAAGGCTTTATCTACTGTAATAACGGACTCGGTTGTACCAGCCCCAGGAGATTTAACCTCCTCTTGTATAAAATCAGGCAAGTTCAAAAGTGCCAAATTAAGTTTGACAGATGTTATTCCAATCTTTGTTTTTACATAAAGTTGTTCATAAACCTCTTTTTTTTCCATAAGATAGGCGCCTGTCTTGTCAAATAAATCCAGTGCTTTACCTAATTCAAGCAAAGCCTTCGCTTTTTCTATTGGTTGAAGGTCTTTTCTATGAACATTCTCTATCAAAGAAGCAATCTGTAGTTCACTATCATCCATATCCCTAACTAAAGCAGGGATCTTCTTTTTCCCTGCTTCGAGACAGGCTCTCCATCTCCTTTCGCCAGCAATTATTTGGTATCTTTTATTGTGTGGCCTAACTAATATTGGTTGTAATACTCCTGATTCTTCTATCGAATCTGCCAACTCCCTAAGTGGCCCATGCTCAAATGTTTCTCTTGGCTGGAAAGGGTTTGGTTCTATTTTGTCTATGTTCAGCATCATCAATTCTTCTACCATATTTATTCCTCCATTACAAGGATTTCAAACTATATCAAATTCGACCTTGATATACGTTTCCCTCAAATTTTCAAAATTCACTTTCGCTCACCCTAAATTTACCCTTATAATCAACAAACAGCTTCAAGGCTCGGGTGAATTTTTGAGTTACATTTTAGAGACAACCGATGGGCTGGCATGGTTGAACTGATAGCCAATCAAAAGCAATTCGGGGGCAATTGAGCCCTCTATTTTTGATTCCATCAATTACAACTACAAACACTATAAAAATAATTCAAAATGATTATCATGAACACAATAAAGTAACTGGCAAGCAGTATCCACATCATCTTTGTTTGTTTCCCTATTTCCTTCGCTTTGCGTCGATGTTGTTCCATACCCAACTGTTTTTCAATGATTCGACATCTCTTATAACTCTCATTCTTAAACATTCTAAAACTTGAGATAAAAACATAAAGTGAATAAATCATAATCAGAGCAAAAATAGAAACCAACAATGTAATTGGTTCTTCTTTTATGTCTGTATAATCTTTCACAATAAATCCTAATAAAGCAGTCAGTCCAGCAAAGAAAATACTTGAGACTGTCCAAACTAATTTATCGTGGTGCTCTGCGGAATCTTGCGCTTTTTGGTATTCAATAAGCAGAGTGGCTTCGGTTGGTGTTCTTTCTGGCATATAACTCACCGCTCAATCTTTGATAAGTGGTTCTTGTGTAGCCCAAATGTCCATCTTACATTCTGGATTTTTACACCGATATGATATGGCTAATACATTAGCGGGCTCATCTGGAGTAACTTCTTCTCGCTCTGCTTCATTTTGACACATTGGACAATATACTTTTGGAAAGTCAAATTCATTCATACGCAGGATTAAGGGCTGAGCCGATAAAAGGATTTCTACGGACAACACCCGCCATGCAACACTCAATTTAGATGCAACACTTTTAGGCGTAACACCCTTAAACGCAACAGTACCACCACTACATAATTATATATAGTTGATTGAATAATGTGTCTGTGCAAATCAGGTGGAAAAGGGTAGAAAGGTTTGCTTAATCATAAAACATTAAAAATATCACCATTCACGATCATCTCTATATGAAAACAAGTAGATATAGATAGATATATAAATGGAGTTGCTGGCAAATAGAAAAAAAGCCGGCAGTAAACCCTTTTCTAATAAAATAAAGGAAGTGAAAAATATGATGTTAGACCCAAGTACGACCAAGTACTTAATCAAAGCTAAAATTCACGCTGACGGCATTGTTGAAAAACCGGATGTCGTAGGTGCGATATTCGGACAGACAGAAGGCCTTTTAGGCGAAGAGCTTGACCTCCGCGACCTTCAAAAGGGCGGAAGGATAGGACGAATTGAAGTCGATATTCAAACGATCAAGGGAAAAACCGAAGGTGAAGTACTCATACCTTCAAGTCTGGACCAGGTAATTACGTCTATTCTGGCCTCTGCGCTCGAAACCATCGACCGCGTCGGACCGTGTAAAGCCAAAATCAACATCCTGTCGATTGAGGACGTCAGAGTGACGAAAAGGAGCAAAATCGTCGAAAGGGCGAAGGAACTGTTATCTCAAATACTCGAAGATTCGAAAGACACCAGTGTTAATCTCGCTGATTCTGTGCGGGACTCCGTGCAGGTCCACGAAATTCTCACTTACGGTCCTGAAAAACTCCCTGCCGGCCCAAATGTTTCATCGTCTGACGCGATAATTATCGTCGAGGGCAGGAATGACGTTTCCAACCTTCTGAAAGCGGGAATCAGAAACGCGATTGCGGTGGAAGGCACAAACATCCCTTCCACTGTCCAGAATCTCTCGAAAGAGAGGGTAGTGACTGCTTTCGTCGACGGCGATCGCGGCGGCGAACTGGTACTTCGCGAATTGCTCGAAGTGGCAGAGATCGATTTCATAGCCAGAGCCCAGCGAGGCAAGGAAGTGGAAGAGCTGACCAGCAAACAAATTATGAAGTCACTCAGAAACAAGGTCCCGGCAGAGCAATTCCTGGAATTGTACAGCCTTGAAAACGGCGGTGGCAAAGGTGAATCGCCAAGATCCAGATTAGGAGGCACATCTAAATCTGATTCAAAAAAGAAGGATAAGAAGAAAGATAAAACCCCGGACAGGCCACCTGTTGTCCAACCCGAGCCAGCACCACCGGCTGTCATAAAAGAAGAGCCTCAACTGTCTGATGAACAGGCAATATTAAAAAATTCTTACAGTGAGATTGTTGGCTCATCGAAAGCCAGAATAATCGGCGAAAAAGATAATATCATTGCCGAGATTCCTGTTAAGGACCTCGCAGAAACGTTGAAAGGCCAGGGGAAGGGTGTGAAGTCCATTGTCTTTGACGGTATCGTTACCCAAAGGCTGGTGGACATTGCCCACGAGCACGGCATCAAATCGATTATTGCCACAAAAATAGGCAGTATTTCAAAACAGCCAGCAGAAATTTCAATAATGACAAAGACAGATTTAGAGTAATAATATGGTAATAAAAATCGTGGATATGGAAGAAGGGAAGCCGAAAGAGGGGAAGGGTTTTCTCTTTGCGGAAAAAGGGTTTGAAATTAGTGAACTCGAGACGACAGCAGATGTCAATATCCCGTTAGACCCGTTAAAAAGAGTTATCGGGCAGCCGGAGGCAGTTGAGCTGGCCCGCATTGCCGCAAACCAGCGCAGGCATCTGCTTTTAGTCGGACCTCCCGGAACAGGCAAATCCATGATTGCTCAAGCACTTGCCCTACATCTTCCTCCTCCGAAGCAGGAGATTACGGTTGTCCACAATCCCGAAAATCCAGAAAGACCATTGGTGCAGGTGAAATCCGGGGAAATGGTGGAGGAAGAGGAAGAGAAAATGGAGTCTGTCGAGGGAGAGATACTCGACCCGAAAACAGCTCCTGTAAGCGTAGCGGAGAAGTTGGGTTATAAGTGTATTGACTGCGGAACATACTCTTCACCTCAAGATTTTTTCTGCCCGAAATGCAGCAAACCGAAAGTTGCTGGCTTGGGACATATGGACCAAAGATTCGGAGATATCATGGGTATCGTGGGTGTGGCAATCGGCGGTTTTGAGGGCAGCGAGCGAATAACGACCACGCGAAAGAGATATGGCAAGGAAGAGGTCGTTGTCTACGAGCGGGCCGGAATTATGATTAAGGTTCTGGACCAGAAAACCCTTGAAAAAAGGCGGGAAATGGACAAAATCAGCCCCGGAAAAACAATCGTTCCGATTGGTCGCAATCCTTTTGTACTGGCTACCGGCGCCAGCGAAACCGAATTGC
>DAOVGM010000032.1 GCA_030672365.1 Methanomassiliicoccales archaeon
TCGGTAAATTCATGAGCCAGTCAGGTCAGCATGTGTTCCAGGAGGATCTTGAAACCGAGCAAGATCAGCACAAACCCGCCGATTGCCTCCGCATACCGGCCAGTGCGTTTTCCGACCTTCGCCCCCACCTGCGTTCCCAGGATGCCGAATGCGAACACCACGATTCCGATGACGATGACAGGCCAGACAATGGCTTCGTGCAGTGCCGCAAAGCTGACGCCCAGAGCCAGAGCGTCGATGCTGGTGGCGAGCGAGAGGATAAGAAGGCCGGAGGTCGACAAATCGGCGTTCCTGACTTCGGGATGCCCGTTTCTTATCGACGTTATGATCATCCTGCCGCCGATAATCGTCAAAAGCAAAAATGCAATCCAGTGGTCTATGTTTTGAATCAACTCCAGCAACCCGAGACCGAGAACAAAGCCGAGGAGAAGCATGAGCATGTGGAACGCGGAAAAACATCCGGCCAGCCGGATCGCGTAACTCCTGGTCATCTCCTTCATCGATATACTGATGGCTGTCGAGGCCGCGAATATGTCCAGCGAAAGGCCGATTGAAATCAGCAAGAGCGGAATTATGTCCATGGCAGGGGGGTGAAATCTGAAGTCCGATAATATAGTTCTGCAACTTTTCGGAACACCTAATCTGTGTTGAGCCAGTGAATTTAATTCAGGGTGTGAAAAAGGGCAAAGAGCTTAGGAGTTTAAGATTGAAAAATCATCCTACCTAATGCAACAATGCACCTCAATCGAAGGGTTTAAATACTTTGTTTGTCATATACCTGTCAGACAAAAACGAACAAATTGTCTGACAAAACAATACCTAGGTGCAAAAATGACGACCGACTCCGAGCGGGTGACTGTCAGGATACCGAAGGATAAGGTGGACGCCCTCCAGTCAATGGTGGACAAGGGCGAGTTCAGCACGATATCCGATGTCGTGCGGGCTGCTATCGATGCCTTCGTGGATTCCAAGTTCACACCCGACCACATCGCGAGGATGACCGTCGAATTGCCGAAGGGCAACGTGGTTAAACTTGAAGAGTTGGTGCACGACGGCGACGCGATATCCGTGGACGACGCGGTCCGCAATGCCGTGCGGGAATATGTCAGGATGCGCCTTCACCGGACAATCCAAGAAGATCAAGATGACGACTAGGGAGAATAAAGCCCTTGTCAGACGGGCATAGGGATGTGCCCGAAACGGGATGGACAGCTTCCCCGGGACTATGAACCCCGAGGGACGAGTTCCACGGGATGCACGAGAATTGGTGCACATGAGCAGCGCGCCGGCTCGATGTAAAATCATAGCAAAGCTGCTCTATACATCGAGGTGAAAACGATGGGATTCGAAAATATAGTAGACGAAGCATTGCAATACTCCGCACCGATGGAGCACCTGATAGCCGACCCGAGAATAGTGGTCGCCGGCTGCGGCGGCGCCGGAAACAACAGCATCGACCGCCTTTGCCGATTGGGTGTGCACGGAGCAGAGACAATCGCTATCAATACGGACCAGACACATCTGGCCCAGGTTCATTCGGACAAGAAGCTCCTGATAGGCAAGCGCATTACCAAAGGTAGGGGTGCGGGCGGCCATCCGGAGGTCGGAGAATATTGTGCAGAAGAAGGCAGAGAAGAGATTAAGAGATTGCTGCGGGGCGCGGACATCACTTTTGTCACCGCCGGAATGGGCGGTGGGACCGGCACCGGCGCGGCTCCTGTTGTGGCCGAAGTGGCCAAGGAGCTCGGTTCGGTCGTGATCGGTATGGTCACGACGCCGTTCGATTGCGAGATGGCCAGAAAGCAGAGGGCCGTGATAGGTCTGGACAGGCTGAGAAAGACATGCGACAGTACGATAGTGCTGGACAACAACCGTCTTCTCGACATTGTCCCGAACATGCACATAGACCAGGCCTTCAGCGTCATGGACCAGATGATTTCAGAGGTGATCAAGAGCATAAGCGAGGCGATACTCAAGCCTTCGCTCATAAACCTGGACTTCGCGGATTTGAAGTCCGTTATGTCAGGTGGAGGGACATCCACAATCCTTTACGCCGAGAATTCGGCGAGCGATCCGGAAACGGTAGTTGCGGAAGCACTGAACAACCCGCTTCTCGATGTCGACTACAGCGGTGCATCCAGCACCCTCATACACATAACGAGCGGACCTGAACTCACAGTACGCCAGACAACAAGACTCATTGAAGGCATGACACAGCACATGAGCCCCAATGCACAGGTGATATTCGGAGCACGCACGGACGACAAATACGCCGGCACCATCAAGGTGATGTCGGTGATGAACGGTGTCCAGATGGCAGACCCACTGGTTGAATACCAACAGGTCGAGATGCCGCAACTGCAACCATTCGCCATGGTAAGGTAAATTGCGGGATGAAAGTCCTAATCAGGATTACCCTCTCCTCAAGTTGGGGATCCAAAGGATCCCCAATTTCTTTATTTTTTGAGGAGCCGGACACCACCTGAAATCAAGATTACAACCTCCTCCCCCCATAAACCCACGGGGCAGCCTGCCCGGCTGCCCCAACCCCATTTTTACAACTCTCTTACAATCGTTTTAGAAGGATAGCCAGCTCGTCAATCGAATCCACGAGATGATGGGCACCCGCCTCTTTCAGGCTCTCGACAGTTCCCATTCCCCAAGTTACGCCGATGCTTGTGGAGCCGGCATCGTTTGCAGACAGGACATCGTATTTCGTATCGCCGACCATTACCGAACTCGAGGGCCCGACACCGAGCTCAATGCAAGCGGTCCGGACATGGTCCTTGTCAGGTTTCGGCCACGTTACGTCGTCCCATCCCGTGATAACCTCGAAATGGTGTGCCAGGCCGAGCCCGTTCATGATTTCGTGCGCCATTTTTCCCATCCGCATCGTCACGACCCCCAGTTTTGCACTGTCCAGGCTCTCCAAAAGTTCGGGGACGCCGTCGTACCATTTCAAATCCTGTTTATAAGTTTCCAACTGGATCTCCCTGTACCTGTCGGCAACCTCGTGCCGCCTCAGCCCTTTCAGCTCCAGGATGTTCGCCAGTCCTATGCCGATGAGTTTGTTTAATTCGGAGTCTTCGAACGGCTCGCCGTCATATTCGGCGATGGTGGCGTTCAGGCAGCGCATGATAGTGCCCTTGGAATCCAGAAGTGTGCCGTCCAGGTCGAAGAGGATCGCGTCCATGAGGCCGGACATGCCCAATCTTCATATCAAACTTTCCCGCGGAAATATTAAGTACGCATTTGCCGATGGACTCACGATGACGGACCCGAGGATGTTCACCGACGAGAATTTTCGAAAGGCAGTAGAGCGATGCGGAGTGTGTCCAGACAGGGAGGACTGCGAGCTTTTTAAGAACATGATGAGCGGCGGGGCGGTCATCCACAACTGCCCCTTGGGTCGAGCAAACGTTATATAAAGGAAGCAGTTTCCCCCTTTAAATAGTTTAAATACTCAGAGGGGTGTTGAATATGGCTAAGACTAAGACTAAGACTAAGGCTAAGGTAAAGGCTGATATTAGGGCTAATGTTAGTATTGAGAATATTGTTGCGTCGACTGTTCTCGCGGAGAAACTGGACCTGACCGCTGTCGCACTCGCATTGGACGGTGCGGAATATGAGCCAGAGCAGTTCCCGGGGCTTGTTTACAGGCTTAAAGAGGAACGGACGGCCATTCTTCTGTTCAGGAGCGGAAAGGCGAATTGTACAGGTGCAAAGACCATTGAGAGCGTACAAAGGACTATAAAAACGGTCAGCAGGAAACTGGAAGAAGCAGGTTTGGCAGTTATCAAAGAGCCAAAAATCACCGTCCAGAACATCGTGGCTGTCTATGACCTCAAGAGCGATCTGAACCTGAACGCAATCGCGATTACCCTTGGCTTGGAAAGAGTGGAGTACGAGCCAGAGCAGTTCCCCGGCCTCGTTTACCGCGTGTCGGAGCCGAAAGTCGTCATGCTGTTGTTCGGCTCGGGAAAGGTCGTGTGCACCGGCGCGAAGCAGGTGGACGACATTGTCAGCGGTGTAGAGACCCTCAAGAAAGAGCTCAGGGCCGCTGGCCTACTGCATTAATCGTCACGAAGCGCGATTTCCATGAGAGCCGGCACACTGCTGTCCCTTGCACTTGTTGTGTCCTTCGTTATCAGCGCGGCTGTCGACTCGCCGGTTTTGGAAGAGAATCTGAAAACTGGAACGAGGGCGCTGCCCGGGCATTTTGTCTCTGGTAACATAGTCACAGATACAATCTGGCAAAAGGACGGCCTGCCGTGGATTGTACAGAACAACATTTCGGTGGTTAAGGACGTGGTATTGACTATCGAGCCCGGCGTCACTGTACTATTTGGGACAGGCGTGCGCTTTACGATTGACGGAAAGCTCACTGCCGTCGGAGGTCCGCTTTCGAATCAGACCATCGTGTTCAAGCCCATTTCCAGCAATCCTGCGACAGGCGATTGGCGGGGAATCAGATTTCTGAAAGACAGTACTGGCTCGATGTTGAGATATTGTGAAATAAGCCATGCAATCGGGGCCGTGAACTGCACCGAGCGCTCATCTCCTACGATTCAAAATTGCATGATTTTCAGCAGTTTCACATATGGAATCAATTGCGAGGCTAACTCCACACCGATAATCAGAAACAACTTCATCAACGTCTCGACCTTCGACGGAATTCTCTGCCAGAACTATTCGAATCCGGTAATCGAGAACAACGACATCAGCTACTGTCTATACGGAATCCTCGTTTATTCCGACCCCAGAATCGAGGGCAACACATTTACCAGCTGTGCTTGGGGAATAATGTGCTGGGCGTCCTCCGCCCACATCTATGACAATACCCTTATTCATTGCATCGACGGAATCTTCTCGTTCTTCGCAGACCCCAAAATAGAGAACAATACCATAATTTCATCTGAGGGCAACGGCACCCGATTTCTCGGTTCACCAGACGCACAATTCTACAACAACACCATGCAGTTCAACGATGCCGGAGTGGACATTCCGTATGACACAAGAGCGATACTGGCCACCATGAGCGGCAACACAGTCAACGGCCAGGACGTCAACGATTTCTACAGGGTGGACCTGAACGACGAGGTAATCGAAAACCTCTACATCGACTCAGGCGAGGCATTGGGATTCTACGGGCTTCCGACGGCCCAGGGCAGCCTCACGCTTTACGATTGCCAAAACGTTACTTTCAGGGACTGCGTCATCAAGAATTCGATGAACTGCATCTACGCCCACAACTCGTCCTTCGAGATCTACAATTCGACGCTGTCCAAGGTCCGAAAGGCGGACGTTTTCCTCAAGGAAATGTCGTATGCCAGATCCTACAACCATTCGGTAAACACGAGCAAGGTTTACATCGACGACGTCGGTAATTATTTGGTATCCTATGGAGAGTTGAAAATCGAGGTGGAGAACTTCACTGGCTCCCCTGTTTCCGACGCAATTGTCGAGGTCCGCGAGCTGACTTCCGTCCTTCATAACACGACAACTGGTCTCACAGGCCAGACTTCCGGATTGCTCGTCCGCGAGGAAAGGGTCAGCGACTCGGGCGTCATAAATTACACCCTGACTGTCGAAGTGTGGTCAGCCGGCATGACCTTCGCCGACAACCCGCGGGACATCGACGTTGCGCAGGTCCAGTATCTTAAATTCAGCGATTTAGGGGACATCATCGCCCCCTACGTCATCGCCAGCAACATCGAGAACGGCGCGCAGGGCATCGACGTGAATTCGACGATAATCATCACCTTCTCCGAGCCCATGAATCAGACAGCGACCCAAGCCGCATTCTCGATTTCGGGCAACATAACCGGCACGTTCACCTGGGACGGCAGCAATCTGACGTTCACGCCGGACCCTTCGCTGGCTTACCTCGGGTACTATACAGTGCAGGTCACGACCGGCGCGTTAGATGTCCAGGGAAATCAGCTGGACACGATGTTCGCATTCTCTTTCACAGCCGAACCGCAGCCGTCGTCAGCCGATTATTCGGTTGTGATTGTTTCTGCAGTTGCAGTGTTCGTGATCTTGGGGCTGGCCAGCTATTTCATGCTGAAGAAACGGTAATTCGAAATAATTTACTAACGTATCGAGGCCAGATATTCTTTCAAATCGTCTCTGAATTCTTCGCGTCTCAAAGCCAATTCGATTGTGGCCTTCATCCAACCAATTTTTGAACCTATGTCCAGTCGCCTGCCTTTAACCTTGTAAGCAAGAACATCTTCTTTGTCATTGAGAAGTTTCATTGCATCTGTAAGCTGATATTCATTGTTCATACCAGGGTTTATTCTTTCTAAACAACTGAAGATTCTAGGAGTAAAAACATACCTTCCAACCATAGCTAAATTCGAAGGAGCATCTTCAGGAGTTGGTTTTTCGACCATATCCTTAACTCGATAAATACCGTCATCAATCTCTTCAGCATCAATAACACCATACTGGCTAATTCGGTCGGGTGTAACTTCTTCTACAGCTACGAAGGTTGTGGATTTTTCTTCATGAAGGCCTTTCAATGTCTGAATACAGCATTCATCCAGAAAAATGTCATCACCAAGCATTACTGCGAAGGATTCATTACCCACAAAATCCTTCGCACATAGGATGGCATGACCCAAACCCAGAGGTTCATTTTGCCTGGCATAGTAAAAACTGGCACTGTTCAGGAGGCTTTTTATTTCTTTCAAGTCCGGGTTATTCGGATTCTTGTAGTAATGTTCAAGTTCTATGTTTTTATCAAAATAATCCTCGATCGATTTCTTTCCCCTTCCAGTGATTATCATTATTGTACGAATATCTGCCTTAATGGCTTCCTCCACCACATAATGCAGGGAGGGTTTGTCGACAATTGGCAGCATCTCTTTCGGCTGGGCTTTGGTGGCAGGCAAGAATCGTACTCCCATCCCGCCAGCAGGAATAACGGCTTTCATCAGAGCATATGATGATTTTCGCCTTTAAATATCTATCTTATTCTTCCAGCCAATGCCCAGATAAGTAATGCCGCCATCCAACATTTCATCAGGGTTTAGAGCTCTACGGGCATCAATAATAACTGATGAATTCATCAAAGATTTCAATTTGTCTGGTGAGAGTTTCGTGAATTCTTCCCATTTGGTTTGGATAATTGCTGCATCCTGTTTTGTCAGGGCATCATCTAAGTTGTCAGCGTAATTAAAACTTATTCCGCCATCATCTGAAA
>DAOVGM010000039.1 GCA_030672365.1 Methanomassiliicoccales archaeon
AACCCGCAAAAGTATATGCGCCGCCCCCCCGCGCTGGACTTGGGGGGACGGCTTTGTGTGGGGCCGGCGCGCAAGGGCGGGGGGTTGAGACTACTGGCCGGGGTGGGCAAACAAACAGAATGGGATATGGGGCTAACCCACAAAATGGGGTGGGCAGAAATAAAAACACTGGTTGTGGTGGGCAACAGCCCGCCCAAAAACCACCGCTTGGGGCGGGTAAAAACCAATAAAGGCCAGATTCAGAAACATCCCTTAAAGCTCAACCAAATCTTTCGGAGCCGTCGTCAGCATATCGTAGCCGTCCTTCGTCACGGCAATGTCGTCCTCTATTCGCACACCGCCGTATCCAGGAATGTAGATGCCCGGCTCCACGGTGAATATCATTCCTTCCTCGAGAGTGACGTCAACGGCAGGGCTCAGACCGCTGCCGTCGTGAACGTTCAGCCCGATGCTGTGGCCCAGACCGTGGGTCATCATACCCTTGAACTCGGTGGAATCTATGTGCCCGGCTGCCGCGTTGTGAGCGTCAGCACCTTTAATGCCGGCCTTGATGACGTCCAGTGCCTTTTGCTGGGCATCCAGAACTGTCTGGTATATCTTCTTCTGCTTCTCGCTGGCCTTGCCCATGAACATCGTCCTGGTGATGTCGGAAACGTAGCGGTTGTAGAGCGCCCCGAAGTCGATGAGCACGAACTCGCCGTCGGCCAGCTTTCTTTCGCCGGCGCGGTAATGCGGCTCCGCGGCGTTCTCCTGAAACGCCACGATGGTGTCGAAACTCGGTCCTGCAGCCCCTTTCTTCTGCATGATGTAGCATAGTTCGGCGGCTACCTCTGTCTCCTTGACACCTGGCTTGATGAAATCCCTGACCTCGACGATGGCCTCCGAAGCGATTCTGCAGGCGACCCTCGTCGCCTCTATTTCTTCCCCGTCTTTCACGAGTCTGGCTGCCGCAACTGCCTTCGAGATATCGATGAACTCCGCATCCGGTCTTATTTCCTTGAGATAGAGCAGGTGGGCGTAGGTGAGCTCGCGGGCGTTGACCCCGATGCGTTTCGCGTCTTTTAACGAATCGGCCAGCATCTCCTTCCTCTCTTCGCGGACCTTGAACGCATGGACCGGAAAATCGCCGTGCTTCGCGCTCTCCTCTTCGAGAATAGAAGTGATGACCTCTACCTTGTCGGGTGGGTTGCATATCGCGAACGAGCCCTCGAACAGGCCTCCTGCTCCCAGCCTGGTGACATAGAAGAATGTCATGTCCAGCATCGGCTCCGTGGCGTTAGCCAGCACTATCGAATCTAAGTCATGGGCCTCTGCCTTCTCAAAGAGTCTATTCACCCTTGTGTTCATGATATCACGGAGAGGTGAAAAGTGGCATTTGGTTTAAGATTAGTGGTCTGAGCCCCAGTGGGTTTCCTCGATGTTTGCAGGCAAGTGCGAGACGTACGGTCTGTATTCCAGAAGCACTGGCTCGATGAATTCGATGCTTATCGTGTCGCCGAATATATGGCCTGCATACCTGACCTCCAACCCGACCTTCTTCAGGTTGTCCGGCAAATCCGCCTTGTAGAATTCGGTCCCGCCGCTGTCCAGTATTCCATAATCTCCGATTTTCGAAATCGTGCCGGTTCCGCCGACGAATTTGGACACCGGCTTTGCCTTCGGGTTCATAGTAAGACCCAGGGCCAGGCCCGTGAAAACGGCGATAACGACAATCACCACTACTATCATTGGTATCTTTTTGACAACTCCTCTCATAGTTTGCACCTGACAAGAATACTTTGAGTTGCCTTATATAATAGAATTGGTACGCTTTTTTGTGTAGTATATAAGTTTACTGGTACACTATTTTGTATAATGATTTATGAGTCTCTAGTCAAGCAGCCGGCTCTGACCTGTCAATCCCTGAATTTCCGTGATGTTCTGGCTTGCTTCCAGACACCCAATATATTTGCCGCTCGCGTCCCTGAGCGCATAATATTCTATCATGACCTTCTGCTTCGGAGCGTCTGGCCCCCCCAGAGGAAGGTCTATCCAGAACCTGGCCTTGTCCCTTGTACCGGCTTTCATCTCATCCAATATCTTGATTACCTTGTCCTGGCTCTTTTCGGGATGGCAGTTGCGCACGTCGCGCCCGACAACTCCCTCCGGGCGTTTGAAAATCCTCGTCTCGTGCCTGTTCCATGCCAGCACCTTGTCGTCGGCGCCCAGGACCGAGAATTCTAAGGGCAAAGTCTCCAATATCGCGTTCAAAACGTCCTCCGGTAATTCTCCAATCATGTTACAATCTCCAAGGTGGCAAAGTGCTCTGGCTTAATAAGAATATCCCTGAATTACGGACTCTTTGGGAATTCCCAAAGCAGACTTATAAGGCCGGACGCGAATTGAGTTTCATGCGCAAGGACAAGTACAACAGAAGGCGGTGCCCCGGGTGCTGGGGGCGGGGTGCGATAGGCAGCAGCCAGCTTGTCATGCCCGGTTATCAGAGACGCATCAAGAGCGGCCCCAAGGCCACGTGGAAAGTATGCCCATATTGCAATGGAAGGGGCTACATAATTCTGGACGCTATCTAGCCCTAAATGTTATAAACTTTCACCAATTCGCCCCCCACATGACCAAGGTCGAGATGAAGCACGGGGCAGGCGGCGAGAAGATGCGCCAGCTTCTGGACTCCTTCGTTCTGGCCAAGTTCGACAAGGATGTCGGAGACGTGCCGCTTTCGGCGCTGGATGATTCAGGAATAGTGGACGACCTTGTGCTCACCATCGACGGACACACGGTGAAGCCATTATTTTTCCCCGGCGGCGACATAGGCTCGCTTTCCGTTGCCGGAACGATAAACGACGTTGTGGTCATGGGAGCCAGACCCGTCGCTTTGGCCCTCGGATTCGTCATGGAGGAAGGCCTCGACTTGGAGATTTTGGAACGGGTGACCAACAGCATCTCGAAGGTCAGCCGGGAGGCTGGGGTTCCGATAATGACAGGCGACACGAAGGTCGTCGAGAAGGGGGCCATTGATGAATTGGTGGTGACTACGGCCGGCATCGGTGTTCGGTCAGAGGCTCTGGAGCACAACTTCGAGGTCATCGGGCAATATCGGCAGACGGACGAGCGCTGGGTGCGGGATTCCGGCCTGCGTGAGGGCGATAAGATCATAGTTACTGGCACGGTCGGGGACCACGGCATCGCGGTGCTCTCGTGCCGCGAGGGTTACGGCTTCGAGTCCGACGTCGTCAGCGACGCGCAACCTCTCAACAAGATGATTGAAAAGGCACTTCGGGTGGGCGGCATAGTCGCGATGAAGGACCCGACCCGCGGAGGTCTGGCCAACACTCTCAACGAGTTCGGCGAGAAGTCGGGAGTGGGCATTCAGATAGAAGAGGGGCAGATACCCATGAACCCCACGGTTCACGCAGCCTCGGAGATGCTCGGGATCGACCCCCTGGAAATCGGAAACGAGGGTAAAGTTGTGATGGGAGTCTTACCGGAGATGGCCGATGCGGTGCTCGAGTGTCTTCGAAAAACGCCCGAAGGTGTACAATCCAGCATAATCGGCGAGGCAACAAATGAGGTCAAGGGCGTGGTCATGAAAACACTGGTCGGGGGTCGGAGAATCGTCGAACCGCCTATCGGTGACCCCATTCCGCGAATTTGTTGATCTCTCTTTATTTTTCGAGCGCGTCCAGATGTTCTACCCATTTCTTCCTGTATTTGAGAATCTGGTCGTCTGAGCCACCCTCTGCGACAGCACGACTCAGTACGGAATCCGCGATCTTCCTGACATCGTCAACGCTGAGCTTCTCCTTGTTGATACCCAGTTTCGTCACGCACTCCTCGAAAATAGTCGAGGACATCTCTGTCGAGTGCACCACGTACGGAAAGTCCAGGATCATCATGTCCAGCACCGCCCTCGGGTTGTCGCGTTCTGTTCTGGCATATATCGAATCGGCAATCAGCTCCTCCATCTGACGGGTCATCGGCTCGTAGGACGGGTGAAGCATTATCATGACCTTGGCCAGCGTCTCGAATCCGGCGCCGACCCGCTCTCCGCTTTTGGCACTGGTGAAGAACCACCTGTTGAAGGCCTCCATCTCGTCCAGGTCGGGGCAGAATTTCGAATCGAGCTCGGAAAACTGGTCCACGAAGTCCTTCAAAATCGCCTTGTCCTCGACGAGGTCCAGCTTGTTCCCGAGGAATAGAAGCGGCGGCATAATGTCTCCCATGACCTCTCTGAGCAGCGGTATCCAGTAATTTTCCAGGCTGTCTATGGTTTCCTGCCTTGTCAGGTCTGCGACGAGAATCGCGCCGTTGAGCCCGGCCATGTGCCTGGATTGCGAGCTCTCGAAACCCTGGCTGCCGATTATGTCCCAGACCATGAGCTTCGCCTCGTATTGTTTGCCGTCCAGCTCCACCTGGATAGTGTGCTTGGAAACCTTCGTGCCTATCGTGCTGATGTATTCGTCATCGAACAGGTCCTTGACAAATCTTTGAATCAGGCTGGTCTTTCCCACTGCCGAATCTCCAAGCAGAACTATCTTCTTGATTACGCCCTCTGGCTGTGCCGAATCCGTCACTCTGTTCAACCCCGCGACACATCAACTTCGCGGTATTTACATTTTATGGAAGTGACCATGAAAACGGCATTCCGGCTGGCTCACGAGGAGACAAAATCGTTCAGTTTTTCCTGGATGCCGGATATTTCACTTTCGACTCCTCTCCAGGTATCCAGTACGTCGCCGAATTCCCCGTGTATTCCGTGGGTCAGGCCAATTATATCGTCCCTGAGCTCTCTGGCCTCGAAGCCGGTGAACAGAACCACGACGGCTAATTCGCCCTCGTGCTCTATCATCATCCGGAGGTCGCCCATGCTCAGTGACCTCAGCATCTCCTTGTCAGATGCCTGAAACGCCTCCTGAACGAAGTTCTGGATGGCCGACAGCATGCCGCCTACGATGTCGTGGTCTATCTCCTCTTCATCCTCGGAGTAGCTCTTCGAATGGGCGACGACAATGCCGCTGGACAGCAGGACGAATATCTCCTTGACCTTCGATTCCTGCCATTTGAGGCTGGGCGAAACAGTCTCGATGATTTTGGTGGCTGTTTCGTTGATGGGGTTGATGGAAAGCATGATGAAAACCACTATGCCGGCGCTGATGAGGACCTGCATGGATTCGGTAAGTCCGCCGAAAATGGAAAACACTCCTATCTGCACGAGAACGAAGACAGTGACCGCGATAACGGAAGTGGCCATGAGAATGAGGCCGCTGCGGAAGAAAAATTCGATGCCGGTGACCATCTGGTACTTGATTATTCCGCGAACAGTGTTAACAAGCGCAATGGTGAGAGCGATGCCGTAGAGGAAGCTGAAGTCCATGAGGGCCTCGACGTGCTCAGGGAACAGAATGATGAAGATGATCATCAGGTCGTATATCATGACAACGAAAAAGGAGGACAGCATGAACTCCATCTGGTTCTTGAGGATGTGCGATTCGGTCTCGTGCGTCCGCTGGTACAGTCTTATCCAGACGGACATCGTGAATATGAGCCAACCGAGCATGAAGGCGAGGTCTAAGAAACGCGACTGGCTGTCAGGAAGCAGGTAGTGGAAGAACAGCTGGACCATAGACGGGACGTAGAGGAACATCGGGCCGTACTGGGTAGTGGTTAAGAACGACCGGCTGTCCGTCCTTTGAAGAAAAAGGTGGATGAGGAGGGGGAAGACGAGCAGCGAACAGAGGTAAGCCACGTTCGACCACAGGAAGAAGCTCTGGCTGTCGGTGATTATTATCATCGCCCAGGAAAAAAGGCCGACGGAAATCAGGAGTGTGAAAAGCGCCGTTGTGAGAACCACCTGGGTCCTCAGCGCGAATCTCACGATGAAGACGAATAAAGACAAGGAAATAAGCGCGCAGAACAGCAGCAAAATGCCCAGCCAGTTCAACATGACCTGCTCTTCACCTCGGGGTGGTATGATGATGGAGGATATAATAAATTTTGTCTGATGGCTTCCAAGATAAGCAATGCAAAAGGGCTAACTTTGCTCACTCAGGTTCGCAAAGTTGGCCCACTCGTGTACACTGGACAATTGACAAAAAAACGAGTGGGCCTGCCCAGATTTGAACTGGAGGCTATACGTCCCGAACGTACAAGTCTAACCAAGCTAACCCACAGGCCCTTGTGCTGACTGGGTAAAATGGAGTCAACTATAAAGCTTACGTTCAAAGTCAAATCCGATTTTCCCTCATCGACCTGATCGGTCTGGCTTTCGAGCAGGATGCCCCGAGTTTTTCTTGTTTATCCCTTTCTCATGGTAGTTATGGAGGGCTTTTTGCAGGGTATCGGCCGCCAGTTTTCCATAATGAAGGTTCTCCTCCGGCAGACCATCCAGCGCGTCAATGATGTCCTGGCTCGTCAGCTTCCCTGCCTCTTCAACCCCTTTTTCTTTCACCATTCTTGTGGTCATGCTGCCGCAGGCGATGGTTGCCCCGCACCCGTCGGTGTAGAAGGATATTTCGTCTATTGTCTCATTATTCACTCTTAGATAGAATTCCATCGTGTCCCCACAGGGGCCAGTTATCTCTGCGGCCCCATCTGGCTTGGACATCCTTCCCACGTTCTGGGGATTGTTCGCCTCCTCCATTACCTTTCTGGAATAGTAAGCTCTCTCCTGCCTCTCCACCGCCTGCTGTATTTTGTTTATCGCATTGTCAAACGATGCATCGTTCTCGTAACTCAGGTAAGAGCCTCCATAACCTTGTTCCAGATATATTTTATTGAACTGGCCATCTCTCCATCCGAGAATTCCACCACCGTCTTTCCGGCAATCATCGCATCAGTCGCCGTGTCATCGTAAGAAATTTTGCCAACTACCTCGATGCCTTCCTGTTCGCAGAATTTGAGTATCTGCTCTGTGTTTTCCTCGTTGATATCGTACTTGTTGATGCAGGCCAGCGCGGGAATCTCGAAGTGACCAGCCACTTCGATTATCCTTTTGGCATCGTGGATGCCGGACAGCGACGGCTCGAACACCACCAGCACCATATCCACGCCTGTCAACGCGGCGATTACCGTGCATCCGGTGCCCGGCGGGCCGTCAATGAGAATGAGTTCCTTGCCCGTCTCCTTGGCCACTTCCTTCGCCCTTTGCCTTACAAGCGCCACGAGTTTACCCGAAGCCTCCTCGCCGGCGTGAAGTTTCGCGTGGACAAGAGGACCGAACCTCGTATCCGAGATATATGCCTCGCCTGCATTTCTCTCGACCATCTGGATAGCATCTTCAGGGCAAACCAATGCACAGACTGCACAGCCCTCACATTTTTCAGGATGAAGTGTGAAATCAGGGTCGAACGCCCCGTACCTGCAGTTCTCGAAACACTTCCCGCAGCCGATGCATTTGTCATCGTCCTTTTGCGCGACGTCCAGGCCGCTGAATTTCTCCTTTTTCCGCACCTGAGGGTCGAGCAGAATGTGCATGTCGGCAGCGTCCACGTCCGCGTCGGCGATGACAGGTTCTTTCGCAAGGGCGACAAAACATGCCGCGATCGTGGTCTTGCCGCAGCCCCCTTTTCCGCTGATGACCGTGAGTTCCTTGACCATTATGCCACCTCCCTGACCTTGTCGAACATTTCTGCAAACAAGGCCTTGTATTCCGGAAGCCCTTCTACGATTGGTACTCCCTTCGAGTACAACCTGGCTATATCAAGGTCGTTGGGTATTTTTGCAAGTAATTGAATATTCTCGTTTCTGCAGTACACGTCCACCCTGTCGTCCCCTATGCCGTCCCTGTTCACCACCACCCCGAATGGGGTGCCTATCTCTCTCATGACGTCAACGGTCAACGTCAAATCGTGGAGCCCGAACGGCGTAGGCTCTGTTACGAGTATGCAGAAGTCCGAGTCCCTCATCGCCTCGACGGCGGGACATGCAGTTCCCGGCGGCGAGTCAAATATGGTTATTTTGGATTCGTCGGCAAACCCTTTCAGCTCCCTGATTATAGGCACACCGAACGGTTCTCCGATGTTGAGCAGACCGTGATACAGCGTGATACTTTCCGTTCCGCCTTTTTCGATTATTCCGATGTGGTGGTCGACTTCGGCAATCGCATCCTCCGGGCAGATTATCTTGCAACCGCCGCAGCCGTGGCAAAGCTCCTCGAAGAATAGGAGTTTCTCACCGACGATGGCTATGGCGTTATACTGGCAGAAATCCGCACATTTGCCGCAAAGAGTGCATTTGTCAAGATCGAACTCCGGTGCTGGTATACTTACATCCTTCAATTTCACCATCTGCTCTTTAAAAAAGATGTGGCTGTTCGGCCCCTCCACGTCGCAGTCTATCAGCATGGCGTTGTCTATGCTTAACGCCAGATTGACGGCGATGGTCGTCTTGCCGGTCCCGCCTTTTCCGCTAGCCACCGAAATTCTCATTTTTTCACCAAATGATTTTGAAAATGGGCCTAATGGTGATGACCATGCCCGTGGCCCTCTCCGATGCCTTCACCCCTGAAAGCATGCTGGGCGCAGGCGTTCTCGTCCGTGGCGGCTGCCAATTTACCGCTGTTGAACATATCCAAGGCATCCCGCACCGTGCCGGCAGCTCCCACATACACCATGATACCGAACTCTTCAAAGAGGCCGATCGCCCGTCTTCCCAGACCGCCGCACACCATGATGTTGGCTCCTGTGTTGGCTATTAGTTCAGGGGCATATCCCATGCCGCCAGTGTGAATGCTCTCGTTCTGAATTACCGTCACCTCGTTGGTCTCCGAGTCGACTATCGTGTATGTCGGCACGCGGCCAAAATGCTCGCCTACCTGTTCGTCAAGACCTCTGTCTCCCATTGTTGGTATGCAAATTTTCATAGTAATCTCCTCACCTTCGTCCGCCGCCCATGCCTCGGCCTCCGCCCCCACCCTGGCCCATACCGGCATGCGTGCCTACCGTAGGATTACCTGCCTCCGCAAGATTGCCGCTCTTGTATTTTTCCACTACCTCTTTGATAGTGCCGCTTGCTCCGGTCATCACCTTTATTCCGGCCGCGTTCAATGCCTGAAACGCATTTGGTCCCACATTACCGGTTATCACGACTTCGACACCCATCCCGGAAATCGCCTGGGATGCCTGCGGTCCCGCACCGCCCATGGCCATTGCGCTCGGATTCTCCATTACTTCGAATTCCATGGTGTCCGGGTCGATAATAATGAAAAATTGGCATCTTCCGAACCGTGGGTCCACCTCACTCTCTAGATTTTCACCTTTTGCTGTTATCGCTATTTTCATGTTATTCCTCCTGAATTAACGCTGTTAATACCCATAAAACATCACCTTATTAAATGCATTGCCAACGGATATTATTTATCTCTTGCTAACGGTGTATTGCACTTCGGGCACGTGCGGTCGTAGCACGGAACACCAATCTGATGCTGCTCTTTGTGACCGCATTTTGGACATACGCAGGCTCCTCCCGGGCCCATGCCGTACTGTCCCTTGCGCCTTCTGCCGCCGCCTTGACCAGCTCCCTGGCCTCCGCGATTTCCTTGCATATTTCATTACCTCCCTATATTCATAATATTATTAACAATAAACGAAAAAGCCCTTGAAGTTTCCGACTCTTCATTGTCGGCTGCTATCGGGGTTCCAGCATCTCCCGCGAGTACTATTTCTGGATCTATTGGCAGCTTGCCCAGAAATTGAACGCCCATTTCTTTTGCTGCTTTCTCCCCTCCGCCTGTCTTGAAGAGGTCGATATCCTTTCCGCAATGAGGGCATTTCATGCCGCTCATGTTCTCAATAATGCCAAGAACTGGCATGCCGAGTGTTCTGGCGAAATTAACGGCCTTTCTCGAATCCAACAGTGCAACGTCCTGGGGTGTGGTGACAATCACCGCTTCTGCTCCAGTTATCTGTTGGGCTATGCTGAGAGATTCGTCGCCGGTTCCCGGTGGCAAATCAACAATGAGATAGTCCAGGTCATCCCACTGGACATCACCGAGAAATTGATTTATCAGAGACATTTTCATCGGGCCTCTCCAAATAACTGGAGAATCGGAATCCTGGATCAAGAATGCCATGGAAATGACCTTGAGATTCTTTCCGGACCGGATGGGGAATATGCCGTTTTCGTCTGCTATTATCTTGGTGTCTTCGAGGCCGAGCATCTTCGGCACATTTGGTCCGTGTATGTCCACGTCCATTATTCCGACCTGATTTCCCTCCTCGGCCAATGCGCTGGCCAGATTGACGGCGACGGTCGTTTTGCCGACGCCCCCCTTGCCGCTCATGACCACTATCTTTCTCTTGATCCTGCCAACGTTCTTGGCAATCTTCGCTTGCTGCTCCGCCATCTGTTTTTTCCTGTCGTTTTCAGTCATATTCTCCATGACATTCACCTCCAAATAAATAAAAAGTGGAACTGGCTATTTCTCTTTCTTAGCCAGTTCCTTTATTCGGGCCTTGATATCGCCGAGTTCCTTTTCCATTCCCTTGACCATATTTTCCAGGTAAGCCTTCTCCTCTTCCGGAGCCGGCTCCTGGTATACTGGTGCTGGACCTGGATAGTAAGGTTCCGGATAATCGTAGTCCGGGTAGTACTCAAAGGATCTCCCTCGGCCCCAGCCGAATCCGCGACCGAAACCGCGTCCGCGGCCCCAGCCTCGTCCAAAGCCTCTGCCGAATCCGCGTCCCCCGATAGGGTTCGCATATCCCGGCATGTCGTAGCCTGCGCAATATCCGGCACCTCGACCGGTCATAGGCCCTCGGCCTCTGGGTCCTGTTCTGTCTCCCCATGGCATTTCTATTCACCTCCTTTTTCTATATCTGATTCTTCACCTGCGACTGAGTAGGCACCGCCCCTGATCTGAATGGCCAGTCCGTTCACCAGGGCATGTGCAACCTTCTTTCTGGCGCTCATCAGGTCGTTCCACAGAGTTCTTCTGGAAATTCCCATTCTGAGTGCTGCTTCTTCCTGGTTCAAGCCCTCGAGATCGACAAGTCTCAGTGTTTCCAGTTCCACAACCGTCATCTCGACGATTTCGATTGCACGCAATGGTACACCTGCCGGCTTGAAGAACTTCACCTCCGGAACGTCCGTGACCCATCTGGGGTATCTGTTCCTACCGCGTCGCCTGTGTCTCATGTTATTGCCTATATGAGAAGAAATATATAAAGTTTTTGCACATATGAGCAATAAAAGCAATCCGACATGTCAAAATACCTTATATATAGGATGATAAACAATTGGACAATTCAACTAACGAATGGAGGATTGCGCCAAAAACACCATTTATATCCTCGACCAATTGAGATTCAGGTGATTAGAATGCGAAATGCGGAAAAACAAAGTTGGGTGAAGCCGTTCCTGGCTTGCGTCCTGGTGGTGATAATGATAGCCGCGCCGGCCCTCATTTACGGGCTGTCGAACGGCAAGCTGGCTCCGGCCTTCAACGACTATGAGTCCATGAGTTTTCTCGATGAGAACGGGGAGCCGGTTGCCCAGGGGGGCAGCTACGCCGAGCTCTCGAAATTCGAGTCGTTCGAAGATTTGAAGGACTTCTTCGACGTGCAGGGAAACTCCACTGGCTATTCTTATCTGAGTCTGGAGAGTACACCTCCTACACTGAGGCAGACGGAATCGTTCTGGGAGAAGTCAATCGGTGATCTCACTGTAGGCAGTTACATGTCAGGGGGTAACGAGATTGCCTTCGAGGGAGACCAAATGGCGCTGGCTGGTATGGACAGCGGAGCCAACGCTCCCGGCATCTCCGACGACCATTCCGACACCAACGTCCAGGTTGAGGGAGTCGACGAGGGCGACATCGTGAAGAACGATGCCAGATATGCCTACATCGTTACCAAGGGCAGGAACGTCGTCATAGTCGATGCGTATCCCGTGGACGGGGCGAAGGTCGTCTCGACGATCGAGCTCGACGGCCGGATTCAGGAGATATACGTCTCCAACGAGTTGTTGATAGTTATCCAGAACGGCCTGTATGTCCCGGAGCCGTCCATAATGGACATGGATTACGGATACTGGACGAACAACGACGAGACCTACGTGAAGGTCTACGACATCGAGGAAAGGGACGACCCGAAAATGCTCAGGAACGTCGGTATGAAGGGCTATTTCACGACCTCGAGAATGATAGGCGAGCACCTCTATGTCATAACCGAAGTATCCTCATATTCCATCTACAACGAGAGCTGTCTGCCGTGCCCGGCCGATGAAATCTATTACTTCAACGAGACCGATACATCCTATCAGTTCACTTCATTCCTGGCATGGGACCTGGATGAGATAGATGAAGCACCGAAAAAGCTGACGATTCTTATGGGATATTCGCACACTATCTACGTCTCGACACAGCACATTTACGTCACTTACTCGGACTGGGACCAGCAGTTCTTCGAGGACGGCTCATGGGAAAGCGAGGACAGGACGATAATTCACAAGCTGGCTATCGAAGGCGACGAGGTTGTATACGTAGCGAACGGCTCTGTTCCGGGAACCGTACTAAATCGCTTCTCGATGGACGAGTACAACGGTTACTTCAGGGTGGCGACCACAACCGGCTGGATGGAGAAGAATCAGGTTTATGTTCTGAGCCCGGACCTGGACATCGTCGGCAGCATAGAGGACATCGCGCCCGGCGAGAGAATCTACTCGGCCAGGTTCATGGGAAACCGCGCTTATCTGGTTACGTTCAAGCAGGTCGACCCCTTCTTTGTGATAGACCTCAGCAACCCGTATAACCCGGAGATTCTGGGTGAGCTCAAGATACCCGGCTTCTCGAATTACCTGCATCCGTACGACGAGAACCACGTCATCGGAATCGGGAAGGACACGGTGGATGCCGGCTCGTTCGCCTGGTTTCAAGGAGTGAAGATTTCACTGTTCGACGTGACGGACGTGCACAACCCGATCGAGCTGGACAAGTTCATGATTATTGGGGACAGGGGAACGGAATCGCTGGCCCTCGACGACCCGCACGCATTCCTGTTCAGCAAGGAGAAGAACATGCTGGTCATCCCGATATCGCTCTATGAGACCGAGGACGACGATTCCTCGCCTAACACCTATGGATACTTCACATGGGAGGGCGCCTACGTCCTCGACATCTCCACGGACGGAATCGAGCTGAGGGGCAGGGTTACGCACGACGACGGGCAATCACAGCCAGATGAAGAATATTCCTACTATTACTACGGGTCTACGACGCAGGTCAAGCGCTCGTTCTACATCGGCGAGGTCCTGTACACTGTTTCGGACAGCTTGCTGAAGGCGAACGACCTGACGACACTCGAAGAGCTCAAGAAGATAGACCTCGGTTAACCGGTCAAAAACCCTAACAAAATAGGGTCAATCGGAGAAAGAAATAAATAGGATGAGCACCCATATATAATAGTGGACTGGTGAAGATGGGATGCGGTTCACTCCGCACTTCTTAATCTGTTTCAAATTGGAATAGCGTGTCCTTCCGGGGGCATGCGATAAGGGGGCTTGACATTATGAGCCAGCAAATAAATTTGCTGGCTCTCACCAGTGATTCCGTTTGCCTGTGGCAAACAGGCAAATCATCGAAGGATGAATTCATATGAATCTAAATCAGCCAAAGCACGGAAGGTGTCAAACTTGAGTTAGCCAGACTTTCCTGGCTTGAGTTAGCCAGACTTTCCTGGCCTGTGATTGAAATTCTGCAATTCGCCGACGCTCAGAGCACGGTAAATTCACTGTGAAGTCACGGCAGCGTCTCACCAGTCCGGGAAAGTGAAAAAATGGTGTTGAACAAGAAAAATCTGGTCTGGATCCGAATGCTGGCTATCACGTTGAGTTGTGTAGTGGCGACCATGACCTTCCTGAACATCATCACCATCGCGACCCACGGCATCGACTTCGAGGTTCCGGATGAGGGCGATTTCTCGTGGGCCATCGACCCGGTGGAAAGGCGTTTTCTCCTGCTCACTAACTTCACGGTCAGCAACCACGGCTCCTACGATATCAATGACATAGACATAGAAGCCAGACTTCTCGTCGATAACGACACCGAGCTGATAAAATTCAGTGAAGGGGACCTGGCGGTCACCCGCGGCTCGGACAAGAAATTTGACATAATCGTGTCGATAGAGCTCGATGAAATCGACATAGCCGGATGGTTCGACCTGCTCTATAAGGATACCATGCTGAAGCTGGTGCTGGACATCGACATCGACTACATGTTCCGCCTGATCCATGTCACTGTTGACGAGACCATCGAATACCCGTGGACCGCGCCGTTGTCAAGCTATCTGGACGGCAATCTGGCCCTGCCGAGCATCGGGTATGCCCTCGACCTTGCGGTCGACGGGTTCGGATACGGCCTTGGGCTCGTCGAGAGGCAAATACTGAGCATGGCAATCGAGCACGGGGATTTCGAGTACTCGGATGCCGACGGCTATGCTGTCGCCGTCAATTCAACCCTGATTTCGGAGGACGTGCACGAGCTGGCTTGCGGAATTCGGATACCTATCGATGCTTACGATTCCGCGCTGGAGGTGTCGTTCGTGCTGGAAATCGGGCTGACGGCCAGCGATGCGTGGGTGAACGTTCTGGAGGTGAACATCAGCTATGGCCAGCACTGAGCAGAGGAGGTGGATTTCGACAAAAGCGGTCTTCGCCCTCGTCTTCTATCTCATAGTGCCGATCATCGTGGTCTGGATCATCGTGACGACGTATCCTGAGCTCACTGGCCAGCACTACATAGGAATGCTGTACTGGATAGTTCCATCGGCGATCCTGCTCATCATCTTGTCTCAGTGGAGCATTGCTTATCCACGTGGAGATTACAGGCGGCTCATTCTGGACCTGGCCTACGTGCTCATGGCCCTGATTTGGATATTCGGATTTCTCGGCGGCGGGCTGGTGATCACCGACTACTGGGACGGATACGAGTTCTCACTCCATCTCTGGAAATATCTTTTAGTGATACTGGCTGTGGCTGTATTCAACGCGATTTACTATGTACTGGAATGGGTGGTCTACCGTCGTCCAGACATAGATGAGACGACGGCAATTTGAGACCGCCGTATGCTCCACCAATTGTATGCAATCACTCGAAGCCGGGAGATGCGGGCTTCGAGAGGCTGAGCATATGGCCGATGAAATGAAAACGTCCAGACCATAAGGGGCTGGTCGTTTTCAGCAAGGAATTAAATACGGCCGAGGCAATGTGATAACGATGGCGAAAAAGACGGTTCTGACATGCCCGCACTGCGGCGGACCGAACCTGTACTACGAGGCGGGGCTGGTAACTGGCTACAAATACCACTGCAAGGACTGCGACTACATCGGGGCCTTCGTCATCGAGAAGGATATCGAGTTGGATGAAGGGTAGAAAAGTTAGTCCATCACCTTTTGATTTTTGTAAAGATGGACTGAACCCCCATAAGCGGCTTTATTTTTTCCTCTGTTTTGTGAACATCAAGTAACCTATGGTCACAACAATGCACACACACACCACCCCAAATAACAGAATGAGGTCATTGGCATTATCAACATCATCTGGTTCATGACCATTATCAACATCTGGTGTGCTTTTTATCATCACAATATCCAGGTCTCCTCCCGAGCTGGTCTCGGAATCCGTGGTCTGCCAAAAAATGTACATATCATCATGGTAGACCCAGGTTTCTAGGCCCCTCATGAAAACCCCGCCATCACGACCTGCATCCCCTGTCGGCGTCAACTCCATGACCTTGCTCCATTTGTCTCCATTATAACTACAGATCACTATGTCAAAGTCGCTTCCATTAGTTGTGATGGGATCATTGGATTGCCAGAGGAGGTGGAGTTGCCCATCAAAGGATGTCAGATAGGGAAACGCATCACTTCCCGTATCCTTGTGGCCCAATATCTCCGAGGATGTCAATTCAAGTATATCGCTCCATGTGCTTCCGTCATACCATCTCAAGACTATGTCATCGTCTTTTCCAGTACCTGTGTTGTCATCAGCGGTCTGCCAACCCACATAGAGACTGCCATCATGCAAACACGCATACGGATGTTGATCGTCACCTGTATCTTCAGTTGATGTCAGTTCCATCACAGGATTCCATTGAGTGCCGTCAAAGGGTCTTGCAACTATGTCGAAATCCGTTCCATTGGCCACCTTATCATCCGTTGTCCATATAAGGTACATTTCATTCCCGAATACTATTAATTGTGGTGAATAATCGTTTCCTAAGTCACCGACCATTGGTTTGGGGATCTGGCTCCATACATTTCCATCAAAAGATCTCACAATTATATCTGCATCATCACCATCTGATGTCGAATTATCCCAGCTCTGCCATGCAAGATATAATTTCCCAGAGAATACACAGAACTGAGGAGAATAATCATCACCTGTATCCCCTGCATCTGTTACCTCCTGAACCTCGCCCCAATTTGTGCCGTCATAATAACAAAATACTATGTCCCAGTCATTTCCTGTGCTGTCATTCATATCATTGGTTGACCACGCTACATAAAGATTGCCGTTAAAGACCACGGAGGATGGCGAGGCATCTGCCTGGTCATTATCAAGAGACGATAATTCAACTGGGCTTTTCCAGGAATTCCCATCATAGCTTTTCACAACGATGTCTGTGTCTGTGCCCGTTGTTATGTCTGGGTTCGTACTACTAAATATCATATAAAGAGAATCATCAAACTCAATTATCTGAGATAACTGGTCATCGCCATTGCTGTCTGATGTGATCTCTTGTATTTCTCCATATGATATCATTGCATATGTGCCAGTAAACAGAAGAGTTAATACAATCAAGACTGTAAACACGTATAACAAGTTCCTACTTTTCATATTCATATTCATCACTCTCCTCAAATTTTTCCATCCCATCTGGCTCCCGCTTCCATGATGTAATTTTTTTCTTCTTCAGAAGGATCGTTAAAATGGCTATTATAACCAATGAAATGATATTTGTCAATATTAATAACACGGATGTCTGATTGTCTTGAGAGGGTGCTGTTGAGACTGTTATTGCTTTCTCGACCGCATTGTTACTTAGATTCCTCTCTGTGATGTTTGAACTGACGATCAGCCATAGTGATTGTGCGCCGGGCTCAGCCAGCCATTCCAGAGTGGTGGTGTTCGAATTCTCAGCAGGAACAAAAACATCTGAAACATCTACTGATACGCCCCCTGTCGATGGATTTCCTTTATACAAGGATATCCTGGCCCAGCTATCTATTTGGCCTATATTCGTCACAGTCACTGTCACTGTCAAAGGCTCTCCTTCTTCTGGAACTGTAGGCAGTATAGAAACATCATCAATGGTTATCTGCATGTCCGGAGCGTCCCCGAGGACCGTGATATTCATTATCGATGAATTATGATAATCATCTGTAGATACAGCGACCGTGGCAGTATTGGTCCCTTCTGTTTCCGGCGCGGTTATCTTAACTGCAAAATTACCATGATCATCTGTCATAGATGTCCAATGACTAAATCCTGCATTCGTAGTCACGGTGACATCCCCACCTTTGAGTGGATAATAGCCATCCAGCATTGCACTTCCATTGACCCATACAAAGGACTCCTTTTCATATTCTTGGGAGGGATTGATAAGCTGGATGCATATTTCATAAAAACTGATTGTTAAGTTGTATACTTCTGACCTATTAATATTGCCGTATTGGTCAGTGGTAGTTATTGAATAATTAATTACAGTCTCTGCTGGATTAATACCGATGGAGGCACTGTAGAGATTGGAGTCGGCATTGGTCATATTAAGATTTACATGAGTGCTCGCGCCTGAATCGAACTCTAACAGGACGCCGTCTTGCTTTGCAATACCTAAATTGTCCTCTACCAAGACAAATATGGTGACATTATCCTTTGATGTTGGCACTAGTGGATTAGAGTAGATGGATAATATGTGGGGCGGAGTTGTATCAGCCACATCGATCAAGGCAAAGAGTTCATTATTTGACAGGTTATGCTCCTGGGGTGTGCAATCGGAGATGATGGCATATAGTTTGTGAATCCCTGGTATTGTATTCCAAGAGATGGAGATTGTGATGTTCTCCTCGGCTCCTAATGAAAAATTCTTTATTTCTATGAGCTGACCCTTTGGTATAGGGTTCCCGTCGTAAAAGGAGACATTGGCCTCGCACCACACCTTGCCTGTGTTCTCGACGCAGCAGGATATCGTGACTTGCTCCCCTTCCTTCGGCGATTGATTGGAGAATGTGATGTTGCCCTTGAATTTAAGGTCTGGACTGGGTGTTAGGATTATCAATGTGCTTTCATTCCAGCCGATCAATGTTTTAACCACTGTTACATTCACAGTATAATTGCCCGGAATGGATGGAGCTGTAATGGATATCGAAAAATGCCCGTCTGCGTCTGCAGTTATATTGTATTCATCCAGATATCCTGCTGTGTTATTGATCCTTATGCCCACATCAGCACCTTTAGCAGGAGTTCCCGGATCTCCATCTATAAAAGCCATGCCTTGAATGCTAACGATCGAGGAGGGGCCGCATGTTTGAGGAGTGATTTCCAGCTCAACCCCTATCCAAGTAGCACCTAGGGCCCCGCCAGAAAAGGCAATGGATAAGGACAATGCAATTGCAAGGCCACCTACCATGATATTCCTGTGATCTACCATATCACACCTTCTTCAATTGCTAATTGTCCAGATACAGTTACCCGAAGCCCATATCCAATACCCGTTGCCTGCTGACATCATGGTCGTGCCATCGGATGTTTCGATTATGTGGTACGGAGACGGTGCATCGAAGTATCCTATCTTCGTGACCGTCGAACCCCAACCGGGCAGAGTGTCCTGCGCCTGTTGAGGTGTGAAGGACGGATAGCCAACGAAGTTCCAACCAGTCACGAGTTGGATATCCGTGATGGTGGGGACCGCACCCACAGTGACCAGGTGGTCGCCGCCTGCCCCATTGACCTTCAGCCAAAGAGCGTCCTCATGGTCCATTGTCCACAGATCGTCAAAGATGTCCGGCCTGGACACAGAATTAGACTTCCAGAGGTCTGCCTCATCAGATGCATTGTAGTGCAGGGCATATTCCCAGGTGACCGTCTGGAGGATGGTCATCAGGCTGTTGTCCTGCTGCACCAGGGGGAGGGATACCAGATTCCAACCCTCTAATAAGGACTTGACAAACTTCCCGACCTTCACTTCGTTCGGGTCCTCGTTGCCTCCATCATCCACTGCCCTGACAACATAGAAGTAATTCTGCCAGTCGCCGTCTCCTGCACCTAAATCTATCCAAGTGGTTTCTGTCGTGGTGTTATATGGTGTGGAATACTCCACCTGCACCGATGTGTTCCTGTAAATGGCATAATGAGATATGTCTGAGGATGATGATGCAGTCCAGGTAAGCTGGATGTCATTGCCGTTGAGGGTTATTTGGAGGTCAGTGGGGGGGTTTGGTGCAGTATTGTCTGTGTCTACCGTGACAGTGTCGGCGTATCCTATGTTTCCATTGTTATCTGTCGCGTTCGCGTCAATCGTGTGGCTCCCGTCCGCCACGGCGGTAGAATCCCACAAATATTCCCAACCGAAGGCTGTCTCGACACAAGGTTGCGGTGGGCCTTTGTCTATCGAAACATACACACATTTGATTCCGCAGTCGTCTGCCGCATATACTATTATCTGGACCTGGCCGGAGTGTTTTGTTCCCTCCTCCGGTGTATCGATGTTGACTACGGGAGACGTGATGTCCGTAGGAGTGACTATCGCGGTCTTCAAAACACTGGTGTTCTCATTGGACGACTTGTCGATGGCCGTCACTCCGAAGTAATACTGGATGTCGTTATCCAAACCGGACACATAGCACCAGGTGGCAGATTGGTCGTCCTTCGGCGACCCAAGATAATAAGTGGCAGATGTCGTGACATCAAAATTGACTGTGCTGTAATAAATCTTGTACCCTGCAATATCCGGCTCGTTGCCTTGCAGCCAGCTTATGTTGACCATTCCACCGATTCCCAGGTCTTCAGCGTAAACCTCCGCGATTGCCGCGGGCGGCATGGTGTCTGCGGGTGTGCCGCTGTCTTCTCCCGATTGGATTCCTTCGTTTCCAGTAATATCGTAGGCCGATACCACATAATAATAAGTCGTGCCATCTGTCAAACCAGTGTCTTCATAGGAATTGGTGCCCGTGGTCCCCACAAGGTCATATGGTGGGCCTGAGACAAGGCTGCGATAAATGTTATAGCCGGCAACATCAAACTCCGGGTTCGCATCCCATTGGAGGTCCAATGCCCTCCCTTGAGGCGGTACCGAGACATAAAGGTTAAGCACCTGGCCTGGCGGCGTCAAGTCAACAGTCCCGAAGATGTTCACATCGTCAATCCAGAATCCGATGTCTGTCGTGGTCTTATCAGAATAAAAATCGAACGTCACCAGCGCGGTGTGGCGTGTGTAGCCGGAAAGGTCAATTTCACCGGAGTACCAGCCGTCACTGTAGTCCCCGGTCAGGCCGCCGTAATAATCCCAGCTGCTGCCGTCATCGACGGAGATTCCGATGAACAGGAAGTCGTAATCCTGCTCCGCAATTCCCGTGAATAGAAATTGCAGAGTCGCGCCTTCCGCATATGTGAGGTCAAAGCTGTGTGTGAGGTATTCGTCCATGCCGTTCTCGTACTCGCCGCTCCCGTCCAGCCCGCACCACCAGGCATTCGTGGGTGAGTAGTAATCTGTGGAGACGAGATGCCAGTTCGGCTGAGAGCCGTGTGTTGATGTCCAGTCATTTGTGCCTGATTCCATATCGTCGAAGAAGAAGACAGATGCGACTTCGAACTCGTCGATGTAGATGCCTTCCCTTGTAGTGCTGGTATCGCTTGTGAACCACAGGCGTATCTGCACATTGGAAAATCCGCACTCCGGCGTCAAATCCAGATGGCCGGTGTACCACCAAATTCTGGCATATAGATCAGGGTCGTAACCATCATATTGGAGTTCATCGGCCCCTTCGTTGAGTTCCATCAAATCGCGCCAGCCTGCTCCCCTGTTCACTGTGATTCTGAATTTATCGTAAAAGTCCT
>DAOVGM010000086.1 GCA_030672365.1 Methanomassiliicoccales archaeon
TCGCCTTGCACATTGCAGCACTGGGGTTCATGCCATCTGGTGCTGATGCAGACCCAGAAGGATAGTAGCCATCCATGAAATACTGTCTTATTTGGCCGAGCTGGCCTGCTATGTCCGGCGCGGCCATTGAAGTTCCCTGCATATTAGTATATGCGGTGTCGCCACTGTTCGATGAAGAGGTGGTTGTCTCAGATACGCCGAGTATTGTGGGCTTAATCCTGCCGTCGCTAGCGTAACCCCTGCTGCTCGATGAGTACATACTGTTCTGACTCGGGTCATTCTGAGTCCCGCCGACACTAATGCAATTTTTCGCTTCTGGCTGTTCTGATAGCGAACCTGCACCGGGACCGTCATTCCCCATCGCAAACACGATGTTGTAATCCTTGTTGTCCCAGGTGAACGTATCTATCTCAATTGCATCATCGGTATAACCAAATCCACCGCCCCAACTGTTGGATTGGACCCTTGAACCCGCAGTATAAGATGGATTAAAACCGTCCGCAAGGTCCGCAGGTGGATATACGAAATTGAGGGAATCTTTGTCCACATCTTGGAAAATCAAACGTGCGCCTATCGCCTGTCCGTCATATCCATTGTATGTTCCGTATGACGGTGCATCGCCGAGAACGGTGCCACACACATGTGTGCCATGAAATATTCCCCCTGTCAAAGTCCCCTCTCCCAACGGGTATTGATCTTCAATTTTCCTATGCGTAGGTCCAATTGGGTCATCGGAATCGTAGAACATCTCATGTGTGGTCCTCAATTCTGAATCCATTACAGTTATGAGTTCGCCTGTGCCGGTCACTCCATTGCTCATCACCGGTCTTGAATTGAGCACATTTGTCTCAAGAATCCATGTGGCATCCTCATTACAAATAAAATTTGGAGATTCAGGAAAGATCGACTCAACACCGTAAATATTGGCGATAATGTCCAATCCAGATGACGGAATTAAAGCATGGATTACACCGTTGAGCTGGGTCTCGTAAAATTCTATCACGTCGCCACCGATATCGGTTACTAAGTCAATTAAATCGGCTCCGTTATAGCCCTTAAAAATGAATATATTGACCTCGACCTCGCCCGTGACATCTATTAAAGCTGGGGAGATCTTGTATGCCGGCTGGTATATTCCTGTCCATTGTACAAAGTCTAAGTCCTCGATGTTTGTTCTGGTTTCCTCATCCATCTCCATTAAAAAAGCAAATGATGGTATATATTGATGAATTTCGGCCCCCATATCGCTTACGGTATCTTTCCATTCCTGCACAACTGGACCTCTAAATTGTACAATGTAAAATCCTTCCGTCCCTGGGGGATAAGATTCTATTTTTAGATTTCCTGGTAGCACGGGCTCACCAGCTCTTGTATCAAATGAATAGCTGTCAAAGCTAATTATCGAGCTGTGTTCAGTTTGGGCGGTCTCGCCCACAATTATAGTATTTTCCTGCCCAATGACAAATGCGCCAGCCGGCAGCACCATGCTTAGCGTCACAACAATGGTTAAAATCAAGCCCACAATGTTATTGCCCTTAGTGTCCATTCCTCCAACTCCTTGGTGAGATAATGTCTGCTCTAAATATATTTAGCAAACTTATACGTATGCAGAATGTATATGGTTGGCATAACTTAAATAATTTTGGTAAAAACGTATTTTAGCGATAGTCAACTATCGCTAACTCTCCAAAACATCTGCCCAACATGCCTCCTCACACGAAGTTAAACTCCGATTCTGCAAACTCAAATTAAGATTTAGATATAAAAAGGTAAAGTGCAGAACACCAACAAATACACCACACACCAAGTGAACGACCAGGCCCGTTGCCTGGAAGTTCACTTTTAATCAGCCATATGCGCTTCCTCTCGAAGCCAGCAGATTCTGGCTTCGAGTTTCAAACCCAGTTTGTGAAGGCGCATACGGCGGTCTCCTCATGGTTAACATTTGTCCGCAGCGAGCAGGCTATGGGGGGAAGGGCTAATGTTGTGTCAAATGCACAACATTTTACTTCTGGATGCGAAGCGAACAGAAGTTATCTGTCGTGACCGAAGGCGCGACAGATCATGTTGGAATGCAGAGCAATCCAACATGGCGCCAGCGCAGCTGCGGGGCGGGGGGAGAAAATACTGGCTGGGGTGGGAAACATATAAATAGCCAAACCTTGATTATTCCAGTGATAGCAAAGGTGCGCATATGGACAAGGAAGTTCACCTGAAGATTGACAAGGCAGACAAATCCATGACTTTGAGGAAGGTAATGGAGACCATACAGCAGCTTCAGGAAGAGAACCCGGAACTGGAGATATTCTTCGACGGCGACGAGTATGCAATATGCAGCCGCCCGAAACGAGATTCATGAAACGTCCAGCATTTTTTATCTAGATGTTTCCATGCCCCGTCTGTAAGGGCGGGTAATGTTGTGTCAAATGCACATCATTTTGTAGTTGTGCATTTTTTCAACAGAAGTACACAACTACAAAAGCAAATACGTATCATATAAATTATAAGCTATGTATTTGATTAAATTTCTGAGATGCGAAGCGATTCGAAATAAGTATTGATGTGCTAGTGTTTTCTGTGACAAGCAGAAATCAACAAAGATTCCGAAGCCCTGTCTGTGAGGGCGGGAAGGTCAATTATAACCTTAAGGCAAATCTGAGGAAAATTTATAACCGAGCCACCAATCCCCGTCCTATGCATCAGGTTGTCGACATCGAACTGGGAGCGGACATTCTCGAGGCGAATAAACGCATAGCCAGCGATAACCACAGCCTTCTCAAAAAGCATGGCATCAAGTCCTTCGATTTCATCGGCTCAATCGGCTCGGGCAAGACACTGCTCATCGAGAACCTGGTCGAGGAGCTGAAGAAGAAGGGCGTGAGGGCCTCGGTGATTTGCGGCGACGTGACCGGCGACGATGACTTCAAGCGCATAAGCCAGCACGGTGTCGACGCCCACAACCTGAACACGGGAAAGGAGTGCCATCTGGACGCCCATCTCGTAGACCACGCTCTGGAACATATCGACCTCGAAAACGTCGATGTCCTTTTCATCGAGAACGTCGGCAATCTCGTTTGCCCCGGAGATTTTTGGCTCGGGACGGATGCGCGGGTGGCCGTGATTTCGGTCACAGAGGGGGACGACATGATCAGGAAACATCCCGTGATTTTCGGGCTGGCTGATGTCATAGTCATCAACAAGGTGGATTTAGCGGAGGCAATCGAGGTCGACCCGGAGGTGATTCTGCGGGACGCTGGCCGTTACGCCCCGAATGCGCGGGTTGTGCTGACTGACGCGAAGCACGGGGCAGGAATATCTGAATTCATGGGGCTTTTGGGGCTCTGAAATCGAGCCTAAAATTGCGGTTTCACCTTTAGAATAACTTAATAAACCTCTTTTACATTCGTCAATCGGTGATTATATGGTTCAAGCATATTGCGTAAAATGCAGAAATAAGGTAGAGATGAAGGACCCCAAGAAGATTACGATGAAGAACGGAAAGCCAGCTCAGAAGGGCACATGCCCGAAGTGCGGCACCGGCGTATTCAGGATTGGCGGTTAATCAATTTCTATCTGAATAAAGGCGCTGGCTCGCCAGCGCCATCTTTAAACTATCAATTTTTTTTTAATATGTGCATTATTTGAAAGTTTAAATTCAATAAGCCATATGCTCAATTTCTCGAAGCCAGTACCTTGGCTTCGAGGGAGTGCTTGCAATCGGTGGAGCATACGGCGGCCTCCTTTCTGCTCATATATGACCATGATAACCATTTTATATGACCGGGATTTACGAGACCTACTACAGTCACGGGATTAGTCCCGTAGGGCGTGTGCCCGAAAATGTTCGCCGGATGGCAATCATTTTCGATGGGTGAACCCAGAAACACTCCACATGGAGAGCGATACTATGGCAGACGAACAGACCGAAGAGGTCCAAGTTGAAGAGCAAGAGTTAGCAGAGCCAGATGTCAGTGCGCCCGCTGTTGAGCCGATGCCGGCGAAGGGCAGCGTTTATGCACACATCCGCGACGCCTGGAAGGTGCCCGAGAATTCCGCAGTCAAGGAACTTCAGTGGCATCGTATGATACAATGGAGAAAGGAAGGCACTTTTACGAGGGTCGAGCATCCCACCAGACTCGACAGGGCCAGAACTCTCGGATTCAAGGCAAAACAGGGTTACATTATCGTGCGGACGAGGGTAAGGCGCGGCTCCCTGCGAAAGCACAGGATAAAGAAGGGGCGGAGGCCGAAGCGAAAAGGTATCACGAAAATAACGGCCGCGAAGAGCATCCAGAGGATTGCCGAGGAGCGTACCTCCAAGCACTACCCAAACCTCGAGGTTTTGAATTCCTACTGGGTTGGCCAGGACGGTCGCCACAAGTACTTCGAAGTGATACTCGTCGACCCGCATCACCCTGTAATCAAATCGGACCCGAAAATCAACTGGATATGCGAGCCGCAGCACAAGAGGCGTGTCCAGCGCGGTCTCACATCCGCCGGAAAACGCGGCAGGGCGCTCCATAAGAAGGGCAAGGGCGTCGAGAAGGCCAGACCTTCGAGAAGAGCTCACCAGAAAAAAATCAAATGATCTAACTTTTAATTTCCGCGAGGAGGGTTTTTATTTCCTCTTCGCTCAATCCTATCAGCGGATGAAAGATAGGTAGGTGGGATTTGACTTTTTCAGCCACGATTCTTGCAGCGTCCCAGCCGACGACGATGCCCTCCGCTCTTTTGATGCTGGCCTGTTCCGCGATTGCGGCGAAAACAAGGTTTTCGACAACCTCGATTCTGAGTCTCGGGTCCCATTTTCGAAGCGCGTCTGCCGAGTTCTCGTCCTCTGCCAAAATGTGTGTCTTGCAGCCCCTTTTCATCATGAGCCAGATAGCCGCGATGTCCTCCTCTTTTTCAATTGCGCCCACGATTCTTCCCTGAGAGCCGAGCGGCATTCCGCCGGGCCCCGGGATTTTCTCAGAGAATATGTAGCCCTTGTTCTGCCGCACCTCGACAAAAATCTCGATGTCCGGCTCGTTCAGATTGACACTCGGGCCAAGGTCCTCGTTGGCCACCCAGACCGCGGACCCGACTTCCCGCCCCAGCTCCTGGCTGGTGTACGGGTGCTGGCCTGTCCTTCTGGCACGAACGGCAAATGATGCGCCGTTCGTGAAAAATTGCTTTGAGTATTCGGCGGTTGCCTTGCAGATTTCTCCCATATCGGATGTGGTTTCGATGGTCTGGCTGAACGAAACTATCCCGAAAACCCGCTTGAGGATTTGAATGGCAATGGTGGGGTCGCCACACCACAGATATATCCTCCCGTGGTCGTGGGCAGTCCTGCATTCCAGGTTCCTGGCCACGAAGTGATCATGTATGTTGTCAATGAGCCGTTTCTGAAACCTGTCCCTGACTGGCTTGCTCTTCAGGGCTATCTCGCCATACCTGATTAGGAACTGAGGCATCGCTCGGAGTAATGGCATAAACATCAAAAAGATTTGTGATAATTGGTAAATTATATATGACTATTGAACAATACTATGTCTGGTCACTTAATTCCTATTTTCGGTTAAGGTGGAGGATTCATGGCCCTAAGAGGACACACTGAAGATGGAGAAATCATCTGTTCTGCCTGCGGAGGCATTATCGACGGCACTACCTCCAATTGTATCCTCTGCCAGGAACCTCTGGACGGCGATTTTAAAGCGATTGTCTGCCCCTATTGCAGCGCAATCCTCGACAAGAACGTTACCGAGTGTACGACCTGCGGTCTGAAATTCCAGGTCAGAAAGAAGGCTGTGACCGGTCGCAGTAAAGAGGATGAAGAATTCCTAGGCAGGCTTCTCGACTGGGGCCATAAGAAGATGGAAGAGGAGCGTCTGGCCGACGAAAAGGAAGACACATTGGAAAAGGAAAAGGCCGTGAACACCTTCGAGGCGGTTTTCGGCACTGCCGAGCCATCCGAGTTAGAAAAGCAGAGCCTTGAGGAGATCCAAAAGGGTGCGGAAGAGGTTAACGAATTCGAGAAGCGCGAGGAGAGCATCCTGAAACTGGCCAAACCATTGCAGAAAGTCCTGCAGACCAGGCGTGAAAGCCTAGATAGGGCTGAAGAGGATTTGCAGAAGATCCAAGCCGAGTTGAACGGGCTGAACGACCAGGGCGATCCGGAAGCGATTCAGAAGAAGGCTGAGCTGGAGCGCCAGATGGTCGAGATTTCCATCGAGAAGGACGAAATTCACAAGCTCGAGGACAACATATTGACCATGGACGAGACCTACCGCCACCTGCTGGAGTCACATAAAAAGGAGCTGGTCGAAAAGGAGGAGCAGTTCCAGAAGCGCATCGAGGCGTT
>DAOVGM010000040.1 GCA_030672365.1 Methanomassiliicoccales archaeon
ATACGATATAATTTCCATATATTCTCGGATTGGATAGATATGATGCATTTATGCAAATAGGAATCTCTATGCCTGTGCTAATATTATACATGAATATGTCATTGTTGCCATTACGGGAATCTCGCCAGACAATCAAATTCTCATATATTGTTACGATACTTTGGTCTGTTCCTTCGACTATAACCGGACTTTCGGTTCCATTCGTTATATTATACATGAATATGTCATAGTTACCGTATCTGTTATCCTGCCAGACAACAATATCATTATAGATTTTGGGCAATGATTGTCTTCCAGAGGCAGTGCATATAGGTGTTTCTACTCCAGATGATATATTGTAGAGGTAGATATCCTCCTGATTTGAGCCGCCTCTCTCATCTTGCCAGACAATCCAGTTCTCGTAAATAGCAGGCTGGCCTTGGAATTCCGGGTCAGTGCAAATAGCTTCTTCTTGTTCTGTATCCAAATTATAAATGAAAATATCGCCGTTTCCGTTTCTCCAATCGCCCCATACGACTTTATTTCCAAATATGTCAGGATTCATTTGGTGGCCGGAGAGAGTGCAAATATGGAACTCGGCACCATATTTAGATATCAAAAAATTCCCTGCCAGGTCCTCCGCGCTCAAATCAACATGGCACAGATATGTCCTGTTGCCCTCCAAAACAGCATCAGGAGTAAAAGTCATCTCATCTCCTGTCGCATTCCAAGAGAATGTTCCATTCACATTTGGGTAAATATGGAACGCATTCTCAACGCTCGTCTGGTTCATTGGCTCGCTGAAGAGGACTGTGATGTTTGAATTGATACTGACATCAAGTTCTCCTTCGGAAGGTGAGGTCGAGATGATGGTGGGGGCTTCATCCACGACCCCAATCGTCGTCTCCGCCCAATCCTCCGTATACACACCAGATGGCTCATACTCACAGGTTGCCCAATTCGTGAGAATCGTGCCGTCAGAAACCCCCGCGTCTATCTGAACGGTGATGACGAAACTGTGCACTCCCGGTGGAACAAAGCAGAATTCGTAATACCATGTGATGCCGTCATTCCACGAGCCGTTGAAACTAGGTTCCAATGATGCAGTATCGCTCACATATGTCACGTTGCCAGGCAGCGTATCATTTACCCAAACATAATCAGAGCTACCGCCTCCAGTGTTGTTGAACCAAATTGTGTAATTTAAAAATTCGTTCGATGCTGCTGTTCCTTTGTCTACAACTTTCTCTATGGCTATCACGGGGGCTATCACGGTGGTGTTCGCCCAATCTTCTGAATAAACACCAGATGGTTCATACTCGCAGGTCACCCAATTTGAGGGAATTGTGCCGTCTGGGACACCGGCATTAATCTGAATCCAGATGGTGAACGAATGTGGGCCAGGCCCTACAGAAGCAAAATGCCAGGAAAAGTTATTTCCAACATTTGTAGGTATTTCACCACTCGAATCGGCGATATAGACCACCTCGCTGGGCAGGGTATCGTTTATCCAGACATCTGTGGCCGTTCCACTGCCTGTGTTATTATAATAAATTGTGTAAGTCAGGGTTTCTTCAGGGGACACGGTTGCCTTATTCACTGTTTTTTCCACATTGATATTTGGAATCGAGATTGCCGTATCTGCCCAATCAATTGAGAACACACCAGACGGTTCATATTCACAAGTAACGTTGTTCGTAAGAATCGTGCCGTTTGAAACACCTGCGTCTATCTGGACAGTGATTACAAAGGAGTAATCTCCAGATGCGACATTCGTGAAGGTAAAGTAATGGATTTGACCAACAATTGATGAATCACTATAACAGGGGAGGGCGGCAGCCGAATCGGAGATGTATGTTACTTCTGGAGGCAGAGTATCGTTCACCCAGACGTTTGTGGCGTTTGCATCCCCCGTGTTGTTGAAATATATGTCGTACTGCAGATTGTCTCCGGGGGATGCAGAAGTCCTGTTCACTGTTTTCTCCACCGTGATGTTCGGCGTTCCCCCTCCGGAGCCCGTCGTGAAGTTCCAGATGCACAGGTCCCCGGGCTGCCCCCCCATGTCCTCGCCGCCGCTTACGTTCATCACGATGAGAGTGCTTTCAGGCCACGGGTTCGTGTGGTTCCACATCGCGGTATCGCTGGCATTGTATGTCGTGCTCCAGCCCAAGAAGTTGTACGGAGCTGCGGGGCTTCCCGTCGACTCTATCAAGGTCGGCTCCACAGATATGTTCATGGTCTGATTGTATACCACGACGATATTCGTGTAGATCCCCACTCCGGTTGCAGCATCCAGAGGTTGTGTTTCCAGAACGGACGATAACGTTTCGAAATTCGATACTGGTGCAGCACTTCCCACACCCACGACAAAAAGTGCGAGCACATTCAACATGAGTAATGCACCAATTAAAAAAACAAAACCCTTTTTCATAAAGCGATTCAACATTTTACAGTTTCTCGGCATCTATCCACCTCAGGCAGCAAGCCTGCCTCCTCCATTTTTAGGCCTTTTCTACCCAGAAATAGACTTACTGCTGAATTAACTAAATATGAACTTCGGTATAAGTAAAGTTTTGTACACTTTTCGAAATGCTTATAAAGGTTTTTGGTACGGTTCTCGAAATAGTAAGAAAAATCAATAAAAAACGATTCCTCGATAATTCTTCGAAACGAAACGATTAAATACACCCCGCCCATAATTCTCGATTAGATAACATGGCAAAGAAAAAGGGAGACGGATTTCAATCCGCAGCCGGTCTTATCCGATACTTCGACCAGGAGGACGACAAAGCCTTAAAGATCAACCCCTGGCTAGTTGTGGGAATGTGCGTCGGCTCGGCAGTCATCGTCAGCGTCCTCGCCGTTGTCTGGCCGACTTAGACTTTGAACATCCCCGTGCTTACACACGGGGTTTTCACGAATCTTTGCTATTTTCTGTCTGTCACAGAAAACACTGGTATTTAGATACCCCGCCCTTGAAATGAACAGTTTTCGGACCAGACGGGGCATGCTGCTGGTTAATGTTCATACTAACTATTTTCCAGACGGGGCATGACGTTTTGAAGTATGTCTCAATATCCGACTTCAGCTGCCAGCTCTTCTGCTTGTTTTACCATTTCGTCTATCAGGTCAAAGCCTTTTTGCCAGAATCCGGGGTCCGTGATGTCCAGCCCCATCTTCGCGATCGTGTTCTTCGGGAAGTCCGAGCCGCCGGCTTTCAGAAGTTCCAGATATTTTCCCACGAACTCGTCGCCGCTTCTCCTGTATTCCTCGTAGAGCGAAAGCACCATCAGCTCGCCGAAGGCGTAGGCGTAGGTGTAGAACGGGTAATGCACGAAATGCAGTACGTATGACCACCATTTTCCGTAATCCTCGGTCATAATGCATGAATCGCCGAACATCCACTTGTTTTGCTCTGTCCAGATGGCGTGCAACTCCTCCGGTTTCAGCTCGCCCTTAGTCCTCCGGTGCTCGTGCAGGCGCTTCTCAAACCGGGTCATCATGACCTGCCTGAACGCAGTCGCGAAAATGTCCTCGATTTTGGCGCACAGTAGCGACAGCCGCAGTTTCGGGTCTTCCTCCTGGGCCAGCAGCTTGTGGAAAAGGATCATCTCGCCCATGACGCTGGCGGTCTCGGCCATCGCCAGCGAGGTGTTCATCTGGAGCATGCCCTGCTCGCGGGCCAGATACTGATGGATGCCGTGCCCCAATTCGTGGGCCATCGTCATTGCATCCGACAAGTCATCCGTGTGGTTCAGCATGATGTACGGGTGGACGTCTGGCGTGATGCCGGCGCTGAAAGCCCCGCCCTCCTTTCCTAGGCGAAGCTCGGCATCAATCCAATTGTGGTCGAAGAACTTCTGGGCGATTTCGCCGGCCAGCGGTGTGAAGTTGGCGTATGACTCGAGCACCATTTTCCTGGCCTCTTCATAGGTGCACTCCTTCTTCATCTCGAGGATCGGCGCGTACCTGTCATAATCGTAAATCGGGTCCAGGCCAATGATTCTCTTCTTGAGGTTGTAATATCTGGCCACCATGCCGACGTTCTTGTCTGTCGCAGCCAGCAAGCTCTCGACGGTGGCGTCATCCACCTCGTTGCTCATGTTACGCACGGCCATCGGATGCGAGTAGCTACGGAATGAGTCGTGAGTGAAGTGGTTCTGGACCAGGTTGTTGAAAATGAAAGTAAGGAGGGGCATGTTGTCATCGAGGGATTTGGTCACGGCCCTGTGGGCTGCGATTCTCTTTTCCCTATCTGGCACTTTCAAAAGCATGAGCGCTGCATCCAGCGTCAGGCACTTCATCTCGCCGTCCTCCTCCATCTCGATGCACATGTGTCCCATGGTCTCGTCGAAAAGGCGGACGAAAGCGGCGCGTCCGGAGATATCGAGAGCGTCCCACAGTTTTTCCTCTGGCTCGGACAGTTTATGAGGTTTCTTCAGCCTCTCGACCTCTAGATAATGCTTGTATTTCACTACTTCGGGTGAGTTCATGAGGGTTTCTGCTTCATCATCCTCGATTTTGCACCAGGCCAGCTCGAAGAAAATCATGTGCTTCTTGATATCGGTGAGCCTCTCCATTGCTTTCTGGATGAGAGCGCCGTTCTCTGGTTTCGTGCATTCGCCCGCAAAGACCAGCTGGCTGTACATGTAAGTCTTGTACGAGCCCTGGTAAATCTCCTCCAGCTCGATGACCGCTTCGGAAAGCTGACCCGGTGAGATTCCGGGCTTTATGACGTCCCGGTACTTCGTTTCGAAGGCCTTCGCCCTTTCTTCCATGGCATTCAGATTCCCATCTATCTTCGGGTCGTCGATGCCGGCATAAAGGTCGCTCAGGTCCCAGCGGATTCCGTCAGCACTGCTCCTTTGTTCCATGATATCACTCGTGCCCCTAACAAACGAGGATATTAGTGTTTTTTGATTTGATATCCCGTGCTCACACACGGGGCATGTGGCCCGCCCCACCCTGGCCAGTTGGTGGGTTGTTGCCCACCCCAAACATTTGTTTCTCCCCCCACCCCGCTCCTCCGCGGCGGCATGTTGGATTGCTTTGCATTCCAACATGATCTGTCGCGCCTTCGGTCACGACAGATAACTTATGTTCGCTTCGCATCCAGAAGTAAAATGTTGTGCATTTGACACAACATTAGCCCTTCCCCCCTGAGCCTGCTCGGAGCGGAAAGAGGTCTGGTTGGGACCATTTTTAATACGTCGATTGTCGTACATCATCATCGAAACCTTCATATGAGGCAATGGAATTCTGAATTTTGAGGGATACTTAAAGATATATCTGGAGAGGGTTGCATGGTTCTTGACGGTCATTACGAAAACATCAGGCTCGAGAAGACTAGCGACATTTTAACAGTCGAGCTCAACAAGCCGGACATTCACAACGCGTTCAACGAAGAGATGATTGCGGAGTTGAAGACGGTATTCCTGTGCATTCGAGAGGTGCCCGATATCAGGGCAGTTGTAATCACTGGCTCGGGGAAAAGTTTCTGTGCGGGGGCAGACCTGAATTGGATGAAGAAGATGGCAGCATACTCTCTAGAGGAGAATGTGGCTGACGCCCGGGAGATGGCCGAGATGTTCGAGGCCATCGCCGACTGTCCGGTTCCCACGTTCGCCCGTGTCAACGGCGTCGCGTTCGGAGGCGGCGTCGGCCTTGTCGCCGTATGCGATTTCACGTTCGCCACAGAGAATGCGAAATTCGCATTCTCTGAGACCAAAGTCGGCCTCATCCCCGCCGTCATTTCCCAGTATGCGATACGCAGGATCGGACCCACAACAGCCAGACAGTTGTTCATGACCGGAGAGCGTTTTTCCGCGGCCTATGCTCAGGAGATCGGACTGCTGGACATGGTCGTGCAGGACCTCGACGGCGCGATTCAGGAGACCATGAAGGAGCTGCGGTCGTCGGGCAAGAACGCGGTTGCGGCCTCGAAGGACCTGGTCGACAACTATCGCAAGAAGCACTTCACGGATTACTGCGTGAAGTCCATCGCCGAAATCAGGGCCTCGGAGGAAGGCAAGGAGGGCGTGCAGGCGTTCCTCGAAAAGCGCAAGCCAGCATGGAGGAAGGATGAATGAGAAGCGACAGCGACCTCATTCATAAGACCCACACGAAGTGGGGGTGTTCGTATGATTGAGAAGGTCCTTGTTGCCAACAGGGGAGAGATAGCGGTCCGCATTATCAAGGCCTGCCAGGAGATGGGCATTCGAACGGTGGCTATCTACTCGGACGTGGACGCGGACTCACCTCACGTCCACGCGGCAGACGAATCCTACCCACTCGGCGACCCGACCCCGTCCGAATCCTACCTAAACATCCCGAAGATACTGGCTATCGCGAAAGAATGCGGCGCGGAGGCCATTCACCCGGGCTACGGTTTCCTGTCCGAGCGCGCGGAGTTCGCCAAGGCCTGCGCGGACGCTGGCATCAAGTTCATAGGCCCCTCGGCCGACGTCATCGACAAGATGGGCGACAAGATACAGGCCAAGAAGACGATGGCAAATGCAGGGGTGCCGGTTATTCCCGGTTTCACAGGTTACGAGGGCAGCGGCGAGACCTTGGAGCAGGCATGCCAGCGCATCGGCTTTCCCGTGCTCATCAAGGCTGCGGCAGGCGGCGGCGGAAAGGGCATGCGCATCGTCGACTCCATGGACCAGCTGGCCGATGCTGAGGAATCAGCCAAACGCGAGGCAAAATCCGCGTTCGGAAACGACGAACTGCTCCTCGAAAAATATCTGGAGAAGCCGAGGCACATCGAGTTCCAGATTCTGGCCGATGAGAAGGGCAATGTGATTCATCTTTTCGAGCGTGAATGCTCTATCCAGCGCAGGCACCAGAAGGTAATCGAGGAGACACCGTCAGTCGCACTGGATGACGATTTGCGGCAGCGAATGGGAGACGCCGCGGTGCAGGCCGCGAAGACCATCGGCTACACGAACGCCGGCACCGTGGAGTTCATGCTGGACCACGACCGCAACTTCTACTTTCTGGAGATGAACACGCGGCTTCAGGTGGAACATGCTATAACGGAGATGACGACCCACGTGGACATCGTGAAGTGGCAGCTGCGGATCGCATCGGGCGAGGAGCTGGCCATCAGTCAGGACGACGTGAGCCAGAACGGCCACGCAATCGAGTGCCGGATTTACGCGGAGGATCCGGAGCAGGGTTTTATTCCATCGACCGGCAAGCTTCACATGGTCGACGTGCCCGACGGCGTCAACATCCGCCACGACACCGGAGTCAAGCAGGGGGTTGAGGTGACACCCTACTACGACCCGATGCTGGCCAAGCTGATTGTCTATGCAGAGAACCGCCCCGACGCAATCAAGAAGATGCAGTGGGCGTTGAGCAATTACATCACTCTGGGCGTCACGACGAACGTGCCATTCCTGAGGGAAATAATCGAGCACGGGGCGTTCCGGGGCGGCGACATCGACACTCATTTCATAGACTCACATTTCAAGGACTGGATTATGTCCGAGGACCCGCCAGTGGAGGTTCTGATAGCCGCGGCCATCGATGACCTGGGGCGGACTGCTGTCGCGACGCACGACGGCGGGGACGAGGGCCATGACGACGCGCACTCACCGTGGAAGACCATGGGGGCCTGGAGGATTGACAGCTGAGGTGATATGATGGTGGAATTTCAGTATGAGTTCGGCGGAAAATCCTATCCTGTGCGGATAAAAAAGGAAGGCGAGGGCTACACTGCGGTCATCAACGAGGTCGAATACGATGTCACCTCGAAGGAGATAAAGCCCGGTTTCTTTCTCCATCACATCAACGGCCAGCCGGCGAAAATTACCCTTGTCACGGAGGGCAATCAACGTCACATCTTCTATGATGGTTCGGTCTACCGTTTCACCAGGATCGAGGGAAGGCGAAAGAAGAAGGACGATTTCGACAAGCTTTCGCCGAAAATCACATCTCCGATTTCGGGAAAGGTCGTCAAGGTCGACGCCGTGCCTGGCGCCGAAGTAGGGGAAGGCCAGACATTGATGGCGATAGAGGCGATGAAGATGGAATATCAGATAAAGGCGCCGTTCGACGGCAAGGTCGACAAGGTTTATTTCGAGGAGGGGCAGCAGGTTGACATCGGCGTCGTCATTGTAGAATTGATTAAAGATGAAGATACATCCAAGGAGGAAGCATAATGGAACCGCTCGAGAGCAACATTGACGTTAATGGCCAGGAGTTCAAGGAAAATAAAGAACACTACCTGAAAATGGTCGCCGACCTGAAGGAAAAGATAGGGTGGGCGAAGGCAGGCGGCGGGGAAAAATATGTCGAACTGCACAAGGAAAGAAACAAGATGCTGGCAAGGGAGCGAATCGATGCCCTGGTCGACCCTGACACACCCTTTCTCGAGCTCAACCCCTTGGCTGCCCTGGGAATGTACGACAACAGGGCAGCCAGCGCAGGGATCGTCACCGGCATAGGCGTGGTACACGGCCGCGAGGTCATGCTCATCGCCAACGATGCCACTGTCAAGGGCGGGACCTACTTCCCGATGACGGTCAAGAAACATATCAGGGCCCAGGAAATAGCGATGGAGAACAACCTGCCATGCGTCTATCTGGTGGACTCGGGCGGGGCCTTCCTCCCGTTGCAGGACGAGGTGTTTCCCGACAGAGAGCATTTCGGCAGGATTTTTTACAATCAAGCGAGAATGTCATCGCTCCAAATTCCGCAGCTGGCCATCGTCATGGGCTCGTGCACCGCGGGGGGCGCATACGTCCCCGCGATGTCCGATGAAACGGTGATAGTCAAAGGAACTGGCACGATTTTCCTCGGGGGCCCCCCGTTGGTTAAAGCAGCCACCGGCGAAGAGGTGTCAGCGGAGGATCTGGGCGGGGCGGATGTGCACTGCCGCGAGTCAGGCGTTTCAGACCACTACGCGACGAGCGACGAGGAGGCGCTGGCCATCGGCAGAAACATTATCGAGAACCTCAACCGCCCGAAGAAGACCTTCATGAATATCAGGAAGCCGGAGGACCCGCTGTATCCAATCGAGGAGATTTACGGTATAATCTCGAAGGACCCTAGAATACCATTTGAGGTCAGAGAGATAATAGCCAGACTTGTCGATGGTTCCCGTTTCCATGAATTCAAGGAGCTCTACGGCTCGACCCTTGTCACCGGTTTCGCCAACATCATGGGCTATCCCGTCGGGATACTGGCCAACAACGGCGTGCTGTTCTCGGAATCGGCACTCAAGGGCACACACTTCATCGAGCTGTGCTGTCAAAGACGGGTGCCGCTCGTCTTCCTCCAGAACATAACTGGCTTCATGGTCGGAAAAGAGTACGAGGCAAAGGGCATCGCGAAGGACGGCGCGAAGATGGTCACCGCCGTCTCAAACGCACAAGTGCCGAAGTTCACCGTCCTCATCGGCGGAAGTTTCGGAGCCGGCAACTACGGAATGTGCGGCCGCGCATACGACCCGCGGCAGCTCTGGATGTGGCCGAACGCCAGGATATCTGTCATGGGCGGCGAACAGGCAGCCAACGTCCTCTCGACAGTCAAGAAGGACCAGCTGTTCCGCAAGGGCGTCGAGATGAGCGACGACGAAGTATCGGAACTCAAGAAGCCGATCCTGGAAAAGTACGAGGAGGAGGGCAACCCCTATTACAGCTCTGCCAGACTCTGGGACGACGGCATAATCGACCCTGCTCAGACCCGCCTTGTGCTGGCTCTCGGGATAAGTGCAAGTCTGAACGCGCCGATACCGGAGCCGCCGTTCGCAATATATCGGATGTAAAACAATCGCCCTACGGTCGAATGTTTTATTCAAGCAGCCATATGCTCAACCTCCCGAAGCCAATGTCTGGCTTCGGGCTATTGCATACAATTGGTGGAGCATACGGCGGTATCCTCTAGGTCAAAGCGGCCCCTTCGTGTTCCAACAATCACTACTTCAGAAGCGGTTTTGCTATGATACTCCTCATT
>DAOVGM010000013.1 GCA_030672365.1 Methanomassiliicoccales archaeon
GGAGGCTGCCGTATGCTCCCGAAACAGATTTTATCATGGTTGTGTTACGGTGTGATGGTTTCGTTTCATGACTCTGATAGCCAAGGGAAAGGTCAAGGAAGTGCACGAATACGACGAATCCACGCTCCGCTTCGTTTTCACGGACCAGATATCTGTCTTCGATAAGGTCATACCATCGCTGATACCGAGAAAGGGAGAGAGCTTATGCAGGACTTCGGCACACTGGCTCATGGTTGCCAAGGAACTCGGGATCAACACTCATTTCATCGACATTCCGGCACCAAACGAGATGCTGGTCCGCAGAATTCGGCGCGTCGAGAACCTCAATATCCCCGAAGAAGAGCGGAAAGCATGCATCATTCCGCTCGAATTCATATGCAGGCATTATCTTGCTGGCTCGATGTGGGACCGGGTGCGGAAGGGCAAGGTCGACAAGTGTGTTCTGGGCATCGAGTCCGAGCCCGAGCACGGTCAGAAAATCCCCAAGCCGTTCATCGAGCTGACCACGAAGTTCGAGGAATATGACAGGCCGATTTCGGAAGACGAGGCGATAACCTCGTTCGGCATTCGGGAAAACGAGCTGGCCGAGATAAAAAGCATAATTCTGGAACTCGATTCCCGAATTGGTCGGGACGTCGGCCGGCACGGGCTGATTCACGTCGACGGAAAGAAGGAGTTCGGCATCGACGAGAACGGAAAAATCATGCTCATCGACACGTTCGGGACGGCTGACGAAGACCGCTTCTGGGAGAAGGACGAGTACGAGCGGGGGCGACTTGTGGACATGAGCAAGGAGTTTGTCAGGGGGTATTACCGGGAATCCGGCTATCACGAAAGTCTGGAGAAGGCGAGGGAGTCTGGTGCCCCCGAGCCGGACATTCCGCCGCTGCCAGACGACTGGATCGCGAAGACGGGCGAACTGTATGCCCGTCTATACGAGCGGATCACCGGCCAAGAATTTTAGAATCAATAATGTATTTTGGCATGTCAAAACCATTATATTCTCATAATCTCTGTTGGGAATGCGGAGGAGGCCGAAGCCAGTGATCATTGTTACGATGGAGGACATGAAAATCGCTCTCTACAAATCATTTGAAGACAGCGGCAAGTCCGAGGAGGAGCTGGACGAGATGGCAGAGTACGTCATGAGCTTCTTCGGGTACAAGGACGTCATCATCGACAATCGGCTGAGGGCAAAGGACCGCGACATTTTTTACAAATTGGAGAACAAGGGGCTTCTGAAAACGGACAACGAGGAAGCGACACTGAAGCGCGGAAAGCGCTGGCGGATTCACTACTGGGTTCTCAACAAGAGGAACATCATAAAGCTGTCCCGGGGAGAAGAAGTTGAAGACGAAGAGCCCGATTATTCTGTTTATCTGCAAGAAAATGAAGATATCTGGGACAGAGATGGTGAATAAGCGTTAGCCAGTCGCCCTCCTTTTCAAGGTGGAGGTGGGGGCGGGCAATGTTCAATGTTGTGTCAAGTGCACAACATTTTGTAGTTGTGTGTTTTTGCTTCAGAACTACACAACTATAAAAGCAAACACGTTTTTCAAACATATATTTGGCAAAGTGTTTGATTATATTTCGAGATGCGAAGCGATTCGAAATAAGTGGTCAATCTTGTTTGTCGACTTGTTCGACAAACTTCACTTAATCACCTTTTCTTTTCCCATTTCTTCACTTCTAAAACCTTCGAAAGTGTACTCCCTCTCTGAATTTCTTCCCTGATTCTATTTTCACGTTCAAAAATGTCCAGTGCCCTGTTGGCTATCTCGGTAACGTGCTCTTTCGGAATGACGACAACGCCTGTCTCGTCACCCACAAGCCAGTCCCCGTTCCTCACCTTCTGGTCGCCGCACTTTATCTCGCCGCCTATCTCGCCGTGGCCCTTGGGTTCTCCCGCAGCCGAGCGCCGGTGACTGGCAAATGCCGGAAAGTCCATTTCGAGAATCGCATCCACATCCCTGATAGCACCGTCGATGACGACACCGGAGATGCCCTGCTGTTTGCAGCTCTCCGAAGCCAGTTCTCCCCAGACCGCTATTTCCCCTGGTCTGGAATCGATGACTATGACGTCGCCGGGTTTGGCCACATCGATGGCCTCCACCGGCTTCGCCCAGTCGCCGTCGAGGGTTCTGACCGTGACAGCGGCCCCCATCATCTTGCGGTTCGGACCGGCCAGTATCGGCAAGATCCCGAGCATCGCACCCTCCTTGTGCATCGCGTCGGCAATGTTTGGGGTGGAGACCTTCCCGAAGGCCAGGCGAATGTCCTCCTCGCCGTATTTCTTGAATAACTCTGACTTTACTGGCTCGAGCGTTTCGACGCTCTGGACGATGGCTTTTGTAGCGGCGGTCACATCCTGGGCCTTGATTATCGCGCCCCCGACGATGATGATGCTGGCTCCGTTTTGAACGGCCAGCGGTGCTGTCTCCGAGTTGAGGCCGCCTGCGACCGCAATCGGCAAACTTGTCGCATTTGCCAGCTCTTTGACGCGCTCAAGGGGGTTTCCGCCCACCATTTGCTCGTCGATGCTCACATGTATGCAGATGATGTCAGCGCCCATTTGCTCCGTTTCCCGAGCCCTTCTGGGCACGTCAGCGACGCTCATCATGTCGACCATGACCTTCGAGCCGTACTGGCGCGCCGATTTTACCGCTTCGGTAATTGTGGGGTCCTCGGAAACGCCCATGACAGCGATAACGTCTGCCCCGGACTTGCTGGCCATCTCGACCTCAAGCCCTCCGATGTCCATCGTTTTCATGTCCGCCACGATAGTCTGGCCTGGAAATTCCTTCTTCAGCCTTCGTATAATATCCATTCCCTCGCTCTTTATCAGCGGCGTACCGGCTTCGAGCCATTCGGCACCGCCCTGAACGGCCTCTCTGGCTATCTGGATGGCTCTGTCTCCCTGAATGAGGTCGAGTGCCACCTGAACAACTGGCTTGTCTGTCATTGAAAAGGAGAGAGAACAGCCGGAATTTAAAGTTATCGAAGGTTGGGAATTAATTTATATACTGGCCTACATTCTCAATTTCGAGAGATAAAATGGTCCTTAAAGTCCATAACACGCTGAGCGGAGAGCTGGAGTTATTCGAGCCAGTGAACAAAGAGGGCCCTGTCGGCATGTACGTCTGCGGCATCAACACGTACGACGACTCGCACATGGGCCACGCCAAGGCGGCTGTGACATTCGACGTCATCAGGAGGCACATTCAAAAAAAGGGATTTGACGTGAAGTACGTCATCAACTTCACTGACATCGAGGACCACTGTATCGAGAGGGCGATCGAATTGGACATTCCGCTGAAGGAGCTGGCTGACAAGTACATCGCCGAATACTTCAAGGACATGGGCGCGCTGGGCGTCCGGGAAGCGGACATCTATCCCATAGCCAGCGAGCACATGGACGATATCATAGCCGCGATTCAGATACTAATAGACAATGGATTTGCATACGAATCCGGCGGCGACGTTTATTTTAGCGTCTCGAAGGTGGAAAACTACGGCCAGCTGTCGAACCAGAAAATAGAGGACATGCAGGTTGGGGCCAGGATCGCCGCCGACGAGAAGAAGGACGACCCGATGGACTTCACACTTTGGAAGACGAAGAAGGAGGGCGAGCCGTTCTGGGAGTCGCCCTGGAGCGAGGGAAGGCCGGGCTGGCACATCGAATGTTCCGTGATGTCCATGAAGTACCTCGGGGAAACGTTCGACGTTCACGGCGGCGGCACCGAACTCATTTTTCCGCATCACGAGAATGAAATTCTTCAATCGGAAGCGATATCAGGCAAGCCTTTCGTGAAGTACTGGCTGCACGGCGGATTGATGAATGTCGGGGACGACAAGATGTCGAAGTCCCTCCATAATTTCTTCACGATAAAGGACGTGCTGAAGGAGTATGACCCGCTCGTGGTCCGATTCTTCCTTCTCAACACCCATTACAAGAAGATCATCGATTTCAGCGAGCAGGCTTTGAACGAGGCGAAGCAGGCACTGGCCCGTCTTCAAAACACCCTGGACAACACCAGAAAGACCTTAGAATCCGCAGACCCAGTTCTTAGCGACGATTTCATCGATGCGGCAAATAAAGCCCTGCAAAACTTCGATGAGGCGATGGACAATGATTTTAACACGCGGGACGCGATAGCCAGCCTGTTCGATTTCTCGAAAGAGGTGAACAAATATCTGGAAGCCGGCGCTGTGAGCAAGGCCAGCGCCGAGGCGATAATCGTGACGTTCGAAGAAATTGACGACCGGCTGACGCTTTTCCGTGCCGAGAGTTCACTTGCTGATGAGATGATTGATGCCCATGTGAGGGCTTTGATAGAAGAGAGGGAACAGGCAAGAGCGCAACAAAACTGGGCAAGGGCTGATGAGATACGGGACATTTTGAGGGAAAAGGGAATTGGACTTGAAGATACACCTGACGGCGTGAAGTTGAAACGTTTGTGATTCCCCTTGTGAGTATTGGTAAGTTTGTCGGACAAGCCGACAAACATGATTGAGCCCCCTCCACCGCCTTGAAATTGGGACAAATCATTAATATACTGGTGTTCTAACTGGTATTGTGAATTCATCCAATCTAATCAAAAAGGCCACGCTTTTGGAGGAAGGCCATCTTCACGTGCCGAAGACCATGAACCTCCCGTGTTTTCCAAGCCGCTCCACAGCAGGGCCGGATGCCGGGGTCAAGACCATCGCCCTCGCTTTCGACAAAACTCACGTCAAGATGCGAATCCTCGACAAGCCTGATTTGACCTTTGCGCTCGTACAGGACGAGGTTTCGTTCTCGATTTACAAAAACGGCGAGCCGTTCATCGACTATATACAGATCTTGCCCACGCTGGCCCATGCTCCGAACCACGCCTTCGTAAACCTCCACGGAATGTGCAAGTTCGGGTGCTCGTTCTGCGTTTTGCCGGCGCTTGAAAAGGACTATATCAAAGATATGACCGCAGAGAAAGCCCTGAGGATTTTCCAGATCGCCTCGAAACAATCCGGCTTCGACGGAGTCGCGATAACCAGCGGCATTCCGGAATCCACATCTCGAACGAACAAGGAAATAGCCGAGCTCGTGCGATTAACGCGCCGGGACATGGGCGATGTCGTCATCGGCGTCGAGGCCTACTTCGAGGAGCTGGACGATATACGGATGCTTAAGGAAGTCGGCGCGAATGAAATCAAGATCAACGTCGAATCATGGAACCAGGAAATTTTTGCGAAGGTCTGCCCCAATCGCGACAGGGACAACATCCTCCGGGCACTGGCTAAAGCGGTTGACGTCTTCGGAAGGGGCATCGTGACCTCGAATCTCATAATCGGATTGGGCGAGACCGACGAGACTGTCCGGGACGGAATCGAGACGCTGGCCGAAATGGGAGTCGTGGCCAGCGTTCGCGCGCTGCGTGTCAACGAATACAACAGAGAACTGCTCGAAAAGGCTCTCGGGTTCGTGCCGGAAAAGGTCTCGAAGGACCGCCTGCTATCAATCGGGAAAATGCACAGGGAAATTCTGGAAAATCATGCCCTTACTACCCGGAACTTCAAGACGATGTGTTTTTCTTGCCAGTGCTGTGACATCGTCCCGTTTTGGGACATCTGATTGAGTTACCAAAACTATCCCTTTTCCGTGTATTGTCTCACAAGTTTTCTGAGCATTTCCGAGCTGAATGATTCCTCTTCGAAGGGCTGCTTTCTCATCCTGTGGGGCAATGCCATTTCCGCCGCGACGATAACGTCGTCCGCGTTTGTCTCGTCTCGCCCTTCGAAGGCTGCGTTTGTGCGTGCCGTTCTTTCGATGATTATGTCTCCGCGATGACCGTCAATGTTGAAATCGATGCCGAGCTGGCTGATGATGGTCAGTATCTTGTCCTGCGTGGTGACTTTGGGCAAAAGCTCCCTCGCCGCGACGATCTTCGCCTTTAATTCATTTATTTCATCCTGATAATTTTCCCGAAACAGCCAGGGGTCTTTCGCGAACTCCTTCGTCCGCGTGATTATCTCCACCCTCTGGTCGACATCCTCCAATCCTTTTACCTCTGCCTGTAGAGCCAGCCTGTCCAGCAACTGCGGCCTCAGCTCACCCTCCTCCGGGTTCATGCTGCCGATAAGAATGAACTCCGAAGGGAAGTTGAGGCTGATGCTCTCCCTCTCAACCGTGACCATGCCCATAGCCGCTGCGTCCAGCAGAACGTCGACCACGTTATCCTCCAAAAGGTTGATCTCGTCGACGTAAAGGATTCCGCGATGCGCCTCGGCCAGTATGCCGGGGTCGAAGGCTTTCACGCCTTCGGCCAGAATCTTCTCGATGTCGATGCTGCCGACCAATCGGTCTTCTGTAATGTTCAAAGGCAAGTCCACGATGTTTATTGTGGTTCTGGCAGGCCGGATTTCCCCTTTTTCGTGCTTCTTCTTGCAGTCGTTGCAGTAATTTTTAGGATTTTCCGGGTGACAGTTGAACTTGCATCCGTCGACTATCAAAATCTCGGGGAGAATGTCCGTGAGAGCGCGAACGGCGATGGACTTGCCAGTACCTTTGTCCCCGCGGATCAGAACCCCGCCGATGTTGGGATTGACGATGTTCAATATCAGGGAGCGTTTCAGGACTTCCTGGCCGACGATTCCGTTAAACGGATAAGCGACCCGCTTGGCCTTTTGTTGACCCCTGCCTTCGTCTATTTCAATATCAACCATGCGCTGCCCTCACTGGCTTATTCCAGCTCCGCCTCCCTCTTCTCGACGAGTTTGCGAAGCATCTCCTCGCTGAATTCTTCCTCTTCCTCGTAGGCGCGCCTGCGCATCCTGTGTGGCAATGCCATCGACGCTGCCGCGATGATGTCTTCCACGTTCGTCTCCATTCGACCTTCGAATGCCGCGTTTGCTCTGGCCGCCCTCTCGATAATGATATCTGCCCTGTGTCCGTCGACGTTGAAGTCCAGACAAATCTGGGCAATCAACTTGAATGTTCTGGGTTGGGTCGCAACTTTCGGTATCAGTGCCTTGGCCCGCGTTATCTTATCTACCAGCTCCTTTCTCTGGGCCTCGTATTTCTCGCGGAAGGCCACGGAGTCCGCCGTGAATTCCTCTCTCCTTCTCACGATATTAATTCTCTGTTCAACGTCTTTAATTCCGATGACGTCGGTCTGCAGGGCGATCCTGTCCAGTATCTGCGGACGGAGCTCGCCCTCCTCGGGATTCATGCTTCCGACGATGATAAATTCTGACGGGTGGCTCAGGCTGATGCCCTCTCTCTCGATTGTTACTACGCCAGATGAAGCGGCGTCCAGCAATATGTCTACTATGTAATCGTCCAGCAGGTTGATTTCATCGACGTAGAGGACTCCGCGATGCGCATCTGCAAGTATACCGGGCTCGAATGATTTCACGCCCTCGGCCAGCACCTTCTCGATGTCGATGCTGCCGACGAGACGGTCCTCTGTCACGTTAAGCGGAAGGTCGACTACTTGCACCTGCCTTTCGAACGATTCGAGCTTGCCGGCGTCCAGTCTGGCGTTACATTCGGTACACAGGTTGTCCGTGTCCTTCGGGTCACAGTTGAATCTGCAGCCGGTGACCTCGATATTCGGCAAAATTTCAGCTAAACCGCGGACAGAAACAGACTTGCCGGTACCCTTCTGGCCTCTGATGAGCACCCCACCGATTTCGGAATAAATCGCATTCAAAATCAGAGCGGACTTCATCTTGTCCTGGCCCACCATGGCCGTGAACGGGAAGAGCACGCGCTTCTGCTTCTCCCTGGCGTGCATCTTGGCAGCCGCCTCTTTTAATTTAAGACGATCTTCTTCTTCCATCCTGTGCCTCATCTGGTTTTCCAGCTCTGTCCTGAGGCTCATCATCTCCTGCTCTTTCAGACGCAGCTTCTCACGCGTGTCGTCCATGAGATTCTTCTGGATCTCGAGCTCGTTCGTGGCTTTGATGAGCTCATCCTCTTTCATTCGAAGCTTCTCCTCCTCCTCTATCATCTCGTCTTCCATGCGCTTCTCGAGTTCGGTCTGGATAATGCTCTCCATCTCCTCCTCCTTCATCCGGAGCTTCTCTTCCTCCTCCATGATTTCGTTGGTTTTCAACTCGAGTTCGGCCTTTATTGTCGAGATCTCCTCCTCCTTCATTCTGAGTTTTTCCTCTTCTTGCGAGATTTGGTCAGACAACGATTCCAGCTCCGTTCGGATCTCGTTGATCTCCTCGTCCTTCATCTTCAGTTTTTCTTCCTCTTCCTCGATCATCTTCTGATATTCCTCTTCCAGCTTCTGATGGATGTCCAGCATCTCCTCTTCCTTGTCGAAGTACATCTGCAATTCGCCTCTTTCGGTATCTTCCAGCACCCTCGGATACTTGAAGAAGACGCAGAGCAGGTCGATAATTATCATCATGACCAGGAGAAAGAAAACTATAATGAGTGCGATGAAATCGCCGCCGATAAATTGGGTAGGATAAAGGAGGTTCATCGAGAGTCCTATGCCGATGATTATCGAAACCAGGATTGATAAGAGGAGATTAATCCTCTTGTCCCACATATGAAGAATTGCATCCAGCATGGTGATTATAACGGCAATGACAAGCAAAGGCACGCCACCAAAATAATCGAGGGCCGAGGTGAAAATGAAACTGAATCGGGGGATATTCGTATCAGTCGTGATATTCGTAACCACAAGAATGAACTCCACGAGCACGAAGATGGCCAGGAACACGAAAAAGAATAATGTGATAAGGCTGAGATTGTAATAGCTGAACAAACCGGATTTCCTCTTCTCTTCCTCGATGATTTCGGCAATTTCCTCTTTTTCCAGCTGCCGCCTGACACGTCTTTCTCTCTTTTCATCAACGTCTTCTGGCAGCATATCCTCATCGATGTCGTACAAAGGCTCGAGGCCGTGCTCGACACGGGCATCGTTCAGCATCCTCTCGAATTCTTCTTGGTTTATCTTCTCCTTTTTCAGGTCCTTTTGGAGTGATTTTTCGATTTTCTGGACAGCTTTCAGGGCCTTCTTGAGCTCTTTCGGGTCAGCTCCCGACGGCTCTTCGGACGGCACGTCATCGGCAACGACCTCCTCGCCCTCTGCATCTTCATAAACATCTTCGACTTCCTCGACGTATTCGACATCCTCTTCCAAGGGCTCCTCTTCGGAAGGCTCTTCTTCTGCCGGCTCGTCAGGCACCCCCTCTTCGACAACCTCGACCTCTTCCTCGAGCGGTGCGACCTCGTTGTAACAGTGCGGGCATATCTCCGCGATGGTATCGATACCTTTACCGCACGAAGGGCAACGCCTGATATGCTGGGTATCGAAAGAACAATGCGGACAGATGGCGCTTTCCGCTTTCATAATCCCGTTGCACGACGGACAATACATCTCGTCGTCTTCGGGCTCTCTGTCTTCTTCGCCCTCATCTTCTTCTGGCGGCTCGTCCACAACCTCCACTTCGTCTGGCTCGGGTTCTTCTGCAGGTTCATCTTCTGCCGGTTCTTCACCAGCAGCAGTTTCCTCGGTTACTTCATCTTCCTCTTCATCGGAAACCTCTTCAATACCTGCACCCGCGCCGACTGCGCCGGTGTCCCACTCACCCTCATCAACGGGCTCATCTTCTGCCGGTTCTTCAACAACTTCCTCAGCGGGTTCTTCCTCTACCGGAAGTTCATCAACTACCTCTTCTTCGGGCTCGGCTTCTTCCGCAGGTTCTTCCTCGACTGCTTCCTCTTCTACGGGCTCCTCTTCGGATGGTTCCTCATCGACCAAGTCGTTGAAACCGGGAATCGAGGTTTCTAATGGAC
>DAOVGM010000089.1 GCA_030672365.1 Methanomassiliicoccales archaeon
CAAGCATTTTTGCAATATCCTATACCTTGCAAACAGTGTTGAATGCCCTTGGTTTGTTCCACGAGGGGCATTTCATAGGGGTGCTAGACGTCGCGGCCCTCCTTACTATAGCGTTCAGCGCATACTATCAACGTAAGAAACATCTGGAACTGATAAGCGATTTAGTATAGTTTCAACCCGTCCTCTATCTTCCCCAATTCTATCGGCGTGGAGGACTCGCCGACCACGGCCCCTTTCGTGTTCGCAACCATACACGCACCCAGCAAGCCAGCACCGTAATTCGCAGTGCAGATGCTGACATCCACCTGCAAAGCCTCCTCAATGAGCCCCATCTCGTATTCCGAGGCGTGGGGATGGCAAATTGCGGCCTTGTTCGTGGCGGCAGCAGCCGATCCCACCGTTTTATAGCCGGCAATCCTTCCACGCCTCGCAGGCACCCCCAGCGCCTTCGAGATTCGCTCGATTGCCTTGTCCGAAAATCCAGAGTGCACTAACGCTCCGTAATCATTGGCCAGTATGTCGTTTCCCGCGGCGTTCAGCTTCTCGGGGAGCACGGTAACCGGCACGTGTTTTGCAATCATCTTGCGCTCCGATTCCTGTAGGAACGGAGATACCAGTGCCCCATTTGAATTCATGACCAGCAGTGCGCCGACTATGTGAGAGCCATCAATGGTCGTTCTCACCACGTTCTCGAGGCCCAGAATTTTATGAATGTCCCGAGCCAGCTCGTCGCAGTCCGGGCTCGGGGGCAAAACAGACATACTGTCGTTTGCAGAGGCGAAAACACCGATGAACGAATTACCGAAAACCTGCGCCTTTCTCAGCATGTGAATCAATAACTGGCTCAATCCTCGTCCGGAAGCATGACGTCCAGCCGTCCGTCCTCCCATTTGAGGGCTTTGACCTTGAGCTTCGTCGGCGGTTTTTCGATTCCCCTGGACCAGATATGCTCGTTCAGAACGTAATCTATCCACACATCTTCTATATCCACCTTCATGTGTCTGGCCACATGCTGTTTCAGGAGTTTTATCGCGTACGGAGCCCTCTTCGTCCTGGGCACCTTTCTGATGCCCTTCAGGGGCACAACAATTATCCTTTCTTCATCCTCAGCCATATTAATCTCCTCCTTTCAGTCGGAGCTTTTGAATTCGGTCGTTATCACTTCGCATTCAAACCACCTACTTCTTCAACTTGTTACGTCTCCACATCCTCTGCTTGGGATGCCGCAGAAATCGTCTGTTCGTTCTCTGCATCACCCAGGCGGGAACTCTCCTGTTCTGCTTTGTCGCCTTCATCAATCGAAGCTTCTTTCCTAATGGTTTATGGGTTGCCATATTTCCACATCCAGTTAAATTCTCTTAATCGTGATCTCACGTTTCTTGGGTGTCAGCCTCTCGAGTATCTGAACCAGGGTCGCATCGTCAACGCGCTCGCCCAACTGGCCGCTCTGGGCCAGCATGATGAGCTGGTTCTCGATCTGCTCCGCGAACTCCGGCCTGGCAATTTTGAGCCTTGCCAGACGCTCTCGTGCCTCAGGAGTCAGTATCTGGCGCATGACGGCAGTCCTTTGCTGCCCAGCCTGCTCCATCATCGCTTCCTGGCCTTCCGCAGCCTGCTGCTGTCTCTGTAACTCCTGGACTTTTCGGCGTTTTATCTCCTCGAGCTCGGCATCGTCACCCATCAAGTCACCTAATCGTATTTCGCCATATCTGGCCTGTCCTTGAGCATGCCTTTCAAAACTTTGTGGGCGGTATTGTCCAGCAGACGCTGGCCCTCGGGGGATATTCTCCTTCCCTTGTGCCCGTCCGTGACGATAAGCCCTGCCTGCTCAAGCTGTTTCAGGGCATAGCGGGCGATCGCCCTGCTTCCCTTTCTCGCTCTGTTGGGTTTCGAGCCGCGGTCCGCACTCCCGCCGAAATAGGCGCTCAGTCTGGACGACCCGACTGGGCCGTGGACGTACACCTTTCGGAGAACGGCGGCCATCCTCTTGTACCACCAGTCGGTGTCCGCGGGTCTCTTTTCCCTGTGTCTTCCTGTCTTCACAAACTCCAGCCAATCTGCCTTGGTAAGGTCTGACCTGCCCTTGAGCTCGTTGCTCAGCGAGTCGATCAACCGGTCGGCTGGCACATCGTACACTGTGGTCATATTCATCCTCCAGTATGTGTAATTTCGTCAACATCCAAATGGCAGGGTCAAACCCATCGGCACAGAACCGTTGGGGAAGCACCTTGCGGACGTTTCGGAAACCCACAGCCCCTTTCCCCATATAAAACTTATTATATTGTAAAAGAGTCCACAGGTCGATGAGCATCGAAGAAGAGGTAATCAGCCGGATAAAGCCCACTCGAAGCGAGGAGGAACGCATACTCAAATCAGTCCGAACCCTCATGGACAAGGTCAGCCAGACCCCTGCCTTCAGTGAAGAAAAAATCGAGATGTGCCTCGTCGGCTCGATTGCCAAGGACACCTATCTGGCAAATCCGGACATTGACTTATTCTTATTATTCGAGCCAGACGTCCCGAAGGAGAGGATGGAAGACCTCGGGGTGAAGATGGGAAAGGAAGCGGTCGGCGGCGAGGAACACTACGCCGAGCATCCCTACATCCGCGGCGAGTTCGAGGGCCTGAAAGTAGACATCGTGCCTGCCTACAAAATACTGGATGCCAGTCAGAAGATGACGGCGGTGGACAGAACGCCGTTTCACACAGAATACATAAAGACCAATCTCAAGGATAGCCAGACAGACGAGGTCTGCCTCCTGAAGCAGTTCATGAAAGGCGTCGGAACCTACGGCGCCGAGATTAAAACACAAGGGTTCTCGGGATACCTCTGCGAGCTTCTGGTTCTTAAATACAGCAGCTTCAAGGCGGTTTTAGAGGCAGCCAGCACGTGGAAACCAACTGAACACATAGATTTCGTCGGCAAGCCAGAAAAGAAGTTCGACGACCCTCTCATTTTCATAGACCCCGTCGACTTTTCGAGAAACGTTGCATCACCTGTTTCATCCGAAACGCTCCTCAGACTCGCCAAATCGGCAAAATCCTACCTTGAGCAGCCAGGCATCAAATTTTTTATCCCGAACGAGTACGTTCCGCTGTCTATCGATGAGCTGAGAAGAGCAATCGAAGGCCGCGACCTCATCGGTCTTCATCTGGCCAAGCTAGACATAATCGACGATATATTCTACGGCCAGCTTCGGAAGTTCGAGAAGGCGATCGCCGGCGCGTTGAAGCACATGGATTTCAAGGTTCTGAAAACCGAGAGCCATGCGAGCGAGCCAGATGTTATTATTTTACTCGAACTCAAGACCAAAACCCTTCCAGATTCCATGATGCACAATGGCCCGCCGGCTCACGATAAAATAAACTCGGACAATTTTCTGCAGAAATGGAAGGGCAACGAGAACGCCCTCTCAGAGCCGT
>DAOVGM010000043.1 GCA_030672365.1 Methanomassiliicoccales archaeon
GTGCCAGTAACACAAAATTGGCGCCCATCCCCCCGCGTCCTGCTCGTGGCACTGGCATTTTTACAGGACGGGCAGGGTTGGGCATAAACATTATATAAAGAAAGGGATTATGCGCCAGAAGTATGAGTGTCAGGTGGGTTATGGCCAAAGGCCGTAACCACATCTACAGGTCACTGGAGATGAGGCAATGGCCGAAGGCTGTTGCCACATCACATGCGAAGCAGGTGATGATGATGGCAGGAAGAAAACCGGCAAGGATGTACAGGCAGATCAAAAGCCAATCGTACACTCGCAGGAAGTACATGGGCGGAGTTCCCCACAACAGGATTACCAATTTCGAGTTGGGAAACAGAAAAGGTACATTTCCGATGCAGCTCAATCTACTTGCCAACGAGGCATGCCAGATAAGGCACACGTCACTGGAGGCGGCGCGTATCGCAGCCAACAGGTACATCCAGAAAAAAACAGGCACCCAGGGATACTTTTTGAAGGTCAGGGTTTATCCCCACGAGGTTCTGCGGGAAAACAAGCTTGCGACAGGCGCGGGTGCAGACCGTGTATCCAGCGGCATGAGGCACGCCTTCGGCAAGGCTGTCGGAACAGCCGCGAGGGTGAAGAAGAACCAGATTCTCATGTCACTCCGTGTAAATCGGGCGAACATCGAGGACGCCAAGAAAGCCCTCTGGAAAGCCGGTCTGAAGATATCAACGCCCTGCAGAATTGACATACTGGACATCGAAGAGACTGCAGAATAGTTTTTTTCTAGTAGGCACTAAGAAAATGAAACCTAACGCTATTCACACGCTAATTTTAGCATCGTTTTTCAAATCAATAGAGGCTGATGCCACCAGTGATTCTTATGAACAGCATTACTACAAATGCGGCGGTCACGAAACCGGCAGCTCTTATCATGTGGTTTCTTGTTTCTTGCGGCAGGTCGTCACGTATTATTCCCGCAACCATGAGTAGCGTTATCATTACCACGATTCCCATGTGTACGAGAAGTTCACCGATGAACCAAACTGCGGATTCTCTGACCAATCCAGACAACATCAGGTCCAGAAACAACAATCCTAGGAACAGGAAGAACGCTCCGAATATCAGGAACATTCCCAGTTTTCCGGGTCCCACGAAAGTTTCAGCAAATCCAGTGTGCGGTTGTTGATACGGTTGTGCATATTGTTGTGGCGGTTGTTGTTGCTGCGGCTCATGATAATCTCCATGTCCAGGCATTTTTACCCTCCATAATGAGTAAAGGGGGATATGCTGTAAAACTATATAATTCTATACAGTCAAATAAAATTAAGAAAAAGATAAAAGGTGACGAGCTCAACTGAACTCGTCTTTAGATATTGCAACCAATATCAGTGCTATCAGACAGAATATGCCGCCGCCGAAGATCATTCCGATGAGGGAGCCGGCAAGGGCCATTCCCCAATTCTTTCTCTTTAGGCAGAACACACCGCCAATGATTGCGAAAATCATTCCGATTATGGGCATTATCAGGCATATCATACCCAGTCCGAAGAATCCTACGAATTCCTCTGAAACTGTGTTTCCCCAATAGTCAGTGTATGTGCTCAATGTCAACCATGCTATTAGGAACCATGCGAGGATACCGAGAGCTATTACACCTCCGACTATGTTCAAAATACCTGCTGCAGTTGGCATTCCAGACCGCTTCTGCGGTGGGGGGCCATAAGGCTGCGGCGGTGGCTGCTGGTATTGCGGCGGTGGAGCCTGTTGCTGTGGCGGGGGGGGTTGCTGATAACTATCTCCTTGTTCAGTCATTTTTTTCTTCCTCCGTTCTCTTTATATTCTCTATATTTGCACCGAATTTCGATACAAGACCGATAAGGTATTATACTATATCAATATTTTGACATTATCCAGATATAATGGAAATTATCGAAATAAAAACGTTTTTATATAAAGATGTATATACAAGTGGCAGGTGAATTTTATGGACGAAGGGATGGAAACACCTCAAAGTGAGCATGTAGTTGAAGAACAGATAGCAGAGCCAGCACCGGAACCGGTGGCAGCACCTGCATATGAACCAGCACCTGCGCCACCGCCAGAGCCGGCACCTATACCAGCTCCGGAACCGATGGCACCTCCGGCAGAGCCAGAGAAGAAAATACCATTTGTTGCATTAATTGGTGGAATCCTGATGATAGTGGGAATTTTCCTACCATGGGCATCATCAGCATATACACACCCGACAACAGGAGTAGAATATACAGATTCTTTCACTGGCATGAACCTATTTGGGTACATCATAATGCTGATGGGTATCCTGGTAGTCGTTGGGGCCGTAATTAAAAAACCAAAAATGGCAGGCGTTTTCGGAGTAATTGGATTGGTATTGGCTTTGATACCGCTAGCATTGATTGGAATAATAACCAATATAGCTGAAACTTCAGCCCAACTGGTTGGAGCCTTGGACTATTCGGCAGGCATGGGAATTGGAATTATTCTGTGTTTTATCGGAGCTCTCATAGCCACAATCGGCGGTTTCGCAAACAAGTAAATGAGTTCCAATAGGGACTCCCCCTTTCAATTTTCCTATTTTTTATAGCCTTTAGCTATAATGTAAATTTCCGAGCTCGAGCTTCTGGACGCCTTGGGTGAATACCGTTTGACATTCCTGAAATGCAGTTTTACGGTATCGACAAATGCCTTCGTCATGTCGCCGTCGAAGAACTTCACCACCATGTTTCCGCCGTTTTTCAGGTGTTTTTGCGCAAATTCGAATGCCGTTTCAGCCAATTCCATTGACCTGGCATGGTCTACGGAATAGTTGCCGCTGATGTTCGGCGACATATCCGAAATCACCGCAAATGCATATTGGCCGTCAAGTATTTCCCGAAGCCAATTCTGGACATCCTCTGACCTCACGTCGCCCCTGAAGAACTCGACGTTTTCTATCGGTTCAATCGACTTAATATCGACAGCCAGAACTCTGCCGGTCTCTCCGACGATCTCCGCGGCGATCTGCGACCATCCGCCGGGACATGCACCAAGATCGATAACGATATCGCCCTCCCTCATTATTTTGAACCTGTCGTTGATTTGTTCCAATTTGAATGCGGCGCGGCTACGATAATCGTCTATCTTGGCCTTTTTATAGTAATGGTCGCGCTTTCTCTCGGCCTGCCAACCTTTGCCCATCCTCACACTCCCAGTGTCGTCTGCTTGGTCTCGATCACCAACTCTCCCAATTTGAACTTTTCGATAATGATATCGGCAAGGACCTCATCAAATTCTGTATCCATCTTAACCTTCGCCTGATACGCGGGGTCGTTGTACCGTGTTTTGATGCCCCTCTTGGTCAGTGTCCGTTTGATTTCCATTCTTTCATCGCTGGATATCTTGATCACACCGCTTCCCATAAACTCATGAAGCCCTGTTTTTTCTATCTCTTCGAGAAAAACAGGCCGTCTCAGGAGACGTTGCAGCGTGAAAACAGCCAGCGCTGCCTTTTCTTCCTTGGACATGTCCATCAAATTGCATTTTTCCCCCACCAACTCGTAAATGTCCTTCTCTGCCGTGGAGGGCATGGAATAAACCTTGGACGGCGGTATTTCTTTAGCCTTCAGGACATGCAAATCCTCCATGGCCCTTAGGTATCCTGTCAAGATCAACCGGTGAACTTCGATGCCCTCTTCCTTGAGCGCTCTGTGCAAACTGCTGATTGATTTATCATCCTCTTTCAATGAATCGATGATGATATTCTCCAATTTTTTGTCTGGCACGAACACTTGGACACCAACCTGGTAACAAACTTGGTAATTAATAAAACCTTCGGCCTTAAATCGTGTTACCAAACTTAGTTCAAAAATCTCTTTAAACCCTAGTAGACATGACCGTTCTCCTATATTATTTGTGGCTCGATTTTAGGGTATCTGGGCCTGGGGGATCACTCAATGAAACCTGTGAACGCGAAAGAGGGAGCAAAACCAATCTCGTCCTTGGGAATGGGCAGTCCAGAGTCTACCGAACTTTCTCTATTTGTAAGGACATCTGACGAGGATATCAAAGAATGGGACAGTCAGAAGATTTTCGATGCCCTCATGCGTGAAACCAGTATCAGCGAGGATGCGGCATCTATCGTAGCCAGAGAGGTCGAGAAACTGATAATGAATCTCGACCTGGACTATGTTTCGGCCCCGCTGATTCGAGAACTTACCAACGCCAAGCTGGTGGAATACGGACTGGCTCAGATAAGGAAACAACATACCAGGCTAGGTGTGCCGTTGTACGATGCGCGCCAGATAATCATCAACCCGAACAAAGAAAACGCAAACGTACCCCACGGACCAGAAGCCACAAATCTGACTCTGTCAGAGAATATAAAGAAGGAATTCGCGTTGATCGAGGTGTTTGACCAGAAGACTGCGGATGCGCATATGCGTGGTGAAGTCCACCTGCACGACCTCGGTATGATTGACAGGCCGTATTGCTGCGGCCAGTCCATCGAATACGTGAAGAAATTCGGCCTTAACCTGCCGAATGCCTTGTCGATCGCAAAGCCTGCCAAACATCCCGACGTGTTAATCGAGCACGTCGTGAAGTTCTCGGCAGCGCTGCAAGGCCATTTCGCCGGAGCGATCGGATGGGATGCATTTAATCTGTTTCTTGCGCCATACCTTGAAAAAACCACCAAGAGACAGATGAAACAACTAGCTCAAATACTTATTTTTGAGTTTGCCCAGCAGGCCGTGGCCCGCGGCGGGCAGTCAATTTTCAGCGACCTGAACCTTTACTGGGAGGTTCCGAAACATTTTCAGAAGGTGGAGGCCATCGGCCCAGGCGGTAAGGATACGGGACAGACTTATTCCGACTATCAAGAAGAGGCTCAAAAATTCGTCAATGCCTTATTTGACGTATATCTGGCGGGTGACGCACTCGGCCGCCCGTTCTTCTTCCCGAAACCGAATGTTCACATGACCGAACGTTTCTTCAACGAAGAAGGCCACGAAGAATTCCTGACCAAAATATGCAAGGTTGCTTCCGAGAAGGGCAACACGTACTTCGTTTTCGACAGGGGCGATACGGCCAAAATCAGCGAATGCTGCAGACTGGCCTTCAAGCTCGACAAGGGAGATCTGGAGGATGCGAAGACACCCTGGAAGATGCGGTACTCCGCCATGCAGAACGTGACGGTCAACCTTCCGCGAATCGCCTACGAAGCCAACATGGACGATGATCGCCTCTTTGAATTGATAAGCGACAGAATCGAAATCGCGGCCAAGGCACATGTCATGAAAAAGGAGTTCATAAGCAAGCTTCTCGGCATGGGCAAGTACGGCCCCCTCAGCCTGCTGGCCATGGAGATGGACGACGAGCCGTATTACAGGATGCACCGTGCAACATTCCTCATCGGAATGCTCGGCCTCAACGAGATGGTGCAGTTCCACATCGGCGACCAGTTGCACGACAACAAGGACGCCCTGTTGTTCGGCCTCAAGATTATTTCATATATGAACAAAGAGGCGGAGAGGATCGGCGACGAGCACGGGATCAAAATGCCGCTCGAGCAGACCCCTGCCGAATCCACGGCGTACAGAATGGCGAAGCTGGACATGAAGTATTATCCCCTTCAGGCGCCGACAGTCATTCGCGGGAACAAGAGCACGGGCGAGATTTACTACACCAACTCGACATACATCAACGTCGGAATAGAGCAGAATCCGATTGACAAGGTGAAGAAGGAGGGGCTTTTCCATCCGTTGATAGAGGCAGGCGCCTTGTCACATGTCTGGCTCGGAGACAGCAAACCGAACCCGGAGAGCCTGGCGAACTTCGTGAAGAAGACGATGCGGAACACGCAGAACTCCCAGATAGCGTTCAGCCCCGAGTTCACTTCGTGTCTGGACTGCGGGAAGACTGTAAGGGGGCTTCTCGACGCATGTCCCAAGTGCTCGTCTGTAAACATCGAGGGGATAACGAGGGTAACGGGCTTCTTTTCGAAGGTCAGCTCCTGGAACAAGGGCAAGACAGGGGAACTGAAAGACAGACACAAGGTCGAACTCTGAAATCACAAATCAAGATAAACTCCCCCTTTTATTTTTTGACACTGGAGCGGTAGCCAGTGTCAAAAAAACCACATCCCCGTGCTCATGCACGGGGTTTTCACGTTTTAAGCGTCACACGACGCCTTTTCGTCTGGCGTCGCATCACACCCCGCCCTCACAGACGGGGCATGACGCTTTGGCTGGCTGGGGAGTTTCTTCGTGCTGACAAGGAGGGCATGCTCAAGCCATCCCCCCGCGTGATTGCCATTCTGCCAACGCTGTCCAGACAATCACGGCAGGAGGCCCACCCGCCCCCATCCACCGCCCACGTTCACCGCCCCCCATTCTCCATCCTCATTCACTGTTCCCCCCACCGCCCACCAGAATGCCCTGACCATGATATCTGTGTAGAATGATTTATCTATCAGACCTGAATTCGGCATACCGATGAAAAAGCTCGTCCTGACGCCCAAAAAAGCTGAAACCGATTCCGAATCCGAAGCTCATGAGCCAGAAGACACAATTCCAGAAGAGGAATCCAAATCAAAAGCAGAGATATGCAACACTTTCGCTCCCGACCCTATCGAAGAGCTGGACGAGCTGCTGAAGCAGGGGAATCTGGACGAGGCTTTGAGCAAGGCAAAGAAAATTGTCGGGAAGGAACCGGAGAATTATGGTGCGCTTCTCTATTATTCTAAAATTTTATTTTTAAAAGGTCGGTTTGCCATGGCCTGGAAGCCGCTCGACGAGATTCTTGCCAAGGAGCCGAAGCATTCGGGAGCCATTTCTTCAAAGGCAATCCTTTTCGAGAGGATGGGGAAGCCGGAGCTTGCGGCGATGGCCTACGAGCAGGCGATCTCGATCGAGCCGGATGTCGGGATGCTGCATCGGAACATGGCCCAAGTGCTGAAAGATTCGGGACGCGATGACGAGTCGAAAAAATATCTTGAAAAGGCACAAAATCTCGGTGTCAAAAATCAGGTGAAGGACTGGTACTCTCACAACCAGATATGGGACTGAGTGAACTACCAGGCCATAAATGACCTGGCGTTTACGTTGGAAACATGAACCTGCTGGATTTCGGCCTGGAAGTTCACTTTCCAGCAGCATAGGATGGATATAACTTTCAATGGTTATTGCTAATCGAGTTATTTCCATCCTATAATCAATGGGTTTGTATTCCCATTGATTAATATGCTCAATTGCTTGAAGCCGGAAAATTTCTGGCTTCAAGGCTCGATGAATGGTTATCGATTTGTAGTTGCGCATTTTCCTTTCATCTGTACGCGACTACAAGAGCAAATACGAATCTGAATGTATTCCAATCTAAGTATTTGATCACGCATACGGCGGTATCCTGTTGGCCTTGATGATAAACTAAGAGTTCATCATCAGAGCCCACGTTAGTGATTGAGCTAGTAGTTTATGGATTAACGCAAAGGCTGGTACCTTCGGACCTTTCCCTGAATGTCCACGAGGACCTGGTACTGGTGCTTGTTTTTATTGTTCTCGAAAATGACGGTCCGCGGTTCCTTTGCGTCATCGGAAATGACAGTCAAATTCCCTGGGTCCAGACCGGGGTTTTCGTGCAGCCATTGAAGAGCTTTGGAAAGGTCGCCTGCTTCCTGGATTTGGGTCGTGCGTTTCAGGGCATCACTCCTAGGCGTCATGACAAATAGGGCGCTCGGCTGGACGTTCGCATCCGAAATCTTGACCCTGCCCTCGAAGATATCCGTCCCGCTGACAAGAACGTACTCCTGCCAGTTCACGCCCCACAAGTCTGCCAGCTGCTCAATCATGTCCTCGAAGTACATGTTCGGGTCGGGCAGTGACAGGTCGAACGGCTCCTTGCCTTCCATGGTAACGATAATCGAAACTCCCATGAGTTCACCACATCGGGTTATGCGATGGTTTATAATGTAACTTACGGTGGGAAGGAATAGTACAATCTGGTAGTAAGGTGCCTTACAAACAGAAGAGGGTTTACTACTTCCAAGAGCTTTTAGTACGGCGCCATTAAAAGGCGTCAGACAATTTGTGAATATGGTGTTCTTCGGTTAATTCAGATAAATGTTATTTTTCTCCTCACGGTGTGTAATTCCTTGGTTGTGCATTCAACTTGTTGTTGAGTATCCTAATAATGTAACCCGCCTCAGGATCAAGCGCGAAATCGTTAAACCACATGCTGGCTGGTTCGAAATAATAGAATCTCGTGAAAGTACCTCCAACTGAA
>DAOVGM010000066.1 GCA_030672365.1 Methanomassiliicoccales archaeon
TCTCAGTTTGAGGGCGGGGTATTGACGTGCCTGCAGAAAAGTGACAGGCAGAACACAGCAAAGATTCCGAAGCCCCGGCTGTGAGGCCGGGGAGATTAAAAACAGCAAAGATTCTCAACGGATATGATCTAGACTGAACGAACCGATTATGAGGCCCTGCTTGCTGTATGAATAATCAATCCACGCCCTTGATTGAACGTCGCCGATACCCTTGATGCAGAGGAAGGTTTTCAACTGCTCGAGCTTGAAGTCTATCATTCCGTCGGTGACGCTTCCTATCATCTGGATGTCCTGTTCGTTGTGCATGCCCTTCTCGATGGCGAACAGCGAAACTGCGCGGTCCCTCTTCCTCTTGCCGCAGAACGGCTGCAGGAACTTGAACGCGGCGCTCGAGTCCAGATATGCGATGATTGTCGAAATCGACCTGAAGGCCAGTCTGTAATAATCATGCTTATCCAGAAACTCTTTCGCGATGCCATCCACTGCCTTCATGATGGCCTTGGTGTCCGTGGTATCCTCTACGTAAGTCACGTTCGCCTCAACGTCATCGACACCGATTCCTCTGGAGTAAGCGTCCACGTACTTCACGAGGCCGAGCTTCTCGTATTCCTCGTAGCCAGATACAATGAACATCATCTCTTCCCTGATTTCCGAAGGCATTTTATCCGTGATGACCCAGCAGGCTGGAATGCCTTTCTTCAATCCCTCGGCGATGAAGGAGTTTATCGTTATCTCTTTACCTGTAAACGGCGGGCCGTAGATCAGGATGTTGTTTCCGAACGGAATTCCTCCCAAAAGGAGGTCGTCCAGTCTCCTGTCGCCTATCTTGACCTTATCGATTTTGAGCTCGATCATCCGGTCTTCTTCCCTGGCCTCTATCTCCTCGCCGATGAGCCCCTGCTCGCGTAACCGGAGGTCCTCCATCTTGGCCTGCATGTACTGTTCCTTGGCCCTGAGCTCATCTTCCTTTTTATTGATCTGGCCCTGGAGTTCTTCGAGCTTCAACTTCATATCGTGGGCTTCTAAACTGCCGGACTCGCGCAAAGCCTCCTCCATTTTTCGCCTTTCCTCGATTAACATCTGCTCCCTGTAAACGAGGTCTTCCTCGCGGCGGAGCATCTCCTCATCCTTGAAGGCCAGCGGCTCCTTGATCTTCTTCATTTCCTCCTCGGTCTTGCTCAACTGCTCCTTGAGTCGTTGAATCTCGTCCTCCCGGACGAGCAGTGACTTTTCTTTGACCTGCAATTCACGAATCTTGCGGTCCATCTCGTCGCTTATCTCCCCATCCGACTTGCCTGACAGGTCTTTCTTCTCCGCCCTGAGCTTGTCGTCGATTTCGAATTCGTGAAGTTTTTCCTCCAGGTCGAGGATTTGCTTTTTCATATCCGCCTCTTTTTCGATAAACTCCTGCTCTTTCGAAGCCAGCTCCGCCATGACCCTCTGCTGGAGTTCGGAGTCCGCCTCCGCCCCGGCAGAGCCGTTCCTCACCTGTTTTTCCATATCCTTCTGCCGGTTTTCCAGTGTGGTGATTTTGGCGTTCAGCTCCTTCTCCTTTTCCATGAATCCGAGCTCCAGCTTCTTCGCGGCCTTGGCGTCGTCGGGCAGGTCCTTTAAACCGGCATCCAGCTCCTTCTTCAACTCGGCCAGCGTCTCCTCCTTCGCCTTGAGGGATGCCTCGATGTCCTCGCGTTTCTTAGTCTCCTCGCTCAACTTTTTCTTCAGGGACTTGGCAACGCCGCCCTTGTCCTGCATGCCCTGTGCCTTGACGTATTTAATGACAGCCAGACTTCCCTTCTTCACCTGCACGATCTCGTCTTCCAGTTGTTTTCGATTCTTGATCTCCACCTGCAGCTCCTTGTTCAGTCTGGCAGTTTCCTCGAGGATGACAAGGGGGTCAAACTCGCCCGATTTAATCTTGTCGAACTCGCCCTCGACCGCTTTCTTGTATTCTTCCATCTGGATTTTCAGGCCCTCGATTTCCTTCTCTTTCTCGGCCAGTGCCTCTTCCCTCTCGTTTAAAAGTTTCTCGCGCTCCACCAATTCCTTGCCAACCGGACCGACATCTTCCGCTTTCTTCTCCGCGTCGGGCTCTTCACCGAGCCAGTCTTTCAAGGTGTCCTCTTCGCCGCTGAGCCACTTCTTCAATGCCTCGTCTTCCTCATCCTTGGAAGGCTTTCCCTTCTTCTTTTTGTCGTCAGGGGCCTCTTCGGCATCGTCCTTTTTCTTCTCGGGCGGAGCGTCACCGCCGAGCCACTCTCCGAGCTCTTCACCCCCCTTCTCACCGGAAAGCCAGTCAGCCAGCGCTTTATCTTCATTGCTGATTTTCTCCGGCTCCGTGGAAAGGAGCGGCTTGTCATTCAAATCGGCGGTTTTTTCCTTTTTCTTTTCTTCGGTTTTTTCCTCCTTCGAAGGTTCCTCGGGCTTCTCTTCCTGTGGTTTCTTGTCGTCAGATTTTTCTTCTTTTTTATCTTCCTTCTTTTTTGCCTTCCGCTTGCCCTTCGGAACATCATCAACCAAAGAAATCTGGACCTTCTTTCCGCCCTTCTTTTTCTTCTTGGGCGGCGAACTGCCGCAGGTCGTGCATTTTTTTGTCTCGGGGTCTATCTGGCCGCCGCAAACGGGACAGGCAGAATCATCTTTGCCCTTAGGCACCAAGATACCTCACCCCTGAGTTAGCCAGATAATACGAATCGGACACCGACATCAAAGCCCTCATCTCTACTGTTTGCCCACGCGGGAATATAACCTCTCATTAAATAACCTTTTTGTGTTGGACAGTACAAAACTTAACATTTTCGTAAAACGACCAGCTTCCAGCTGGAAGTAAAATTAAATTAGCCATAAAAACATCAGGAGTGGATGATGCCCGACCTGGAGGAAAAGAAGAGAAAGCTGATACAAGGCCTGATAGACAGGGGCTTCATATCCAGTTCCGAGGTAATCGGGGCGATGGAGATGGTCCAGCGGGAGATTTTCGTGCCCGATGACCAGAGGCAGTACTCGTACTCTGACACACCACTCAGAATAGGAGAGGGCCAGACGATATCGGCGCCCCACATGGTCGGCATGATGCTCGAGCTTCTGGAACTCAAAAAAGGCATGAAGGTTCTGGAGGTCGGCGGGGGGTCTGGCTACCACGCGACGATGGTCGCGGCAATCGTCGGGAGCGAGGGGCACGTCTACACCATCGAGAGAATCAAGGAACTGGCTGTCCGCGCCGAGGCGAACATCAAGAAGGCGGGAATGATGGGCCGCGTATCTGTCATTCACGGGGACGGCTCGAAGGGCCACAGGTTATTCGCACCCTACGACAGGATATGGACAGCCTGCGGAGCCCCGTCGGTACCTCTACCTCTCATGGCACAGCTCGAGGAGGACGGGGTCATCGTCATCCCCATCGGAGGAATGCACTACCAGGACCTGATAAAAATAATTAAAAGGCCGGGGGGCAAGGTCATCAGGGAGAGCCACGGAGGATGCGCGTTCGTGCCGATGCTCGGCGAGCACGGGTATTAGGCCTGATCGTTCACATTTTTGTATGTTTTATTAGCCCACCCAGACGGTGGGTGGGTTTGTTACCCGCCCCAAACAATTTGTACTTCCCCCCACCCCGCTCCTCCGCTGGGCATTCCCTTCCCCCAATGCCCTGCTCGGAGCGGCCAAAATGATGTATGCCAGTCAGTCTAAAATATACGGCAATATATTTCTCAGGTCGTCGCCGTGGACCACAACATCTGCGGCAGCGATGCAATCCGGGTCAATGGGCTTGAAGGCGATGCTGAAACCGCCAACTTCGAACATGCTGACGTCGATGCAGCTGTTGCCGATAACTGCGCAGTCTTTCGGCTCGATCCCGAGGTTAGCCAGTAATTCGTTAAGCGCCTTTCCCTTGTCGAGCAGTTCGACGCGGAGGACGCCCTCGCCGGTCAGTCGCCCGTTTTCATCCTGCTCGAGGCCGTTCGCAAGGACATGCTCGATGCCGCAGCTTTTTGCCACGTCGTTAGCCAGATAGTCGATTCCGCCGCTCACGATTCCGGTTCCTATGCCCGCGTCCATGATGGCGGCGACGGTTTCCTTCGCCCCTTCCATCAGCTTGGCGCCTTTGAGAATCTCGGCTATCCGGGCTGCGTTGATGTCCTGCTCGATTTCCTTCCACATCCGGATGTCGCGGCGCATGAACTCGATGTCGTCGATTTTGCCGGCCATGAAAAGGTCGTAGCCCTCCTTGTTGCTCACCCCGAAATAATGGTGCACCCACTCCCAGGAGCTTCGCTCGTCGACCAGCACCCCGTCCAAATCGAAGGCCACGAACTTGAAACGCATAGGGCCAGTAGAATGCCCGAGATTATATATACCTTATTTTTGTATTCAGGCTCATGCTCACCCTGGTAGGCGTAGGCCACGTGTTCGATATCAAGGACCAGATAAGGTCGATAATTTTGACGAAAAGACCCGACATCGTGGCTATCGAGCTGGACCATGCCAGGTTCACCGCCCTTCACGATAAAAAGGGCACCGGTAACATGCCGATAATTTACAGGCTAGCCGCCCATTTTCAGAGAAGGATCGCCGGAGAGTATGGAGTCGAGGCAGGCGATGAGATGTTGGCTGCGGTCAACGCAGCCAAAGAGTCCGGTGCAGGCATATCGCTCATCGACATGGACATGGCCAGGGTCTTCGCCGAACTAAGAAAGAACATCACATTCGAGGAGCAGGTGAAGCTCGGCGTCGCGGCCTTTGCCAGTCTTTTTGTCCGCAAGAAAACGGTGGAAAGGGAGTTGGCCCGCTACCAAGAGCACGAGGCCGAGTTTATGGAGGAGATGGGCAAAGAACTTCCTAATCTAAAACTCGTCCTCATCGACAAGCGCAACGAGTTCATGGCCCGGAACCTCCGTCAAATTTCAGAGCGCTACAACAACATACTGGCTGTTGTCGGCGACGGCCATGTTCCGGGCATGGCCGGCCTTCTGGAAGATATGAGCCCCGAATTGATTCGATTGGCAGAAGTGAGAAATTGGGAACCGCCGGAGGAATCTTCCATCGGTGGGGGACCGATGGTAGACGGGTCGGAGACAAAATCATCCAGCGTTTCATATTCATTCGATGTTGAGCTCTGACTTTTTCTGTGAAAACGCATCTTTTCCCCATGCGAGCATGAGCGTGAGGGGTGCCTTCTCCCGTGCGAGAGCCAGCATGTCCCGCGAGACATTTTGAATGTCCCATTGCGCGTGGGCGTCCTCCCGCAATCTGGATATGTGGTGTAACTCGCGGGCGTTCGCAACCACCAGCATCCTGCGCCTGTGGGCGTTCGTCAGGACGTACTGCGCCGCGACCGTATCGTACTTGGCCAGCTCCGAATATGCCTCGTTCGTCGATTTGAACAGCGCCTCAAACTCGGACTTCAGCCCGACGTCGATGACCGACGGCGGGATCGTGCATCCCAGTTCCACGTCATAATCCTGAACGAGCTGGGTCGACATCCTGTGCCTCTTCATCTGACCGTAGCATGCCGCGCTCAGCACGACCTCGAAGGTAAAGCCGGCTGCCTCGAATTCGCGGGTCGCCGACTCCCACGGGTTCGAATATCGCAGCATTTCTTTTACCAAGGCCTCTGCCTCGCCGTTTTTGAGCAACTCCGCCGCGAGCTGGCCGCACTTTTCGATTGGCTGTTTCGTGTGCGAATGAAGTATCGCCGTTACCGTCGCCCTGTCCGCATCCCTCGTCCAATCGACGAGTTTTACATCACCTTCGACCGGAAGATTCGAAACATCTGGCCCTCCGTGTTTTTCGAGGAGAGCCGCAACGTATTGCCTAGTGTTCGAATGCGTCTTGGTGAAGTGGTCCTCGACCAATGGCCTGCCGAATTCCTTCTCGTATTCGGTCGGGTCGGTGAGCAGAATGAGCGACGGCGCGACAGCACCGGCCAGTGAATAAAAGTTCTCGGCGAGCTGCCTCGTCTCGTCGAGCGGGCTCGACCTCAAACTCCTAATCAAATATTCAAGATTACGGGCGTTCGCGGTGAAGCCCAGCTGCGCCTTCGTTGCCAGGCTCACGGCGTATCTGGCATCTTCCTTCGCGTAACCTTCGACGACCCTGCGCTCCCATTTTTTTTCGAGCATCTCCGGATTCTTTTCTTTAAAGTAATCCAGCAAGATTCCGAAGGCCTTGGTGTACAGGTTGTTCTGCTCCTTCATCATGCCATCGAAAAGAGGTCTGGCCTCGCCCTCGAACTCCTTCGGCAGGACGTAGTCCCCAACCAGTTCCTGATACCTCTGGCTCTTCTCGGTAAACGAGCAGAGACGGTGCCATTCGAGGTGCTCCACACACAATCTGGAGATGTCCAGTATGTCGAAGTTGAAGGTTGCGTGCTCTGCCACTGATTGATGGTTCATCTCGAAGATAATGTTCCTGGCGGAGCGTCTGGCAGACTCCACATCGTCGATGGACCTCTGTCTCAATTCGGTGACAGGCCTCGGGTCCCTGCTTATCCTGGCATAGGCGACTGAGACAGTTTCAGGCGTGAGCGGCAATTCACTCACGTTTTCGCCACGCTTCGCTTTGTCGATAATCGTCGCGTCGATATTGTAGCCAGCCAATATAACTTTCATATTTCCCATCCCTCAAAATGGTAAAGAAGGGTAATGGAAAATCGCTATTAATACATTCTCCGTCTTTCATTTTCTGCCCGCCCCAATCGATGTTTTTGTTATTGCCCACCTCATACTTTTGGCATGCCCCCCGCCATTGCTCTTTTTCTGGCCCGCCCCACACAATTGGTTGGCCCCCCACCCTTGCGCCACTCCGCTGGCCACGCCCGTTCCCCCCGTGGCCTGCTCGTGGCGCCGGCTTTGTCCAAGTCGAGCCCAGACCCCCCAACGCCCTGCTCGACGCGGACGAGCCCCGCCTGCTCGGTGCGGTCTGGCCAGTTCGGCAGCGGACAGGCCAATAGCCTAACCCGGCACGAAGAGAGCGAGGACGCAGAACACGGTTGTCAGAAGGTACATCGAGTACGTGGCCTGCTGCTCCGTCATCCTGAAATA
>DAOVGM010000090.1 GCA_030672365.1 Methanomassiliicoccales archaeon
GCCTCCTCCATAGATTTAAAAACCCAATTCGCTTATACAATGGCAAGGAGGGGTTTAGATGGAAAAGGATTATTCGCAACTGTACTCGCAACGCGCGAGGGAAATGAAGGCATCGGAGATCAGGGAACTTCTAAAACTCACGCAGATGACCGACATCATATCGTTTGCAGGCGGTCTTCCGAGCCCGGATGCTTTTCCGATTGACATTGTGAACAATATCTGCCAGGAATTAATTGTCAAAGACGGCAAGCTGGCCCTCCAGTATGCAGCCACCGAGGGCGTAACAAAATTAAGAGAGGTGCTGGCCGACAGAATGAACAGGCAGGGCATGGACATTACACATCGCAACGTTCTCGTGACAACCGGCGCCCAGCAGGGGCTCGACCTCATCGGCAAGACGTTTCTCGACCCGGGGGACATCGTGGTCCTGGGCGCACCGACATATCTGGGCGGCACCAACGCGTTCGCTGCCTACATGGCAAAGATGGAGAGCATCCCTCTGGACGAGAACGGCATGAACCCTGACGTGCTGGACGAGAAACTCCACCATCTCCACCGCCACGGCAAGAACCCGAAGTTATTGTACGTTGTCCCGACCTTCCAGAACCCGTCGGGAGTAACGATGCCGGAAAATCGTAGGCGCCAGCTCCTCGAAATCGCATACAACTACGACTTGCTGGTCGTCGAGGACAATCCGTATTCCGAATTGAGATACGAAGGCGACAACATTCCCTCTATCATGTCGCTGGACACCGAGGAGAAGGTCATCTATCTCGGGACATGCTCGAAAATACTGGCCCCGGGCCTTAGAGTGGCCTGGACAGTCGCCCCGAAACCTATCCTGAACAAACTGGTCATCACCAAACAATCGACAGACCTCTGCTCAAGCACGTTCTGCCAGTATGTTGCCTACGAATACATAGCCCAGGGATATCTGGACAAGCACATCGAGGTCATCAAGGCGCTTTACAAGAAGAAGAGAGACATCATGCTGGCGTCCCTCGAAAAATATTTCCCAGAAGGAACCACTTGGACGAAGCCTCTCGGCGGAATGTTTCTTTGGGTAACCTTGCCCGAATACATCGATACCGGCCAGATGGTTGAGCGTGCAATCGAGAACAAGGTCGCTTACGTCATCGGCTCGGCATTCCATGCCGACAGAAACGGCATCAACACGATGCGGCTGAATTTCACATATTCATCCGATGAGTTCATCGAGGAAGGAATAAAACGACTGGCTGATACAATAAAAGCTGAAATCGAGGCCCACGAGAAGCGCACCCGGGAATCGCCTTACAAGCCGGACAAGGACGGTATAATCACTGGTGTATAATCTCTTCCTGCTCGGGCTCGCCTACATACGTCGAACTTTCCGAATGACCAATCGGCAGCCGCGCTTCCGCCGGTGGCAATACCGTCGGCAGCGGAGGCTCGGGTATCTCCTCCGCTTCCTCTAGCTCCTCAACCGGCGGCGGTCGTGTCCATAGAATCGCCAATGATATTACAATGACTACCAGGGAGAGTATGCCGGCTATCGCCAATGTCATGACAGGCGCATACTTCGAAATCATCATCGAGATTATGAACGAACTCAACCCTAAGAAAAGGGCGATGACGAGGGGCAATGTTCTTCGAGCCAGACATTCGCCTCCGCTAATCGCTGATTACTCTCGCCACCTGGAAAACTCCTTTCTGGAACAGGAGGGTGTAGTAGTCTGTCGAGTGACCTGTGGCCCTCATCTTGACGCATCTTATCCTCCTCTGGATGTTCACGTCCCCTACCTTTTCCATCTTCAGGTGTATGATTCCATCGGCAAGGAAGTCCTCGCCGTGGGGCGCGTATTCATCGCTGCTGGCTTTCATCTCCTCCAGGATTATCGTCGTGACATTCAGGTCGCGCAGCCATTCGAAGAAGTGGAATAATTCCGACCTGGGGTTCTTGAACTCGGCCAGCATTTCCAGAACCGGCATCGAGTCCAGCACCAGAATATCAAAATCCTGTGTCTCTTTGAGGTTCATGGCGTAGGTCTTGAATATCTGCATCCAGGACTGCTGGCCCAACTTGTCGAGGTTCTTCCTGATGAGAGCCAGGTCCACGATTGTAACGA
>DAOVGM010000017.1 GCA_030672365.1 Methanomassiliicoccales archaeon
GAAGAGGGATTAAAATTCGTGTATCTGGGAAACACACCGCACTGCGAGCAGGAGAACACGTTCTGCCCTGCCTGCGGAGTGAAAGCCATCGAGAGAATCGGGTATCATATCCTTAAAGCCAGCGTCGAAAACGGCAAGTGCGGGAAGTGCGGCGCCGACCTGAACATTATAGAGGGTTGAGATGAACTTCGACCCCTCCCTTATTGAAATTTTACAGGATGCGAAATCCGTCGTCGTGGTCACTGGCTCGGGTATTTCATCGGAAAGCGGCGTTCCCACTTTCCGCGGCGAGGACGGCCTGTGGAAAACTTATAGAGCTGAAGAACTGGCCACCATGCAGGCATTCATTTCCAATCCTGAGCTTGTCTGGGAATGGTACGACTGGCGAAGGGGCTTAATCTCGAAGGCCAGTCCCAACCCCGCGCACAAGATTATTGCAGAAATGGAATCCCGTTATCCAGAATTCCTGCTCGTCACCCAGAACGTGGACGGCCTGCATCGAAAGGCAGGCAGCAAGCATATTGTAGAGATACACGGAAACATCCGGCTCGTCAGGTGCATGGAGGAAGGCAAGGAGTTCTTCCTGGAAGAAAACCCACTCAGCCAGCTCCCGCCCACGTGCGACTGCGGGGCGTTGTTGCGGCCGGCTGTCGTCTGGTTCGGGGAGATGCTGCCCGTCGAAGCGCTGGCCACCGCGCAGGAGCACATACAGAAAGCGGATTTGTTAATCACTGTGGGAACTTCGGGCGTCGTCTACCCCGTCGCCCATTTCCCGATGCTGGCCAAGGGCACAGGGGCTCGGGTCATCGAAATTAATATGGAAAGAACTCCGATATCCAGTATTGCGGACTTCACCGTGCTGGGAAAGGCTGGGGAAGTGCTGCCGGAGTTGTGGAAGGCGAGTCTGTAATTAAACTTCCAGCCCCGTTTTTAGGGGCAGGTAGTTTTAATCATATGCTTTGCACTTGTAGCAATAGTACCTGCCATACTGCTCGATGTAGGTCAGCTCGCCGCCGCAGGTTTTACAGTTACTGGCGTCGTCTGGCTCGTCGTCACCGGCATCGTCCACATCTGCATCATCCGGCTCGTCATCCGCATCAGCCACATCATCCAACGGGGCATATTCCTTACACGTGTAACAATACCATCTCTCGTGCTGGTCCACCCAGACAAGCTGGTCGTTGCACTTCTCGCAGCGCCTGTCCTCCTCGATGGCAATCGGCTCGCCCTCGCTGGTAGGTATCGGTGCCGCCGCGACAACAGCCGGCGACGGTGCGACCTCGACAGCTACTGGCTGTGCCACGGTGTCCTTGTAATCCTTGCATGTGTAACAATACCACCTGTCATACTCTTCTATGTAAGTCTGGCGGCCTTTGCAGGTGTCGCAGTATCTGTCTTCCGGTAGACCTGCGCCCGCAGGCACTTCCATGATTATCATGCCAGGTATGTATTCATGCAGTACCTTCGTGGACGTCCAGAGCATCGTTCCGCCGGCACGGGCGACAATGAGGCCCGTGAGAATCAGGAAGAATGCGGGGCTCAGTATCGAACTGAACACGTTATCGATTGCGTTTCCCATGTCATCGATGTCGTCAATATCCGCGAGACCAGTGATGCTGTTCAATATACTGTAAATGTAAAGCATGACCATGCAAATAATTAGAATTAGCGGAAGTGTCCTGGAAAGCTTGGCCAGCGCCACGTTGTTCATGACCAGATACATAATTGCGGCAATGAGGCCGATGATCAGTAAGAGCGGAATCAGGAGCTCGTAGATTTGAATAACCGAATTATCGTTGAAGGCGATGATGAACCCGATGAAGGCCACCACAAATCCGATGATGTACACCGTGATGCCCCCTATCTTGTCCCTGGACACCTGCTTTTTTAGTGCAGGGGAGGGCTCGGGCGGATAATAGGTGATCTGGTTCGCCCCTGTCGGCTGGTCCAACCTCTGCCTGAAAACAATGCTTCCGTAACCACTGGCTCCTCTGTCTAACTTCTCAGATGTCATCTCTACACCCAAAAAGTGATTGATAGAACTCTTTATAAAGTTATGCAATAAAAATCAGCCAGCCTATTTTCGGGGAGGGTTGGGGTATTTCTTCCGAATCTCCTCCAGCCGCTTCTCCAGCTTCGCTTCCAGCTCGTCTCCGATGAACTCGTCCCCATAGAAGTCCATCTTCACGGCAATCGATATCTTGCTGGCCATCGCGCGGGATATCTTTCCGCGCTGCCAGTACGGGGCACGGTGAATGTTCGGGTGCTGGAAGATGATTCCGTGCTTCGGCGGCTTGGTATGGTCTTTCAGGTGCTTGAAGAACGCCTTCTCCGCACCGAGTATCTGGACTGTGCTGGACGGCATCTTCGCCAGCCGCTCCAGACCGCCTGCAAGCGATATCAGGCGGGCGCCGATAAGGGGGCCGATGACATGGCTCGTGTTCTTCGCGACCTCCTTCATTCTCCCCTGAACGTACCTGTCCAGCTCCTCCCTGGACTTCATGGTTTGCTGAAGGGTAACGGCCATCTTCTGCATGGCCGCGGCGTCCTCGGAACTAATTTCCGAGCCCATAGAATCCGAGATGTCCAGCTCCGCGGAATCGAGGATGGCCTTCCGGTCCCCGTGCTCTGCCACCAGCTTCACGAACCTGTCTTCTGGCACGAGCTTGGCCAGTTCCGGGAAATTAATCTCGTGCCACTCATGCAATCTCTCGGAAAGCAAGTTCGCCGTTTTGTTGAGGTCGTCGATGGCCCTTATCGCCTGCAAAATCTGCTCGTCCGGACGACCGCTGGCCCGCACTTTATCCTTGCCGATGGAAATCATTGCTTTGTTCAGCAGGTCGATTGGAAAACCGTGGTCCTCGGGTGCTATGAACGGCGCGCCCTCGGGAATAAAATCGCCGAGCATCTCCAGCCGCTCCTCAGAGACAACCAGCTGCTTGCCGCCGGCCAGCTCCTCTTCCTCGGCCAGTATCTCGCCGTTCTCGACAGCCAGCATTCTCCTGGCTATCTCGTCCGCATCCTGAGGGAACAGGACTTTCTCGACTATCTGGCCGTCCTCTTCGAGGAACACACCAAACCACGTGGTCACGAGTCTCATGCAAACAATGATGGGGTGGGGTTTTAAAATGTTTTGGTTGGCATTTTAGACATCCCCGCCCTTACAGACGGGGCATGTTCCCATTCCGAACCGAAATTATGAATAATCGGCGATGAGTTTCTTGACCTTAGCTGCCATGTAGTTTGAGCCTGCCTCATCAAAAAAACCCAAAGCCCTTTCCAGTGCGATCATGCCTTCGCCCTTGTAGTCGCATTCGATAAGGGTTTTGCCGTACTCAAGGGCGATGATTCCGGTGTCATATGGCACATTCAGGGAGTTCATCCTATTCCCGGCCCTCTTCATCAAGTCAAGAGCTGCCTTGTCGTTTCCACTCAGATGTTCAACAACGCCTTTGATCATCCAAAAGTAGGCAACTGCATATTTATCTTCTGATTTTGCCGTCACTTGCTCGGCTTTTGTAATCATTGCTTTGGCATTGCGCACGTTACCCAGACGGGCATAGCATTCGGCCATGTTGGGGTAGTAATATGTAAGTTCGTGTGCTGAAATATCCTTGTCCATGATTTTCAAGCCCTCGTTATAGCTGTCCAAGGCCTTTTCATAATCCTCCATGGCCTTGAATATCTCACCCCGGTTGTTGAGGACCATGGCGAGTTTTTGATTATTATCAGCCCTCCTGTGGGCATCAACTGTCTTCTGGTTTGCTTCAAGGGCCTGTCCAAATTCGCCCAAGGTGTACCAGCCATTTGCAATGAGGTTCGCCGCCTTTCCTATCAAATAATAGTCATTTATCTCTTCAGCTATCTCCAGCATCTTCTGGCCATTGGAGATGGCGTCCGTTATCCTACCGACTCTGAAGTAAATCTCTCCAAGCCCGCCGAGTGCAAGCCCAAGCAGGTAGGGGTTTTCAAAATTATTGACAAGCTGCTCTGCCTCCTCGAATCTGGCCTGGGCCTTTTTCCATTTTCCACTTTTTGAGAATCTATAACCGATCTGGATCATAGTTTCTGCTTTTGTGTTCAGGTCTCTTTGCTCATCTGCCAATTTTATGATTCTCTCAAGGCTGTTGATACTGTCAAACCACCGACCTTGCAAATCTTCAGAATCGGAGAGTATCTTTAAGAATTCTATCATTGCCTTGACGGAACGCTTGTCCTTGGATTTCTCCAGCTGTCTTATGCCTTCGCGGCACAGCCGCTTCGCCTCATCATACTTTGCATTTTCAAAGGCAGCATGAGCCTGGCTCATCAAAGCTTCTGTAGAAACCATATATGTCTATAACATCTCTCGAATATTAAATATTATCTTGAATTGCTCAAAGACCTTCATTGCCCCATCGTCATTCTCAGCTTATCCAGTTCGTTGGGGGTCAGCACGCCGATTTCGGTTATGAAGCCCGTGATGAACTTGGCCGGAGTGACGTCGAAGGCCGGGTTTCTGGCACTGGCTCCCTCAGGGCCAATCGGTTTTTCGTTTATGATGAGGACCTCGTCCTGGCTTCTTTCTTCGATAGGAATGTCCTTACCGCTGGATAGGTTGAAGTCCACCGTGCTGACCGGGATGGCTACGTAAAACGGTATGCCGTTTTCGTGGGCCACAACCGCCTTTTCGTAAGTCCCTATCTTGTTTGCTACGTCACCGATGACCGTTACCCTGTCGGCCCCCGTAATGCAGAGGTCGATTTCGCCCCTGAACATGAAGTGGCCTGCCGCGTTGTCGGCGATGATGGCATGTGGTATGCCCTCCTGAACAAGCTCGAAGGACGTGAGTGCCGCGCCCTGTAATCTGGGGCGCGTCTCGTCAGCGAACACGAATATCTTCTTGCCCTTGTTGTGGGCCTCTCGCATCGGCGCGAGGGCCGTGCCGAAATCGAGGGTGGCCAGCGCTCCTGCGTTGCAGTGCGTAAGGACCGTACCTCCATCGGGAATCAGTGGCTCGCCGTGAACGCCGATTAACCGGCATTTCTCGGCGATTGAATTTGCATAATCCTCGGCTGATTGGACAGGGTCTTTACCGTCGCCGACGGCCTTCTGCATGATGTCAATGGCGTGGAACAAATCGTAAGCGGTGGGTCTTGTGGCCTTCAGTTTTTCGGCTGCCTGGCCGATGTCATCTCCCGACATTGCGGCAAGCGCCATTCCGTAAGCCGCGCAGACGCCGATGGACGGGGCCCCGCGAATGACCATCTCCTTGATAGAATAGCAGACCTCGTCAACGGTTCTAGCAGTAAAGATCTCCACCTTGTGCGGCAGAAGCCGCTGCTCAAGCATCTGGACTGTCTTTCCCTCCATCCAGACAGCGCGAATGTCCTCTGTCTGGCCGTTCATCTTGATCTTCATGAATTACTGGATGTCGGCATGATATTTAATCGTTTATGGATTCGCTTCTTCCCCTTCCATCACAGGTATGACCTATCCGATTTTCAAAATCTCTTCAAGGCGGTCGAGGGTATCCATCCGTTCCCGGATCTGCTTGGCCCCGATGTCGGCGTCCACCTGTTTGAACGCGACAGCCAGCTCCTCGTTGTCCTCATCTGTCAGGTAGGTTTCCGTGAATGGAAAGAATATGTCGTCCTCGCGGGCGGCGTGGAACCTGATGAGCGGAATGTAGCGATTGATGAGCTTCCTTATTTCTTCTGTGTCCTGGGGCCTGTGCTCGTTGTAGGTCTCCATCTTCTTCTTCATGGTGGTCAGCAGGCGCTCGATGAGGTCGTGCTCGCGAAGTATTGTGAAAATGGATGAACGGGAATAAATCTTCGAGGTCTGGCCTTGGATCTCGCTTGCCCTCTGGATGAACCTGTCGATGTAAAACTCCTCCTTCTTTTCGTGGAGTTCGAAGTCAAGTGTAAAGGCGGTGGAGGTGCACCATTTCAAAAGCTTCGGCGGAAGGGGCACGTCGTCGCTCAGCATGTTAGACACCATCTCCATTATGCCGGTCATGCGATGGATCAGCTCGTGCTCGTCCTGCATGATTTTGACCGCATTCGGCGCAGCCAGCACTTCTTTTGTGATTCTGGTCTCGAGCACCCGCAATGCGATATTCATTCTCGATTTTATGACACACTCGTCATACGGCTTGAGAACGAAATCGTCCGCGCCGGCCTCCAGCCCTTCGACCATATCCCTCTTCTTAGATTTAGATGTGGCCAGCAGCAAATACGAATGCCGCTTTCGTTTCGCGTCATACCCCTTAATGCGCCGGCACAATTCTATGCCGTCCATCTTGGGCATCGACCAGTCGATGAAAACGATTGTTACATCGCTATCTGTGTAAATATCGTATGCTTCCCTGCCGTTCTTTGCCAATATCGGCTCGTGGCCGATGCTGTCGATGATCTCGCTCAGCTTCTCCCGCGACGGCTTGTGGTCGTCGGCTATCAATACCTTCATCTGCTCACCTTGGTGAACAAAACCCCCTGAAACTTAAAAACATTCTCCCTGATTATTGTGATTTTAGCTCACGGTTGATTGCAAGCATGTCGATGAGAAGTGCGTAGCCTGTCTCTATTTCACCGGCCCCGGCACCCTGGATCGTGACGTCTCCCGAAAGGTCGGTCTTGAAGGTGAGCGCGTTGACCGCACCGCCAACGCCGGCCAGCGGGTCTGAAAGCGGCAGCTTTTCGGGGCGCACGTACGCCGAAATTTTATCTCCCGATTTCCGTGTGCAGCCGATTAGTTTGTACCTCATGCCCTCGGCCTTCGCCTTCTCGACGTCCTCCATCGTGATGCCGGTGATTCCCTCGCGTTCAACATCCGCCTCCGTCAAGTCTCCGCCCATTCCGATGTTGGCCAGCTGGATGACCTTCGCCATTGCGTCGAAGCCCTCGACGTCGCCTGCCGGGTCCGCCTCCGCATAACCCAGTTTTTGTGCGAGGGCCAGCGCCTCCTCGTAGGGCATCTTGTCCTCTTCCATCTTTGTCAAAATGAAGTTCGTGGTTCCGTTCAGAATGCCCTTGATCTCGACGATGTCGTTGCCGGCCAGACAGAACTCCATCAAATTAAAAATAGGGGTTCCGGACATCACGGCCCCTTCATATCTAAACTGGACACCGTTCACCTTGGCGAGTTGGGCCAGCTCGCGGTGGAACAGGGCTGTCGGCCCTTTGTTGGTTGTCACGACGTGCTTCTTCGCCTTGAGAGCTTCCTTGACGTGCGTTGTTGCCGGCTCGCCGGTCTTGACGTCCGTGAACGTTACCTCAACGATAATGTCAGCGGGGGCGCGCTGGATGGTATCGACGGAGCCCAGGCCGGTAATCGCGTCCTCTGCCGGAAACTCGTTAATCGGTTTCTGGGCCTCGATGTGCTCTATGAATGCGTCGATGTCCAGACCTGCGCCGTTATCCAGCATGACGGAGCCCTTGAACTTGTCCGTAACCGCGGTAACGATAAACTCGAAGCCGTAATTTTCCATCAAAAAAGTTCTCTTATCCCTCAAGATCTTGAGCAGACCGCGGCAGACGACGCCGCACCCCACAATCGCGATTCGCAGAACCATGAAAATCCTCTCAGCGATTGATAAATGGCGTACTTATTTAACGTTAACGATTGAGACTGCCGTATGCTCCACCAGGCTATTTTTCTTTAGGATTTTCTGCGCTGGCTGACCCTCCAAAGAAAAATATCCATAAAAAAGAAACTCGGGTCAGCCTGCTCGAAAATCAATATAGTATAAACTGGCGTGGTCCACCGATAGTATGCAAAACTCAAAGCTAGCAGTCGTAGTAATGCTGTCGTATGCGATGCATTCGTATGCAACGCTACTCAAAGTCCGCAACTTTGAGAATCTGAGCATATGACTGATAAAAGGAATATTAGGCCGAAGGACTATTATTGCTGCATATGGCTGCTTAAACTTTAACTTCCAGGCCCAACGGGGCTGGTAGTTATAAGAAA
>DAOVGM010000057.1 GCA_030672365.1 Methanomassiliicoccales archaeon
TAGTGGACCAGCAGCTCCTTCAAATTCAGCACTTTCGGCTCATTGTCGACGAGGGCCAGATTGATTATCCCGAAGGTCGTTTGAAGTTGCGTGTGCTTGTAAAGTTGATTGAGTACGACCTCCTCCATCATGCCCCTCTTCAGCTCGATGACTATGCGCATTCCCTTTCGGTCGCTTTCGTCCCGCAGATCGGTGATGCCCTCGATTCGCTTGGCCTTCACCAAATCGGCGATGGTCTCGATAAGTCTGGCCTTGTTGACCTGATACGGGATTTCGTGAACTATAATCCTGCTCTTTCCGCTCGGCAGCTCCTCGATGTCGGTCTTCGCACGCAGGCGCACACGGCCGCGGCCGGTATTGTAAGCCTCGACGATGCCGGCCATTCCGTAGATGATGCCGCCTGTCGGAAAATCTGGGGCCAGTATGTGCTCCATCAGGTCGATGGGCTCCAGCTCGGGGTCGTCGATGAGGGCGTTCAGCCCGTCAATGACTTCGGTCAAATTGTGGGGAGGCATGTTCGTAGCCATGCCCACCGCGATTCCCGACGAGCCGTTGACCACAAGGTTCGGCAATCTGGATGGTAAAACTGTCGGCTCCTGAAGACTTCCGTCGAAGTTGTCCGTGAAGTCCACCGTGTCCCTGTCGATGTCGGCCAGCATCTCTTCCGCAATGCGGCTCATCCTGCATTCCGTGTATCTCATCGCGGCCGCGCTGTCGCCGTCCACGCTGCCGAAGTTGCCCTGGCCGTCGACCAATGTGTAACGCAGGGAAAAATGTTGAGCCATTCGGACCAGGCTGCCGTAGAGGGCCTGGTCTCCGTGCGGGTGGTACTTGCCGAGAACGTCCCCGACAATCCTGGCGGACTTCTTGTAAGGGCGGTTGTGCTGCATGCCCAATTCGTTCATTCCGAACAGGAGCTTCCGATGAACTGGCTTGAGCCCGTCGCGGACGTCGGGGAGCGCCCTGCCGACGATGACGCTCATCGCGTAATCGATGTAGCATTTCTTCATCTCTTCTTCGATGGGCTTGTCGACTTCCCGCTTTCCGTATGTTTCCTCGTTTATCTCCGGCTCTTCCATCTCTCAAACTCCTAAACGTCGAGGTTCTCCACCTCGGTGGCATGCTCCATTATGAACTCGCGGCGCGGCTCGACAGCATCCCCCATCAAAATGGTGAATAACTGGTCAGCCAGTACCGCATCTCCAATCGTAACTTTCAGTAACACCCGGTACTCGGGGTCCATCGTCGTCTCCCATAGTTGATGAGGATTCATCTCTCCTAGGCCCTTGTACCTCTGTATCTTCCACCCTTCGCCCAGCGAGTCCAGCTTCTCGTCCTTCTCCCTGTCGGTGAATACCCAGTGCTCCGTCTTCCCCTTCGAGAGCCGGTAGAGCGGCGGCTGGGCGATGAACACGTAGCCGGCCTCTATCAGCGGCCTCATGTATCGATAAAGGAACGTCAGCAGCAACGTGCGAATGTGCGCACCGTCGATGTCCGCGTCCGTCATGATGATCAATTTGTGATATCTGGCCTTCTCGATATCGAACTCCTCGCCGATGTTCGTCCCGAAGGCGGTTATCAGCGTTCGAATCTCATTGTTTTTCAGAATCTTGTCCAGTCTGGCCTTTTCAACGTTGAGGATTTTACCCCTCAACGGCAGAATCGCTTGGAATTCCCGGTTCCGGCCCTGCTTCGCGGAACCGCCTGCCGAATCTCCCTCGACGATGTACAGTTCGGACTTCGCGGGGTCGCGCTCGGAGCAGTCGGCCAGCTTTCCGGGCAGGCCGCCCCCCTCCAAAAATCCCTTCCGGCGAGTGAGCTCGCGCGCCTTCCTCGCCGCGATTCTCGCCTGTGCGGCCAGTATGGATTTTTGAACGCATATCTCGGCGACCTTCGGGTTCTCCTCCAGGAACTCGCCCAATTTCTCGTTGACGAGAGACTCGACAATGCCCTTCATTTCGCTGTTGCCGAGCTTTGTCTTCGTCTGCCCCTCGAACTGCGGCTCCGGCAATTTGACGCTCAAAATCGCCGTTAAACCCTCTCTGACGTCGTCTCCGCTGAGGCTCATGTCCTTCTCGGTGAAGTAATTGTTCTTCTTCGCATAATCATTGATAGTGCGGGTAAGGGCGGACCTGAAACCGCTGAGATGGGTTCCGCCCTCGATGGTGTTTATGTTGTTGGCGAAGGTGTGGATGTTTTGGGTGTAGGCGTCCGTGTATTGCATCGCAATTTCCAGCTGGATGTCATGTTTGTTCGCCTCGAAGAATATGGTTTTATCGTGAAGCGAGTTCTTGTTTCTATTGATGTACTTCACGTACTCGATTATGCCGCCGTCGTAGCAGAATGTTTGCCGCGTGGACAAATCCTCCTCCTTCTCGACGATTATCCGCAGACCCTTGTTGAGGAAGGCCAGCTCCCTCATTCTCGACGTCAGCACATCAAAATCGAACTCAAGGGTTTCGAAAATCTCGTCGTCTGGATGGAAGGTGATTGTCGTGCCCCTGCGTTCAGTCTTTCCGACGACCTCCATATCCTTGACAGGGACACCTCTTTCATATCTTTGAAGATATGTCTGGCCATCGACTTCGACCTTCGCTTCAAGCCATTCGGAGAGCGCGCAGACAACCGAGACGCCGACACCGTGCAGGCCACCGGAAACCTTGTAACTCTTCCTGTCGAACTTGCCGCCCGCGTGAAGTTTGGTCATCACGATTTCAAGTGCTGGCCTCTTGTACTTCGGATGTAATCCGACGGGAATTCCGCGTCCGTTGTCCACGATTGTCACGCTGCCGTCATTGTTAAGGCGCATGATGATCTCGTCGCAATAGCCGGTCATTGCCTCGTCGATGCCGTTGTCCACGACCTCATATACAAGATGATGAAGGCCGTGGATGTCTGTGCTCCCAACGTACATGCTAGGTCGCTTTCTGACGGCCTCCAAACCCTCGAGAACCTGAATCTTCTCCGCATCGTACTTGTCGTCCGGCATGTTGACTCCTGCAAGGAAAAAGGCGGTAAAAACGATTAATTTCTCAATCCTTAATCATACTATATATATAGTATATATATAGTACTATCGGTGTTTCGGAAAAATCGGATTTAACATGTATGACAAAAGATTTATCAATAACAAGTACCTTTCCTTGCATGTTATTCGATTTCAAGGTTGAGGGTGAGCGCAGGTGGCAAACATAGCAGAACTTGAGGACGTACTTTCTAAAATCGAGGCCACGGAGGGTATCCACAACGCCGTTATCGTGTCGAGGAGCGGCATGCACATCGCAGGCGACGTACCCCAGGGTGCGCACACGGAGACCTTTGTTGCAATGTCAGCCATTCTGCTCGGCGCTGCTGAGACTGCCACATCCGAGATCAAAGAGAAACTGGACTATGTGATCATATCTCTCGAGCACTCCGAAATTTACCTCCAGACGATAAGCACGCGCGCCATTCTCGTCCTGAGGGTGAGCCGCGAGCTTCCGAACGAGCAGGTGCGCGACCTTATAAATTCACATCTGGCTCACTTGGAAGATAATTTATGATTCTATCTTTTAACAAAGAATTAATCATACCTTTTTAAACCCGCGTCCGACCCATTTTGAAAATGCTTTTACCGTGTATTTCACGGTCTCGGAGGACGTCATGCCGCATCCCCCGGCGGAACACTGGCCGGACGTAATCGCAGCAATAACGTCATCCTCGTTCGACACTGGATTTTTAAACTCAGTCCATGCCTTTCCGACCGCCTCCGCAACATGCGCGTCGCTGCCGCCCGTGCAGGGCAGCTTCAGGGCACCGGCCAACCTCTCGGCCTGCGTATTGTCGCCATTCGGGGACCGGCCGTTGATAGTCTCCATCCCAGTTACCTGGATTTTCTTGCTGGCCTTCTCCCCGATGCCGGAAACAAGACGATAAGGATGCGGGATGACACATATCCCTCCCGCATCGACGATTTTCTCGGCTGTTTCGCTGGGCGTGAGCCCTCTCGGAATGACCTCACTCACGCCGTAAGCCAGCAGGTGGCCTTCGGATGTCGAAACCTCGATGCCACGAACGAGGATCAGCCCCATTTCAGCGGCCAGATCCTTCACAATCGCATAGGCCCGGATGTCGTTGTGGTCGGTGATGGCCAGACCGTCGAAACCCCTCGATTTTGCAAGCTTCAACAAATCCTTCGGAGGCACCTTTCCGTCGGAAGAATAGGACGAGTGAAGGTGCATGTCCAGCTTCATCTTATTTTCGCTCCGGTTTTGACAACTTTGTCGGGCACCATAACGGCCTTCTCGGTCTTAAGCACGGCACGCTGGCCATCCGAGGAAATGAACTCGGCCGGCCCCTCAGCCCCTATCTCCAGCCCCAGCTTTTGGAAGTCCGGGAACGACAGCTGGCCCTTTCCCTCGGTGCCCAGAATTCTCTCGCCGGGCACGACCTCTCCGTCGGGCTGCAAAATTGATACAACGGGCTCATCCTCGGCAGCCGCGCCGCTGTCGGTTGCATCACCGCCAGCAGCCGCGCCGCCGTCGGTAGTAGTACCGCCGGCAGCCGCGCCGCCAGCGGTTGCAGTACCGCTGGCAGCCAATAACATGCCCTTCGACTCGATGCCCCTCAGCCTTGCCGGCTTCAGGTTGCAGACCACCACGATGAACTTATCCACAAGCTCCTCTTTCGAATAATGCTCCTTCAGGCCCGCGACGAGGTCTCGCTCTTCATCTCCGAGGTCAACCTTCATGATTATGAGTTTATCGGCGTTCGGGTGGTCGAAAACAGCTGTGATCTTGCCGATTCTGAGGTCGAGCAATTTCATCTCTTCCGGAAAGTCCGGTTTGTCGGTTTCCATCTCGATATCCTCCAATTTCTTAAACAGGGGCTGCGGGGGCTCCAGTTCGAATCCCGCTTTCGGGGGGCCGACCGCATCGTCCCATCCGGCCTCTGAAACTTCACCCTCCTCGCCGAGCATCTCCCACAACTTCTGGGAGGCATGGGGCATGTAGGGCGTCATGATAATAGACAAGGCTCTGGCTATGTGCAGGGACGTGTGAAGTGTCGTCCCGCAAGCCCCCTTGTCTTCTTTAATCTGACTCCACGGTGCCTTGGTGTCGATATATTGATTTCCGAACCTGGCCAGTTCCATAGCCCTCTTGATTCCCCGTTTGAACTCACATTTTTCGAGATACTGGCCGACTTCGGAAACGCATTTTTTAATCTCTTCAAATGCCTTCTTTTCCAGGTCGCCGACCTCCCCTTCCTCGGGTATCTGGCCGAAGTTCTTCTGGGTAAATGAAAGCGCACGGTGAACGAAATTGCCGTAGGTCGCCACAAGTTCATTGTTGTTCTTCTCGACGAACTCCCGCAACGAGAAGTCTGCGTCACGGTTCTCCGGCATGATGACGGCCAGATAGTATCGCAGGGCGTCTGCATCGTACTCCTCCAGCAGGTCTTTGAGGGCCAGGGAGACACCCCTCGACTTCGAGAACTGCTCGCCACCGAACCTCATGAAAGCGTTGGCAGGCACGTTGTAGGGAAGGTTGAGATCGTCATCGACGCCCAAAATCACCGCAGGCCAGAATATCGTGTGGAACGGCACGTTGTCCTTTCCCAGAAAGTAATAATGCCGCGCCTCCGGGTTCTGCCAGAATTCTCTCCATTTCTCAGGGTCGCCCTGCTGTCTGGCCCACACGTGGACCATCGTTAGATATCCCATGAAGGCCTCGAACCAGACGTAAATCTTCTTGTCGTCATAGCCCTCAAGTGGAATATCGATGCCCCAGTCGATGTCGCGGCTTATCGGCCTGTCCTTCAGCCCCTGCTCCAGCCAGTTCCTCGTGAAGTTGACGACGTGAGCCCTCCAGTAATCCTTGTCCTTGACGTATTCCTTCAGCGTTTCTTCGAACGCGCTCAGCTTGAAAAAGAGGTGAGTTCGGGTAACTGGCTTCGGTTCTTCGCCGCACCTTTTACACCTTGGCTTTATCAACTGCTCCGGCTCGAGGAGCTTTCCGCACTCCTCGCACTGGTCACCTCTCGCATTCTCGTATTCGCAATGCGGGCACACGCCCTCGACGTACCTGTCGGGCAGATATTTGTCGCACTGGCTGCAGTAAGGGAGGGTCATCTCCTTCTCATAGATGTAGCCGTTCTCGTGCAATCTGAGAAATAAATTTTTCACTACCTCGATGTGCACCTCATGCTCCGTGCTCTCGAACACGTCGAACCGCACACCCAAGTCTTTCAGCGATTGGGTGTTCATCGCATGGTACCGCTCGGCGATCTCCTTGGGCGTGACCCCCTCTTCTTCCGCCTTGACCGTGACCGGCGTGCCGTGCATGTCGCTTCCGGAGACCATGAGAACACGATTGCCCTTCATCCTGTGATATCTGGCAAAAATGTCGGGTGGATAGTAACAGCCAGCAACCTGACCGATGTGCAGGGGGCCGTTCGCATAAGGCCATGCAACTCCTATGAATATAGTGTCCAGTCCCTTCACCTCTATCAGCCTTATAAGGATAAAGGATTTAAATGTAACTGGAATAGGGGTGTTGATGAAAGTAGAGGTCGTGAGCAAGGAGAAACTGGCGTACTCTGGCACCAACGTCGATGGCGCCGCCATTACGATGGACGTCCCGGCGAAGAGGGGCGGCGGCACAGGGCCGACGCCTGTTGAAACGATGTTGCTGGCCCTCGGAAGCTGCATAGGGATGAGCGTCGAATACGGGTTGAAGAAGATGAAGGCAGAGCCCGAATCGCTCCGCATTGAGCTGGACGCGGAGCCCGTCGACACCCGCCCAAAGACCTTCAAGAAAATCAAGGTACACATCACGATATCCGGCCCTGGCATCACCCCTGAAAAGATGGAGAAGGCCATCAAGCTCTCGGAGGAGCAATACTGCTCTGTCTCTGCCAGCCTGAAAAAATCAATAGAAATCGAATATACTTTCGAGATAATCCAGAAAGAAGATATAAGGAAGGATTAGGGGCCGGGACCGAGAATTGAACCCGGGTCGAGGGAACCACAATCCCTTAGGATAGCCACTACCCCACCCCGGCCATTTGGTTATAAGGGGAGTACAATTGCCTCTGGAATAAAGCCTTTTTGGACACCGTGAGGCACCGCGATTACGAAAAACCTATATACACAGTAGGGTCATTCGTAAACCATGGAAGGAGCCGGTACATCGCCGATAATTTCCGCGGGCGATGTCGAGAAGTACGCCTACTGCCCCCTCAGCTGGTGGTTGAGCATTGGTCTGGAGGACGAGCCAGACCAGAAAAAAGCGTTGCTGGACGGGGAGAAAAAACACGGGGATTTCGGCAAGGACCTGAGTTCGATCGTCAGCGGTGAGATCGCAGCCGAAAAATCGGAAACTGTCATCCTCTGGTTCGCAATCACAGCCACCCTTATCTCGATTGTCGGCCTCTCTCTGATTTTCAAGGCTGACCAGAACATCGGAATGATAATGGGAGTTATCGCTCTCATCTGGATACTGGCTGCCTGCTATTTCCTTTACCTCGCCGAGACCATCACCTCCAAAAAGAGCAGACTGGCCTACCAACGCATCATCCTCATTTTCGCAATCGTCGGAGCTGTCATCGGCGTGAATTCTGTTACAGTTCTCAGCGACTTCTTCAGACCGGAAGTCGCCCAGATAATGCAAGTCCTCTCATTAGTCTGGCTTATTGCGGCTTCCTTCTTCTTCTACCGCTCCTTGAAGCATTTCCACGCGGCCAAGTTGAAGAGGCAGAAGCGCAAAGTGAAGGAGGCGATTTCCTACGTCGACGACACCGCGAATAAACCCAAGCTCTTTATCTCAAAAAAGCACGGGCTTTCAGGCAGGCCGGACTATGTGGTTCTTGTGGGCGATGACCACATTCCAGTCGAGATAAAGACAGGCAGAACTCCCCGCGGCCCGCTCTTCTCCCACATCATGCAGGTCGCGGCATACTGCATGCTCTTGGAGGAAGAGTATGCCAGACCACCGCCGCACGGCATCATCCGATATCCGGAGATGGAGCACGAAATTGACTACGACGAGAGCCTCAAAAACCTGGTAATCACGAAACTGAACGAGATGCGCGAGAAAATTCAAACAAAGGACGTGCACAGAAATCACAACAAGCCAGGCAAGTGCAAGAGCTGCTCCAGAAGGGGCATTTGCCAAGAGAGGCTGGCATAATCACCTCTCAAAAACAACCTCGCCGTCATATTCTATCTTGAAAATTCTATGATACGGGAGTGTTGATTCTTCTGTTTCGAAGAACGAGTTTTTGAGTTCGACGATTTCGGAGCCAGATATTATTTTCGTGTCGTCCGGGGCGCCCCGGTGAATGTAATAAATTCTGGCTTTGTCCAAGTCCTTGTCTTCTCGCCACTTGAGTTCGTTTAAAATTTCCCTGGTGTCCATGATATCATTGGTGCTCAGAGTGGCTCGTCCTGTGTGTACTTCTTCTTCAGATTCAGGGAGGTGGCTGCCTTTTGAATTTCCCGACCCAGATATGCCGCGTGTTTCAGTCGCGAGACCAGCTTCTCGCGGACGATGGTGTGGCACAAGGCCTCTGCGTCGCGGCCGCAGACGACTGCCTTCAGCTTGCCAGTGTCTATTTTCTTCTTGTCGCCCTTGGTCTTGCCTTCGTAAAACTCGACCACAACCTCTTTCCGCTTCTTGTCCACGAAAATGACAAAGAAACCCTTGGGGTCCATAACCAGTTTTTTGTCCTTCTCCGCCTCGATGGTCTCGATACTCAATCAAATTCCTCCTTCGCCTTCACCATGTTATTGAGTTTCTGGCTTGCCGAATCCCTGTCCATGTTCCGCAGTCCGCAATCAGGGTCGATGAGCAGTCTCTTTTCACCAAATAGGTCAAGCCC
>DAOVGM010000054.1 GCA_030672365.1 Methanomassiliicoccales archaeon
GAACGACGCAGCCACCAGGGACGTTCCCCATCTCCCAGATTCCTTGGCGCTGACGTAGAAATACCAGAACAGAATGAACAACAAAATCGGGTGAGCCAGCAAGTTGGTTTGCGCGGCGGCCAGTATCAAGTTTTCCACGACGAAATATAATATTCCGATTATGACCGTGGTGATTGCGAAATAGGCTAGAGGGAAGTACACTTTCCTATTTTTGTCGAAATCGAGAACGATGGCCAGACCTATGAACCAAAGCAGGTCGTGACCCACAATCAGAACGTCTGCGATGAAATAGAATGGTGTGTTTTCCTGCATTCCCGGCAGATAAACAAAATGCACCAAAACCCTGATTCCGACGACGACCCAGGCAACAGCCCAGAACAACAAATGAGTCTCTTTCCTTCTTTGAATGCAGCATCTATAAAAGATAAAGCCGGCAATGATAATTGACATTATAACAGAAGCGATTTTGAGACTGCCAATCATATCAACCGCCATGGTCTTCCCCGAATGGATTAACAATAGTAAACATAAAAGTTTTTCTATTCGAATTGTTAAGGATCCTATCTCAGGAAGCCCTTTTTCTTTTTCGGTGTATATTCACCTGTTTGCCATTTCTCCACGGTTGTTCTCTCGCCCATCAATAACTTGCACGTCGGGTTTCCGTCCGCCATCGTCTCCTCGAGCTTCACGTCCAGGTCGGCTGCGGTGTGGTGGGCGAACCTCCCCACGATTCCGCGGCAGAGAATACAGAGAGCCAGGTTGCCCTTCGAATCCTCGCCCCACGGGCATTCCTTCACGTGCACGATGCAGAGGTCGTCGTCAACACAATTGATATCACCGTCCGCTCCCAGGTCGGACATGACTTTCATGTAGGCGTTTGCCGCATCCTCCACCGACTCGAACTCCATCTTCTCGTAATATCGCTCGGAAAGCACGGCATCCAGTTCCATGGACAGGCGGTTGATGAACTCCTTACGCGCCTCCTTCTCGATGGACTCTGCAAGTACTGGCAACAGGTCGGTGATGACGCTCTTCAGCTCATATTGCGCCTCCAGGATACGGCTTCGAATCAGCTCCTCCTGATGTTTCTTTTGCTCGGTTATGTCCCTGATGAAGCCGACCATGAAGGTGTGCTCGTCTATCACGTACTTCGAAATCGAGGCCTCGACATCGAAACTGCTGCCGTCTCTTCTGATGCCAGTAAATTCGTATCTTGTGGGAGCGAATTCCTCTTTGATTCTCTTCGAAGTGTATTCTTTGACTCTATCGATGTCTTTGGGGTGAATTATTGTTTCCAGTGTCATTCCGCTAAGTTCATGTTGCTTCTCGTATCCGAACATCTCGCTGAAGGCCGGATTGACGAACACCAGCAGCCCATCCTTCTCGACTCCGATTCCATCCTGTGATGCCTGAAACATTGCGGTCAATCTTTCTTCCGAGGCACGTAGGGCTTTTTCAGTGAGTTTTCTTTCTGAAAGGTCCCTTATGATGGTCATATCTACTGTTTCTCCTTCAAACTGAATGATACCTGCATTGATTTCCACTGGAATCGGGGTTCCATTTTTGTGCAAGAGCATCGCTTCGTAAATGGGCGAAATGTCCATTCCTGCCATCCTGGCTTTATATCTTTCCAATAATGATTCTTTTGATCCTTCAGCAACGAAGTTTACGAAATTTTTCCCGATAATTTCATCTGACCCATACCCAAAAATTTCTTCAACTTTTTTATTAACGAACACAACATTTTGATCCTTGATAATCACGATAGCATCGTTCGCCCTCTCCACCAGATTTCTGTACTTCTCTTCACTCTCCTGCAATGCGGTCTCGGATTTCTTGCGCTTTGTTACATCTGTGTCTACACCACGATAACCAAGTAAGATACCGTTTTCGTCGAGTATTGGCCCACCACTCGTTTCCAGGATGATAGTACGGCCATCTTTGTGCAAATTTGGATTGTAGAAATTCTTAAAAGATTCTTTTTTGGTAAATACCTCAAAAGCAGCTTCTTTCAAGTCCTCCCTGACATCTGAAGTGAAAAAATCGTAGAAATGCTTCTTTCCCACGACTTCCTCGGGCTTATAGCCAAGAATATTCTCCATGACAGGGCTTGCATAGGTGTATAAACCGTTGGCATCAACCTCCCAAATCCATTCGCCGGCGCTTTCCGCGACCTGCCTGAAACGCTCCTCGCTTTCCTTCAGTTTGCCAGTCCTTTCCTGCACTGCTTGATCCAGTTGCTCCCAATATGTCTGTTTCAGCTCATCGACCTTTTTCCTGTCGGCGATGTCCCTGATAATCGCCCGGATGCCAGTTATCTCGTCTCCCTCGTAAATCAGGTTTCCTTTGTATCCCACGGGAATCGGTTCACCGTCTTTCCCTATCAACTCGAGTTCGGTTGTCGGGCTCACGATACCTTCAAGAGCTTTTTCAAACATGGTCAGGGCGGTATCCAGGGATTTTTCCGAGACAAATTCAGTAAAATGATGGCCAATGACATCCTCTCTCTGATATCCACCTAGGTTTAGTAAATATTTGTTTGCGTAATTGATTATTCCATCGATTCCGAAAACAACCATTCCGTCTCCGGCGTCCTCGACTAGGGTTCGAAATATATCGCCGTTTGTATCTTCGTTCATCGGTCTCCCCTTGATTTTCTGTGATTATCCAAAGAACTTCTCTACCTTCTCGGTTATGGATTTTCTCGGAGAGCCGGTCAATACGCCCTCCATGCCCTCGAACTTGTGCTCGATGACGACTCCTTTCGATGTCGTCTCGTACTGCCTAATCTCTTGTTCATGCGTCGTTCCCCTCAACTTCAGGATGTTCATCGCCTTCTTCATCTCGGAGCCGATTTCGACGTACCTCATCATGATGATGCCATCAACAATATGAGAAGTCCCCTCATCCATCAGTTTCGTGATGCCCATGAGCTCTGCCGTCTCGGCGGTCAGCACACTTGTGATCTTGCGTTTCTTGAACATGAATATTAGAGATGTGAGAAATTCCTTGTACTCCGGACCCTTTACAATGCTTTGATAGTCGGTAACGGTGTCGATGACCACGCGCTCGACGCCGTCCAGCGCCTCCCTTATTTCATTCGAATGCTTGTTCTTGTCAACATATGCTGGCGTGGAATGCATGATTTTCACCAGCCCTTTTTTCTCGAAGCCGGCAAAGTCGATTCCGATGTTTTTGGCGTTTCGTTTCAGCTCGGAGGGATTCTCCTCAAAGCCGATGAACAGGCACTTCTTGCCCTTCTTCGCGCCCTCGTTGATGAATTGGAGCCCGAAGGTCGTTTTGCCGGTGCCGGCACTTCCGGAAATCAGAATCGCATCGCCCTCGAAGAAACCTCCGAACGACATCTTGTCCAGTCCCTTGATGCCTGTCTTGATTTTCTTCGTCGTCGGGGGAATATCCTTCTCGATAGGCAGCTTCGGATAGACCGTAACACCGTCGTCGGAAATCTCGAACGAGTGCGGGCCGGAAAGGAAATTGGCGCCTCTCATTTTCAGGATGTTCAGCGATCTTCTGCCGCTGTCGTTCTCGAGAGTGATGATGGCGTCGGTAACGAACTCCTCGACGCCCAAACGGGATATCCTGTCCGGGGCGTTGATTTCCGTGGTGATGATGGCGGTGATGCCCAGCGATTTTAATAATGATACAACCTTGAACAATGCATCCCTGAACTCGTTCTCACAGCCGTAGAAAAGGCCGAGTGAGGCGATCCCGTCGATGACCAGGCGCTTGATTTCCCTGTCCTTTGCCCAGGTCTGGATGACCTCCATCAAAACTTCTACCCTCAGAACGCTGGACTGATCGGTCTCAGGATCGTGCCCGGCTGTCGCGGTCTTCAATTTTCTCATCGTCGAAAGGTCGAGGAACCACACGTCGTCCTTGTGCGCTTTGACATCCTTCCCGAGCTTGTCCGGCAGACAGTTCAGGATGTTGGCTCTTCCCTCTTCAATGGTGATGAAGAGCCCGTTCTCGTCGTGGTTCTTCGCCCCGTTCAAGAGGAACTGTGCCGCGATGATGGTCTTCCCCGTTCCGCTGCCCCCGCTCAGGAGCACTATCGAATCCTTGACTATGCCTCCGTTTGTGGCGGTGTCCAGTCCTTTGATACCTGTATTGATTCTCATTCATTTCCCCCCATTATGTCCCATTCTCCTCCAGGATTTTGTTGGCTATTGCCTCCGCCATGGTCGGTCCGAAAGTGGATGCCAGTAACTTCTTCAACCCATCCATGAATTCGTCGGGCTTTTCGTTCGGGTCGAATTTTGTCAGAAGTTTATCTATTTCCTTCTCGAAATCCCTGGCCAGCGAATCACCGACAGCCTCTTCGATGATGGATTCGACCTTGTCCGGCAATTTTTCCAAATTAGCTTCCGCCTGTCTCTCAACCGACAGAACATACTCGATGTGCCTTCTGGTCGCATCTCTGATAAAATCGTTTGGCGTCGTGTAGGCGAATTCCGGATGGCGATCGATGACCTCCTCCACCTGATGCATCATAGGCTTGGAAATCCTCACCCCCACCCATTTCCTGTCGTCCTTTTTTTCCTCAGAGGACATTCATTTCTCTATAATAATCGGGATACTAATATCTTTCTACCCCGAAAATATGAGAAAAAATCATCGGAAAACATTTATATAGAAATTCCGCAATCATTATAAACCCGATGATTTTTATTAATTGAATGGCTGCGATATAATCGTGCCATACGTGGTTTAGAATTTGTCGATACAAATACAAATAATCAAATAGAAACTAATATATACCTCTAATTAAATATAAGCGGCGGTGAAATAAAATTGAGCGCCAAAACTACACTTACAAAGAAGGATGAAGCCATCATCAACCATCTCGTAAATACGGGAATGTCGAAGAACATGGCCAAGACGCTCGTTGTTTTGTCAGAAGGGAAGGAAACCATATCTGTAAGAATCGAGGGAATCACCGCACTCAGACAACCTGAAGTGTCCATAGTCATGCAGGACCTCAGAAAGCGCAGATGGGTGAGAAAAAGGGACATCAAGAAAGAAGGTAAGGGGAGACCGGTACACGCCTATAAACTGGCGATGCCGTTTGCGAAAATTATAGAGCAGATAGAGAAAGACGAAGATAAGAAGATAAAGGAAATCAAGACGAACATTGACAAGTTGAAAAAGCTGGTCAAGTAGTCTTTTCCAAAATCTTCGTGCCTTCTCCGGTACCGACTATCGCAAACGTAGTCAACCCTACGAAAAGTCCGTTTTCTACGACACCCGGAATGCCGTTCAGCTCGCTTTCCAGACCCTTCGCATCGGTAATTTTAGAGAAACGACAATCCACGATCAAGTTCCCGTTGTCGGTGACGTAGGGCTGCCCGTCCACAACTCGCAATTTTAAAGAATCACAGATGTCATCCAGCCGCAACTGGCACGTTTCCAGGGCAAAGGGAATAACTTCTACCGGCAAAGGCGATTTCGTGCCCAACACGTCAACCAGCTTCGACTCGTCCGTGATGATAATCTCGCGCACCGAAACCGAGGCAACAACCTTTTCACGCAGCAAAGCGCCGCCCATCCCCTTTATGAGGTCAAGGTTCGGGTCGATCTCGTCAGCGCCGTCAATCGTGAGGTCGATGGAAGGGTGCTCGTCCAGCGTCGATAACGGGATTCCACAATCCTTGGCCAGCTTCTCGGTCCAGACAGATGTCGGAATTGCGACAATCTCAATTCCGTCACTGACCATCTGGCCGACCTTCTTTATCGCATAATACGCCGTGGAGCCGGTGCCCAGACCGACCACCATTCCGTCCTTCACGTGCTCGGCAGCCTTCTCGCCGGCAAGCCGTTTCCCCTCTTCGACCTTCGATTCCATGGGTGGGGTAAAGACATGGCAGACAATAAGATTTTCTAATAATCCAAAAGCGAGTTAGACTTCATGAACTCGCGCAGCAGTGATGTCGCATAACAGCCCTTGTTCAGCCGAAATTTCAGGAGAAGCCCGTCGCCGTCCTCGGATACGTCTAGTTCCTTCAACGGGGCTACAATTTCCCGCCGCGTGCCCCTCGAGCTCAACCTATCGAATTCAGGGATTATGAAGTCCTGCAGGTCTATCTTTTCCTCCTCGAAGACCCGCTTCTCGATTTCCCCGGGCTCCCCATCTGCAAACGTCGATTCCCAGCCGATGAGCGGTGCGCTGACGAACGCCTTGCCAGCGCCCACCTGTTTCCCGATTTTGTCCACATTGTGGGATTCGACGGACACCCACGAATTGTGGTCCGGAAGACCGTGCTTGTCCAGCTTGAGAATCACATCGCCCTCGACAGGCGTCAGCGGAAGGCCAGCTTCCACCCTCCTGCTCAAAATCCTGTTGAAAATGTAAGATTGATACGCATGAATGAACATCATCAGAAGGTTCTTCGGCAGGTTTTCCAGAGCTCCCACGAAATCATCCGGCTCAGCCACAAGGTGGTTCAAGATCGCCTTCTCGAAGCCCAGAACATCCGGATATTCCTGAAGGGCGGACTCGTAGTCCCCGCTCTCCCTGAGCGAACGTCTGGCTTCCCGGAATTCCTCGCTCTCGTACTCGGAATCGGCACCCAAATACAGGTCAACCCCCTTCTTGAACTCACCCTCAATAATGCAGCGACCGATTAGGTGAGTTATCGGCCTCATCGCCCCGAACCGCTGGACTCCGAAGTAGTTGGCGAACCCGCCGTTTTCGAGTATCTGGCCACTGACGGAGTCCGCGATACCCATGGCCTCCGGCAGACCGACATCCAGCTCCGTGATTCTGATTTCGAACTTGTTGCCGAACAGGTTGCCGATGTCCAGCCGCTTGCCCGTGGAATAGGCGTCGCGAACTTCCACGTCGGTGAGTTTAATGTCACGGACATCCTCGAGAGGGGCGTCGAAAACGAAGAGCTGGCTCGTGATTGCACGCTTGTCCTTCGTGCCCGCGAACATGATTTTATTTCTGCTAATTCTCAGCCGTCTGGCAAATGTCCTGACAAGGCGGTTTGTCTCCCAGTTCGTGGAGGTGACGATCGCGGCCGTAAATTTACCGTCTGGCTGTTCCGGCGGGAGATCTGATATTTCCTCGACCTTGAAGTCCGCAATCTCTCTTCTCAGACGTCCGCCTATGCCATCTTCCTTCGTCATAAAAATATATATGCCCAATTGGCGCTCCTGGCTCTCTTCTGGAACAGGAAAGAAATTCATCCTATCTCTTTCTCGAACAAATCAAGTGCCTGCTGGAACTGGCCAATCAGGTTTTTCGCGGCCTTTTTTATCGCGGTCTCGGGATTTCCGCTCTTGACAGTCACGGCCAGAATCGGTTTGTCGAGCACCGGATGTCTTTCAAAGAGCTGCGCAGTGACCACGTTCTTATCGGCCAGCAGTTCTACCAGCAGCGGCTGTATGAGGGTATTGTCCGCCTCCGCAACCTCGATCTTTATTTCGGTTTTATCTTTCTCGACGAGCATGAATTCCATGAGAGCACCAACCGCGGGATAACACACCCCTTCTTTAAACTTTTCTACCCGCCAACCTATCTCTTCTCCCCCCACCCAGCTCCTCCGCTGGCGTTACTTCGGTTCGCTACGCATCCCGAAGTAAAATTTTGTGCCAGTGACACAAAATTAGCCCCTCCCCCCAGAGCCTGCTCGGAGCTGTATTTGGTATGCCGCCACAAGTATTATGTTGCAGGGTGGGAATATCCTCATATGGTCAGCCAGTTCAACAAAAGAGTGCTTCGGACGGCAGTTCCCGCGATACTGCTGGCCATCTTCATTTTTGTAACCTTGATGCTGCTGATTAATTATACAGAGGCGGCCTACCTAGTGGTTGTTTTATGGATTGTCGTGCCCGTGGTTTGTGTGCAACTATATCGAAAGATCAGGAACTGGCTTAAGGCAAAAGGGAAATCAGAGGGCGCGCAGTGACTCGATACTTACGAGCGAGTGCATCCGTACCTCGATTGCAGCCAGGTTTTCTTTCGCCCCCTCTTCCCTGTCGACGATGACGACCGCATATTCGACTATGCCGCCCTCGTTTCGGACGGATTTTATAGCCTCGACGAGGGTGCCGGCAGTGGTCGCCGTGTCCTCG
>DAOVGM010000063.1 GCA_030672365.1 Methanomassiliicoccales archaeon
CAGCAACTTCCATTCTAATGCAAAACGGCATCATCCCGGACATCATTACGACGGACCTGGACGGCGAAATCAGCCATCAGGTGGTCGCGAACGGCAGGGGGGCGCTGGTCGTCATCCACGCGCACGGTGACAACATCGACAAAATAGAATACTGGCTCCCCCGTTTTCAGGGAAAAATTATGGGTACGACGCAGACCGTGCCCATCAACGGTGTTCACAACTTCGGGGGCTTTACGGACGGGGACAGGGCCGTCATGCTGGCTGCTCATTTCGGTGCCAGGAAAATAGTGCTTGTCGGGTTCGATTTCGACGAGCCAGCGGGTAAGAGCGGGGTCGATGTCGAGGCAAAGCGGAAGAAGCTGGCATGGGCTAAACGCCTGATCGAGTCGCTGAAGGGCGTGGAAATAGAGGGACTGGCTGATTTGGATGATTGAGGTTTTGGGGTCAGATAGAGACAAACTCAAATCGCTGCTCGACAGGGAGCCGATTCGCTATGCCGGCTCCATTCACCGTGTCTGCGGAGAGAACAGGAACGACCACAGGGTTTACGTTGACGATCCCGACAATCCGCTGGCTATCCTGACCGTCGCGGTTCGGGAGGACACCGGATTGAGCATCGTTGGCTTCGACGACGATGCAGTCCGAAACCTGCTGGCCGACCTCGAAGTGAAGAAGGGACTATTCCACAGCGTCGAGAGCCGCATCGTGCCCATCATCGAGGAGCTTTTTGATATTGATTACAAGGGAGAGTGCTGGCTTTATGTCCCTGCGAAGCCGATCGAGGACGAGGTCGGGTACGAGATGACCGACCTTCAGCCAGACGATGCGCCCATTGTCGCCAAATACTGGGAGCTGGGCGACTACGACGAGGAGTTTTTGAGGGGAAAAATCAAGACCGGGATTTCCGCCGCGATCCGCCTGGACGGAGAGCTTGTGGCCTGGGCAGGCACGTATTTTAAAACGGACAAGGCTTGCCACATGGGTTTCCTGCACGTGAAAGAGGAACACCGCAGAAAGGGTCTGGCCCGTGCCGTTTCCATAGGTCTATGCAGGAAAATCCAGGACGCGGGGCTGGTTCCATACGCCTACCTTTTTAAGGACAACGAAGCATCGATCGCCCTCGCCGAAGGCATGGGCTTCGAAAGAATCGGAGAGGGCACTTGGGTAGGAATTGCAGGGCGACGTCACCCATAGAGTGGTATCACTCGTAGAGCCAGGGTTCGTCGCTCCGCTCGTACTCTATTATCTCATCAGGCCTGAAGAAAAGCGATATCTCGCGGACAGCACTTTCCATCGAATCGGAAGCGTGAATTATGTTGCGGCCGGTCATCTGGGCGAAGTCGCCCCGAATCGTTCCGGGGTCCGCATCCTGCGGGTTCGTCTTTCCGACCAGCTTGCGAATTGCCTCGATTGCGTTTTCACCCTCGATGACCATGGCCAGCACAGGCCCGGACGTGATGTATTCGATTAGCGGCTCGTAAAACGGCTTGCCCTCATGCTCTCCGTAATGCTCGGAAGCTAGTTCCCGCGAGATTTGCATGAACTTCGCAGCCGCGATCTTAAAACCCTTCTGCTCGAAGCGGGAAATAACCTCGCCGACGATGGCACGCTGGACGCCGTCCGGCTTTATCATGACGAACGATAATTCCAAGGAATCACTTCTCCGCTTTTGGTTCCTTCTTCTTCGGAGTTTTTATTTCTTTCTCATCTGGAGCCTGTACTTCAGATGAGGACTCCTCCTGACCTTCTTCCTCGGGAGGAGACTCCTCCGGAGTGTCGGAGGGTTCGGCTTCAGCCTCTGGCTCGGGTTCCGGCTCGTCCTCGACAACTTCCTCCTCGACATCGCCTTCTTCCTCCTTGTCCTCAAGGTCAAGGGGCGCCTCTTCCTCGATGTCTTCCTTTTTGATGTCCGGCTCGTCGGGTTTCTTATCAGAGACCGCTGTCTCGTGCTTCAACTTGGATTCCTTCAACTCGGCATACCTCTTCGTCCACCTGGTTCTACGCGGTACCCTCTTTAAATCGATGAGGTTCTTCTTGCACTTGTTGGTGCAGAGCGTGTAGATGGTCCCGTCTCTCTTGATGTACATCTTGCCGGTCCCCGGCTCGATGGCCTTTCCGCAAAAACTGCACGGCTTGCTTTCCACCATTCACACACCTCCTCACCGAATACTGAGCTTCCTGGCCTCGCGCTGTGTCTCGCGGAGAACCATAATGTCGCCGAGCTGAACTGGGCCCATAACGTTTCGCGTTATGACTCTCCCCTTGTCGCGACCGTCTAAGACTCGAACTTTAACCTGGGTTGCCTCACCTGTCATGCCGGTCCTGCCGACGATCTCGACTATTTCGGCTGGTATTCCGTTAACTGCCATCTAAAACACCATCATTTCTTGAGGGCAGTTATTGCCTTGTTGATCTCTTCCAGCATCGGCTTTCCCTTTCCGACGTCCATAACTGCGATAGCGGCAGTCGGCTTCTCCAGACCACTGGCGATTCCCAACTCCTGTTTGTTCGGAACGTAGGCATACGGAATTCCCTTCTCCTCGCAGAGCAGAGGCATGTGGGCCAGTATCTCTTCTGGCGTCACATCCTCGGACATGACGACGAACTTCGCCTTCCCTCGCTCGACGAGTTTAGTAACCTCGTTGCTCCCCTTTCTTACCTTTCCGGTATCTCTGGCTAACTCTACCAGCTGATAAACCTTGTCAACTGGCTCCTTGTCCATCTCGAATCTCACGTACATAGGCATATTAATCCTCCTACTTGCGTAGTAGGCTTTTCAAACAGCGACTGCGTCACAGCGACTTCGTCGCCATTTGAATCACCTCATTCAACCACCGACCCCCTTGGCCAGCGGCATCATCAGTCATTGGCTCACTATGGAGCAGTCGGCTTAATGTGGAGGTGTATAAAAAGGTTTTGTGGAATACCAAATACTTTGCTTGACAACACTTTCGTTCATCTCTCCTATCAGAGTTTAAATAGAAAGTAGTAATATAGTAATCTGAGAGGAATAATGAATCGAACCAAAATTGAATGGACCGATTACAGCTGGAATCCGATTACTGGTTGCACTCGAAATTGCGATTATTGCTATGCACACAAGATGGCAATTAGACTCAAGGGCAGGGGTGGATATCCATTAGATGATCCATTTTATCCCACATTCCATGAAAACCGATTAAATGAACCTCAGTCGGTAAAGAGAAACTCAATGATTTTCACGTGTTCAATGGGTGATATTTTTGACCCATTCATTAAAGATATCTGGAGAGAGAAAGTTTATGATGTGATAAAAGGGTCACCAGGACACACTTTTCAAATTCTAACAAAACAACGTGTCATTGAACCAGGAAACGGGGGATTCAATGATAATATATGGTTAGGCGTTAGTATCGATGGTTCATCATCTTATTGGAAAAAACCACTGGAATCATTGAAATCATCAACAGCTAAGGTCAAATTTATCTCATTCGAACCTCTCATTGGTGAGAATATTACATTAAATTTCAATGGTATAGATTGGATTATTATAGGGGCTCAAACGGGAAACGGTTCAAAACCTCCTGATATGAAAGTTGTTATGAAAATAATAAAAAAGGCAAGAAAAGAAAATGTCCCAGTGTTTATTAAACCAAACATAAGGAAATATTTCGACAATGGATTTGGATTGGAATACAAGGATTTGGAAGAGTTTCCAATAATGGAGTAGAGTGATGGCAGAGTATGGTCTTACTGAGGCAAAATTTCATACAAAGCAAAAACATGCATTTCTTGATGCATACCTGAATATCTGGATTGAGAATGTTGGTAAAAAAAGTCCTTCTGTTCCATCTCTTGAAATTTTTGATTTATATGCTTCATATGGTCGTTGTTATTGTGATGAAAATAAGGAAGAATGGGATGGTTCGGCACTAATCAGTGCAAAATGCCTAAAGAATTATCCACGACCAAAAACCCTCTGGCTAAACAGTTATAGCGAGGACAATGAAGAGAAAGAACACCAGCATAAATCGTTACAATATTATCTAAGCCAACTTGAATTACCAGAGTCTTTTGAAGTTATTATTTCAGGCGAACCAATTTTAGATAATATTAATCGGGCGTTACGACATTGTGACCCTAAATTTCCATCAAATTGGATTCTTGACCCATATTCGCCAGCTCAACTTCCGTGGAAAATAGTAGAAAATATTGCACTGCACGAGGGCACATATCAAACAAGTGATGGAACAGCTGTGACTAGGCGACCCGAGTTATTTATTAATTTACTCACATCATATTTAGCCCGTTTTTCAGCTATTGATGACCAAAAACACATAGTAGATGAGGCACTTGGATTACCTCGAGAGGAATGGGAAGATATTTTATCTGGCTACAAAGAAAATGGTATTGATTTACAGACAGCAATTCTTGAAATATATAGCCATCGTCTGGCTGAAATATATGGAAAATACCCTATCGCATGGAAAGTTGTTGGTACTGAAGGCAATATTGTCTATACATTTTTACTAATTACAGAAAGTAATGCTGGCTATCATGTAATGCGTCTGAAAGGAAAGCATGATATGATGGAGTGGTTTAATCATGATTGGACACAAAAAGCTAAGGAATTGAAAGCTAAACGGTCTATCCAGAGAAAAGCAAGTAAGAGTAGTAAGGTAGCATTGTTTTTATCAGATTTTGAAGAGAATAGTGAATAGATACGGGATTCCTACCAAACTAAAACCTTTATAAACAACATCTTTATTCGCAATCAAAGGTGGGAACATGCAGATTGTAGAGTGTGTACCGAACTTCAGCGAAGGAAGAGACAAGGCAATTATCGACCAGATTGTCGCCGAGATTAACTCAGTTGACGCAAGCCAGGTCGTCGATGTGGACATGGGTGCCGATACGAACCGCACGGTCGTCACGTTCTTCGGAAACCCGGAAAGTGTGGCGGAGAGTGCGTTCCTGGCAGTTCAGAAGGCTGCCGAGATAATCGATATGTCCGTGCATAAAGGGGCTCATCCTCGCCAGGGGGCGACAGATGTGTGCCCCTTTATCCCGGTGAGCGGGGTTACGATGGAGGACTGCGTAGGGATCTCGAAGGCTGTCGGTAAGCGAATCGGAGACGAGCTGGGCATCCCGATATTCCTCTACGAGGAGAGCGCCTCCAAACCAGAATGGAGGAACCTGGCTGTTATCAGGGAAGGGGAGTATGAGGCACTTCCGCAAAAGCTGAAAACGCCGGAGTTCAAGCCAGATTTCGGTCCCCAGGAGTTCAATGCAGGGGCAGGGGTCACGGTGACAGGGGCCAGAGAGTTCCTCATCGCCTACAATATCAATCTCAACACGAAAGATAAGAAGCTGGCCTTCGACATAGCCAGCGACATTCGCGAGAAGGGGAGGGTTAAACGGACGCCCAGCCCGACTAAGTATTACCGCGACGGCGATATCGTCAAGGACGAGAACGGCAAGAAGATAAACATCCCCGGGAAGTTCAAGTTCTGCAAGGCGATAGGCTGGCTGATACCGGAATACGGGAGAGCGCAGATATCAATCAATCTTACAAATTACAAAGTTACGTCCGTGCACATGGTCTACGACGAGGTGTGCAAGCTGGCTGCCGAGCGGGGGCTGCAAGTTACCGGCTCGGAGATCGTCGGCCTCCTTCCGAAGTCAGCGATGGTCGAGGCCGGAAAGCACTATCTCAAGAGGCAGGGCAAACCGACTGGCCTGCCGGAAAAGGAGCTTGTCGGCATTGCCGCGATATCGATGGGGCTCAGTGATGTTTCGCCCTTCAAGCTCGACGAGAAGGTCATAGAATATGTGCTGGCCAGGAAGGAACTGCTTGTGGATATGACGGTTACCAGTTTCATCGATGAGGTGCAGACAGATTCGGTTGCTCCTGGCGGCGGAAGTGTTGCCGCCCTGGGCGGTGCGCTTGGTGGCGGACTCGTCGCGATGGTGTCGAACCTCAGCGGCGGGAAGGACTTCATCGACGTCTACGACGAGATATGCCAGATAGGCGAGAGCGGCG
>DAOVGM010000070.1 GCA_030672365.1 Methanomassiliicoccales archaeon
GTGTGATGGCCAGTCTGAACCTTATCGCCGATTTTCACGTCCGTGTAAATGACAGTATAATCTCGAATGATGCAATCGTCGCCGATAATTGCGCCGCGAGTTTCCATCTCGCGGCCAGTAATTAAAATCTCTTTATCGTGCTTGCCCGGATGGCCGATGATGGCCGTCTCAGCCACGAACGTGCGGTCGCCGATTTTCGAGTTGCCGAGAATTCTTGCCATGCTCTCACTCCATTTCGACCTTCCGGCCAGACTTCAGCGATTCGATGGCTGCCTCGGCGATGCGAATCGTTTCCAGGCCGTCCCTGCCCGCAATCAGCGGTTGGCCGGATTTTAAAATAGCCTGTAAGAAGTCGGTCTGCTCGTTCATCAGCGGCTCCTTCTTTTTCAGCGAAATGTTTCGAATGTCCAGCTCCAAAGGAACCTGATATAAATTCGCGCTGTCCAGATGCAGAATTTGCGACGACGAAATCATAGCACTTTGGTTTGTGTAGTCCAGCTCGACAAAGTTCTCCGTGCAGGTGAGAGATACTTTTCTCACCTTCATCGGCGTCAGCCAGTTGATTTCGACAAAGCCGGTGGTCCCGTCCTCGAACTCCAGAAGAACGTTCGCATGGTCCTCGAAAGTGTCGTTCGCCTGCTTGCCGCCGAGGGTGTAAACGCTGTCAACCTTTTTACCGACCAGATATCTCAGAACGTCCAAGTCATGAACACCTAAATCCATGATTACCCCGACGTCGCGAATCCTGGACGGAAACGAGCTCACCCTACGGGCGGTGATAGTAACAAGTTCTCCGAACTGGCCGCTCGCCAGCGACTCCTTGGCGAACTTCACGACGGGATTGTGCCTTTCGATCAGACCGACAGCCAGCGTCAGGCCGGCATCCTCCGCGGCCTGCACGAGTTTTTCTGACTCAGCCAGCGTCGAGCATATCGGCTTCTCGATGAGGACGTGCTTGCCCGCGTCGAGGGCGGTCATCGCGATTTGGAAATGCGTCTGGGTTGGAGTGGCAACAGTCACAGCATCGATGTCCGTCTTCAGCATCTCTTTATAGTCCTCGAATGCTTTCGACCTAAACCTGCTGGCCAGCTCATTTGCTGCCTCGATGTCCCTGTCGGCAATACCGCCGAGCACGCCGAGGTCCGAATAAACCCTGGCATGGTTCTTTCCCATCGAGCCGACGCCTATGACACCTGCTGAAATCTCGCCTTTCATAATACCAACGTGCCGATTAATGAACAAAGGATATTAAGTTTATGGTGGTATAGTGATAAATGACAAGGGCTAACTTTGCTCACTCGTTTGCACTGGCAAATTGGTAAAAAACGAGTGGGCCGGCCCGGAATTGAACCGGGGATCTTCGCCTTGTAAGGGCGACGTCATTTTGGGTGGGATGGCGATTGATTGCCGCCAACCCAAAACCCCTAGACCACCGGCCCGCACTCTCGGGGATTGGGAAAGATGTATAAAACAATAGTCCTACCCGCAATCTTTATGATATTGATGGCAATGCCCTAAACACACATGCGAGGGTAGCTAAGCTTGGTCAAATTTAGCCTGACTTGTTGCTAAGCCAGCATATCATGCAAAGGCTAAAGGCGATAGACTCAAGATCTATTCCTTAGTGGTTCGCCGGTTCAAAAGGTCGGTCGGTGGTTATCGGGTGGCCCTGGAAATCCGGTCCCTCGCATTTTTTATTCCTCAACCATCTTCCGAATCAACTCGACCAGACGCTCAACGATTAACTCGTTCGCCCTCTCCCCGAACTCCTTCGAGGCCAGCTGGGGGTCGCCCATGATTCCCGACGGGAAGTACTTCTCCGGATGCTTCAATACCCTGAACTCGGGGAAGTTGGGATGGTGGTGTTCGGCGGTGCCTTTGACAAGGTCCTCGCGGATGGCCAGTATTCTTGATGTTTCAATCATTCCCGCGTGCCCGTCGTTGACAGGAATTTCGATTTCGTTCATCGTGTACGCGATGTCGTAATCCGATAACACCATAATTTTTAGATTGTCGGGGTTCGCCTCCAGCACTTTCTGTGCCGCGAGTTTGAGTGCTGCCATGTGAATACGGCCGGCGTGTCCGGAGAGGACCACTATGTTCCGGAAGCCGGTTCTCACCAGTTCCGATAAAATATCCTCTGCCAGCATTCTCAAGGTCTCGAAGCGCAGGGTGATGGTTCCCGGAAAGTTCTTCGTGCTGGAGCAAAAACCGTATTTCAACATCGGCAGGACGTAGGCGTTCAAGCGTCTGGCTGCCTCGTTTACAACGTATTCCGGTTGCAGACAATCCGTGTTCAGCGGAAGGTGCTTTCCGTGCTCCTCGATCGCTCCAAGTGGCAATAAAGCCACCGATTTTTCATTGATTTGTTCCTTAACTTCGACCATGGTCATCTCTTCGAACAACATATACTGGCCTCCTGAGTTCTATTACCCATGAGAAAACCCCCTGCGACAAATAATTTTTGGGTCAAGGCAAGTTTTATAATCGGTAAATGCCATTCTGGATTAATCGTGCAAGGGAGGACTGACCATAGCAGAAGACAAGAGGGCGGCAGAAGCATCCATCGTTTTCGAGAGATTATATTCGGACTATCTCAAGCGCCAGAAGGAGGGGGGCAGCATCTCGCTTCATCTCAAGAAATTGGAAAAGATGGCCAGTGCCATCCCTATACTGGAAAAGGTGAGCATCAGCGAAGACGGCTCGACCTCGATGGATTTGAGAGGTTGGACTCCGGAGGACATCGTCTACACGCTCACCAAGGTTTTTGATTCCCTGATTGATGTCAGCTCAATCACTGCCGGAATGGAGCCAGCATTCCAGGATGCCTATCAATCTGTTATGATGATGCAGAAGCAATTTCCCACCCAGTTCAACGAGTTGAACATCGGCGACTACATTTTGAAGGGGGCATTGCGGAGCAAACTGCCGTCCGGCCTTGAGACGCTGGACGTAGCACTGGACGGCGGAATTCCGAAGGGTAGCACGGTTATGATTCTCGGACCTTCGGGTAGTGCGAAATATCTGCTGGCTTACCATTTTCTCGCCAGGGGGCTGAAGGACGGGGCGTCTTGTATTGCGACAACCTCAATCATAGATGCCAGCACTTTCAGGAACTGGCTCTCCCGTCTGAAACTCAAAGCCGTGACCTATGAGGAGAAGGGGCTTCTCAAAATCGTCGACTGGTATTCTTACAAGAAGGGCAACATCGTCGGTGTCGAGGAGGATGGAGCTGTATACCTAGCATCGAAGGACATCGCCAATCTGGACATCGCAATGAGCAATGCCGTGGACGGTCTAAAATTCGCCCCCACGAAACGGGCGGTCATCGATATCATCACTCCCGCTCTTGCCATCTACGATTTGCCGATTGTCTCGGAGATCGTCCAGAAGCACAAAGCCAAGCTGAAAAAGGCGGGTTTCACGTCCGTCATTATCGTCGAGAAGGAGGCGCATGACGAGCGCACGCTCACAACACTGAAACAGGTTTCGGACGGCGTCATTTCAATAGTCAAGGGCGGAGACGGTGAACTGTCCATCCAGATACAATCGATGACGGGCTCGACCTTCGATAGCAAGCCCCTGCCCATCAAGGTGATGAAGAGCGGATTGTCCATAGTGTCCAGGCGGGTTGCGGAGTCCGTTGTGCTCAAGGATTTCACGGACATTCCGGCGGTAACTGAGGATATAGCCAGAAACATGTACGAATCAGGTTTCACAGAAATCGATAAACTGGAGAAAATCACACAGCCAGAGCTTTTAGAAATTGCCGGTATAGACAAGCAGGCCGCGAAGCAGATTTACGATTATGTGAACTCAGTCAAATACACGAAGAAGGTGCTGGCCAGGAACAGTGATAAATGGCTCCGGAAGGGCGCCGAATTTCATGAAGTAGGCAAAATCGAGAAGGCTATCCAGTGCTTCCAGCGGGCCATCGAGATCAATGCGGACAACGCCAAGGCCTGGTTCGAGCTGGCCAGACTTCTTTACGACGAGGGGAATGTCGAGGATTCCAAGAAATGCTTCGAGAAGGCGAAGGCCATCGACCCGTCGCTTGCCGACTCGTGGTTCGACTCCTCAGATAAAGATATCCAGGCAAAGTGTCCGGCCTGCGGCATGGCGTTTAAAGAAGAACATGCCTCTTGCCCTAATTGCGGAGTCGTGTTCACGCTGGAGGAAAGAAAGCGGTTCGGGGGCCAGGTATGAACCTTGAAAAAATAGCGAAAGCCTCGGCACCCTTGAATTTCACGCTTTTCGGTTATGACCTGGATACTTATGATGGGATTTCAATTGGTCTGGCTCTGGAGAATAAAGTCAGTTGTCTGGCAGAGTTCGAGAGTCGATTTTCTGTCAACGGGGAGGATCTGGACAGCTCGAAGCATGCGCTCGTCCGCGCCGCGTTGATCTACGGATGGAGCGACGTCGACACCCCGATATCACTGAAAATCGACGAGCCAGAATACCCGCAGAATTCTATTGGATATCAATCTGCGAGGACGATTTCCATCCTCGGTTCGCTCTCGCTTCTCAACGACCACATCATTTTCGATGATTTGGCCCAAAAAGGATACGAGACCATGGCCAGCGTGTATAAAGACATCGCGCCGCTGGGCACATCGGCCGCGACGCACGGTTGCGGAGTGGTATCGTCCCGCAAGATGGCGAAAAATCACCTCTGGACCATTAAAAACAATGGTCGCGAGTGGAAATTACATCATCTCGACGTGCCTGATATGAATTTCGTGCTGGCTTTTCCGAAAGCGCCTGGGCCAAGCTCGACATCGGGCATGAAAAATTTCATGTCCCGGCAGAAGAGTTTCGCGAAGGACATTTTTAAGGATGCCGGAAAGATAGCCAGCTCCGGAATTTTAGCGCTGGAAGACGGGGACCTCAAGGCAATAGGGGAGCTTATGACGAAGGCTGACAACCTCTCCATGATTCTGGGTGCCTACAACAAGCCGCTCAAAAACCTGAAAGGTGCATGCGAAAGAAACTCCTACGGGGCTCAAATTTGTCCAGCGAGCGGTCAGGGCTTCATCGCTGCCTTGACCGACAAGCCAGATGTCGTGGCAAGGCAGATTTATGAAGCCGGTGGAATACCGGTGATTACGAAGACTTCGAAAACGGGGATTGAAGTCTGACACAATACCGCCGTATGCTCCACAAATTGCAAACAAACAGTCAAAGCCATAAAATTGGCTTTGACCATTTGAGCATATGGCTGCTTGATTGTGAACTTCCAATCCCGCAGGGAATGGTAGTTCACATCTCCTCAGGAGCGGTAATTCCCAGAGTGTCCAACGCGTTCTTGAGAGTCCATTTGGTCGCCTGGACGAGAGCCAGCCTCGCATCTTTCAGCGGTTCGTCGGCAGTCAGAACGGGGCAATCCCTGTAGAATTGGTTGAAGAGGGATGCCACTTCGTAGGCATAGGATGCCAGATAGTGCGGCGCTCTTGCTTCACCACACTTTTTTATTGTCATCGGAAGGCGGGCCAGTGCTTTTAGAAGCTGCACCTCGGACTCGTGGACAAGCCTGTTCGGGTTGTAGAGGTCCGAGCCCTTGTCCTTCCGCAGGATGCTGGAGCATCTGGCGTGGGAGTACTGGATGAACGGCGCGCTGTTGCCCTCGAAGTTTAAAGCTTCCTCCCACTTGAACGTTATCGATTTCTCGGCCTGGACGCGGATGATGTTGTACCGGATGGCCCCGATGCCGACTGTCACCGCGATGCCGTGCTTTATCTCATCAGGAAGGTCTGGCCTGCGTTCCTCGACCTCCTTCATCGCCCTCTCGACAGCCTCGTCCATCAGGCCGTCTAGGTAGACAACCCGGCCCTTCCTCGCGGACATCTTGCCCTCGGGGAGCGCCACGAACGAGTAAAACACGACGTCCGCCACCCTGTCCGAGCCCAGGAGCTCGAGGCAGATGTTGACCACCCTGGCCTTCAGCTTGTGGTCCTCGCCCAGAACGTTCAGGGCCTCGTCGCAGCGGGCCAGCTTGTCAAGATGGTAGGCCACGTCCCTCGTGCTGTATAGGGACGAGCCGTCGCTTCTCGTGAGATAAAATTTATTCTCGCGGCCCTTGATGCCGAACTTGTCCAGGTCCAGATAAAGGGCGTTGTCCTCATAATCTGTGACGTCGAGGTTGGCCAGCTGCTGGATGACGGACTTGACGGCCCCGCCCCTGATAACGTAATCCGACTCCCAGGCAATCGAGTCGAAGTGAATGTCCATGCGCCGCAAGGATTGGAGGATGCCCTCCATCACGAGCTCGCAGTTCTTCCTGACCACGCTGGCTATTCTCGAATCGCCGTCCTCGTAGAGCGCAACCATCGCGTCGATTTCGGCAAGAACGTCCTCCTCATCGAGTAACTTCGTCGCGGCCTGATAGACACCGACCATCTGATGATCTGGCTTGTCTGAAAACGCAGGGTCCGGCTGTGATATCTCGCCGAGCGATTTCAGACGCTCGGCGTTCTCCACGCCCCAGGTCAGGGTGACTTGCTGCTTGCCCATGTCGTCTACGTAGAACTCGGCAATCACCTCGTAACCGACCTTCCGCAAAATGCGGGCCAGCGTGTCGCCGATGATTGGGTTTCTAGCCCTGCCGACGTGAAGCGGGTTGTTCGGGTTGGCGCTCGTGTGCTCGAGCAAAATTTTCTTGCCGTTCGGTTCGAACGAGCCGTACTCCTCTCTCATTTCCAGAATGGCGGCCAGGGTCTTGAGGGCCAGCATCTCCTGATTGATGTGAAAGTTGATGTATGGGCCCTTTACCTCGACCTTCTCGAAATGCGGTGCCGCATCGATATGTTGGCTGAGGGCTTCGGCGATTTCCTGCGGTGATTTTTGCAACTCTCTGGCTGCGGCAAAGCACGGAAATGCGAAATCCCCAATTTCCGCGGGTGGGATTTCCATCGGAAGGGATGTCTGGGTGCCCAGCGACTGCATGGCTTCTCGAATCGTGGCTTTAGCTTTCTCCTCGAACTCGACAAGCGGGTCGACCACCTCAATCACCAATCCTGTATCTGAGGACACCGGCAAGTCCGTTGAAGGCCCGCATCAGCATCTCGCCCTCCTCTGAATCCTGCGATATCATTTCAACGGTGGTGCCAAATCCGTCGGCGATTTTAAAAATCTCTTCTACCAGGTCGGAGGTCTGGGTGTGCTCCACGTCCGCCTGGCACTTCTTGCATTTGACAACATCCAGGTCGTTGACTATCCGGATGCCTTTCTCCTCACAGTTTTTACAGGTGTATTCGGTCCGGTATCTGGGAACGCCTTCGGAAATCATGAGCATCTCGAGCGCGCCCATTTCTAAAGCGCGGCGGACCTCAACCTCTCCGTAGCAAGCCAGTCCGCCGTCCGGCTTCCGCAACTCCTCGAGAAACGATTTGATCAACTTCTTCTCGCGGGCAATCTCCATGTCCTCGAGTGCCTTGGCCGCGTTCTCGACAAGCTCCTTGAGGCCGTATTCATCGGTATAGCCAGTGTCAAAAGTCCCCACGATTTTCTTCTTCAATTCATGATGTAAGTAGTCCTTTTCAGCGAAGAAGTCCTTCGTGCTCCCCGGCCCCCCGAAGATCACTCCCTTCAGGTCCTCGACAGCCATGAAAGAGTCGTTGGCTATGGTCGCCACCTTTTTGTAATACTCGTGGGCCGCGATCTCGATAAGCCGCTCGAAACGGAGGGCTGACTGGCCCCCCCTCCTATGCTTTCCCATTATACGCGACTGCAAATTCTTTATCGTTTGAATGCTGGAGCCGCTGAGTACGCCGACCGTGGCCTCGTTCCTGTCGATGACTATGAGCCCGTAGGTTTCCTTCTCGACGAGCATCTTCTCCAGCTGTTCAAGGTAAAAATGAGAATCGCAGCGGTAGGAAAACGTAGTTACTGGCTCAGGCGGTTCGATAAGAAAAGAAACTTCTTCGGTCTTGTCACCGCTTAAAGATCTGTGCCCGACGAAAAATACCATTCCGTTCTCCGGCACATTCTTGAAATGCTTCAATTTTCCCATGATGGACTCGATGGCCCACGTGACGTTCTTCTTGGTCGTCCGCGACTTGATGTTGGACGACTGGCTGTACTCGTTTCTGAGATAAGCGGTGATGTCAGAGATACGCTTCTTCGTGGGCACATAGAGGGAAATCAGCTCAGTCGCTCTCCCTTTAACTTTTCGGATGTCCTCTAGTTGTTTTTTAAACTCGTAGCGTGCGAGTGCTTCTGGCTTTGCCATAAGAATCTCTGCCTCTGTCGGGGCAATGGACTCTACCCTTATCATATTTTTGATACCCCGTGCTCACACAGGGGGCTTGAAAATCAGAGCCAGTTGGTCCATCACTGGCACACCGTTCTCGGAAAACGGCGTGGTATTCACCCCGCCCTTCGCTTCGCTCCTGACGGGGCATGACGCTGATGGTCGTATTGCCGCTCCGAGCAGGTGAGCCGGGGGATGGGGGCGAACCAGCGGAGGAGTGGTGGGTGGGGGGAGAATGAACTGGCCGGGGCGGGGGGCACACCCACTGGTTGGTGTGGGAAGAAGGAATAGCTGGGGTGGGAAAAACATACCATGGTGGAGGCAAACAATGAAATACAGTATGCTGGATTTGGGTTGTGAGATGGTGGAAAAATGGACACAGTCGTGGTTTCAATAGGCGGGTCTATACTGGTTCCGGACGATGACGACACAGCATACGTCAAGGAGCTGGCTGTGATGTTCAGGGAATTGTCGAAGCAGCTGAAACTCTATGTCGTCGTCGGGGGCGGCAGGATAGCCAGATACTACATCACCCTGGGACGTGAGCTGGGCGGCGACGAATCCTATCTGGACGATGTCGGAATAGAGGTGACGAGAATCAATGCCAGAATGCTGATTACTGCTCTCGGAGAAGCCGCATACCACATTCCCGCGGAAACGTTCGACGAGGCTATTTCCGCCGCGAAAGCCCACGACATAGTGGTCATGGGAGGCACGCACCCCGGCCATACGACTGATGCTGTTTCGGCCATGCTGGGTGAAAGAGCCGGCGCGGTACGGCTTATCAATGCCACATCGGTCGACGGAATCTACACCGATGACCCGAACAAGAATCCCGATGCGGAAAGACTGGCTAACGTGAATTTTGATCAATTACTTGAGATTTGCCTGAAGGTGAAGGGCGGGGCCGGGCCGAACGTGGTATTCGATCCGCTCGGCGCGAAGATCGTGGCCAGGTCTAAAATAGAAACGCGAGTCGTCCATGGTCGGAACCTCGAAGAACTGAGAAAGGCCATACTAGGCCAGGAATTTTACGGAACGACTGTGAGGTGAACATGACCTTCCGCTCCTTTATCGCCGTCGAGATTGGTGAATTTTCCGAACTGGCTCGTTTTTCTGACGAGCTGCGGAGAACTGATACGCCCCTCAAAATGGTTAATTTAAAGAACCTTCACATAACACTAAAATTCCTAGGCGATATAGAAGAATCGCAGGTGTCTGGCATCGAGGAAGTTATTCGCTCGGCTGTTTCGGGCATCGGGCCGTTCACGATGAAGGTTGAAGACACCGGCGCATTTCCGAACCTGGGCCGAATTTCGGTTGTCTGGGCCGGCATATCGGGCGCCGACCCCCTCGGCGAGATTGCCGGCAAGATAGATGCCGGCCTGCATGACCTTGGATTCAAGAAGGAGAAAAGGGGGTTCTCACCGCATGTTACAATCGCCCGTGTCAGGGGCGGACGAAATAAGGAGCGGCTGGTCGCGGTCATCCATAAATTTGAGAAAGTTGAATTCGGCCAGACAGCCGTTGACAAGATAATTTTGAAGAAGAGTGTGTTGACACCCCAGGGGCCGATATACTCGGATGTGCTGGCTGTTGACTTATGACTGTATTACAGGGGTGACCGCCGTATGCTCCGAGCAGGCTCATAGGGGGAAGGGTATGAGCCAGCGGAGGAGCAGGGCGGGGGGTGTACAAACCGACTGGGGTGGGAAGCGAACCGAAAGATAGCTGGTGCTGGAGCTGGGTGGGAGGATGATAAATATATTGGGTGGGAAAAGCAAAAAAAGAATTACTTCTTGTACTTGTGGATGAGCATCTTGTCCCAGTCGATGTCGTTATCGAAGCCTTTGCTCTTCAGAAACCGGCTCATGGATTCCGTGACCCTGGCCACCTCGAGGCTCTTTGCCGAATGGTAGTGGCCGTAGATGTACAATTCGAGCTGGTCATCTTCATATTGCATCGGAAAAATGAGTCGCATCCTGCCTTGTCGGTTGTATCCCTCCGGCTTCTTGTTCCTCTCGAGGTCTATGAGATTTTCCTTTATCAGCATGTGCGTGACCTCCTCTTCCTCTGGCATCTGGTCAGTATCCTCTAAAAACTTGATGTAAAGGTCTTCATAAATCGGAATCAAATCCTTGTATTCGACCTTGCCTTCAAACGTAATATGACCGCTCCTCACCTTCATCTCATCACATTCTGAAATAGGATGCCATGATATTTAACGGTTGTGCTTGTCGGTCGTAAAATCTAGGTCGGAACTTTGCCGCCGAAGGTCCCTTGGTATCCGACAGAGCTTACCAGAACTTCATACTCGGCCAGAGATTCGCCTGCGGTGTGCGATATGATAATTCTGTCGCCCCCTTTCAGATGCGTGGATTCGCTCGTAACGTGCACCCATTCATATGTAACATTCGATACGATGTCTCCGTCTGGACTGAGAATTGTTACTGAAACGTCGGTGAACGGAGGGTTCGCCGGCGCCTGCATTGAAAGAACGAATGTGACATTGCCGCCTGAAATGTCTGATTGGTCTGCCCTGAAGGCCAATGCCCCGCTTATCGGCGGTGAGCCGACACCTCCTGTATAACCGCTCACGAGAACGTACAACACGGAAGCCAGTACTACGGTTATTGCCACCATGAGAATGGTCGCGATTATCGGAGAAACACCTTTTGAACTCTTCCACATCTTCTTCATAGAAAGTATCCCTGTTGGCTCTTCTTGAAAAACGAATGGGGTTTATCATTGAAATATCTTTCTGTTGGTAATGTACTGAACTGTACATGATAAGAATTTATATGTCAAAGAGAAATGGAAAGCTTCGGTAGCCATTGCCTCATGGTTGGGTTTCGTCAATCATCTCATGGCTGAACTATCGTCAGCCATAAAAAGACCGGAAAGCTCAGCCAGCCATTTTGGATGGCTAGGCTTCGCTATCCAGTGAAAAAAATAAAAAAAAGAAAAGGGTAGACCCCTTAAGAGGTCTATGCTGGTACACGTCCACTGAACGAACCACTGAAGCCAGATATACTAACTACAACTTCATATCCTTCAACAGGCGTGCCGGCACCGAGTGAGAGCGTGAGCCTATCGCCACCCTGTACGTGGGTGCCATCACTCACAATGTGTGTCCAAGCCAGATCTCCGCCAGAAAGTACCGCTGTTGTCTTTACAACGGCTGTCCCACCAATGTCGTCCAAGACAGTCATCGAAACATCCGTCTCAAGCGGGTTGTCCGGTGTCGTCAATGCAAGGGAGAATACAGCAGTTCCATTGGATGGGTTCGAGCTCCCTGCCAAATAGGTCAGCGTGCCACTTGTCGGTGTGTTACCACCGGTCATGTAGCCACTTACCATTACGTACAGAACAGCGGCCAACACGACTGTGATCGCGACCATCAAGATGGTAGCAATAACAGGTGACACACCGTCCTTTTTCTTCCAAATTTGTTTCATATTTTGTCCTCCTGTAGGTTTTACCTACGGAGTCAGAATTACATACTGACATTATAAATAGTTTTCTGATGTTTTTTCGGCTATTGACGATTTGAAGTTCGGCAAATGCCTGTTTGCTGTCGTTCCAAGTACGCCCTGTCCTTCGGGCAGGGATAAAAATGAACGACAGTCCAAAGGAATGCCGCCGTATGCTCCACCAATTACAAGCAATGACTCGAAGCCAGTAGTCGTAGTAATGCTGTCGTATGCGATGCATATGTATGCAACGTTGCTCAAAGTCTGCAACTTTGAGAATGTGAGCATATGACTGATAAAAGGAATATTAGACCGAAGGGCTATTATTACTGCATATGGCTGATGGAATGTAAACTTCCGGTCTTTTTGGACTGGTAGTTTATATAGATTTGGCTGATATTCCATTCTTGTCGATGATGCATCCGAGAACCTGAGTTTTCTCCGGGTGATTTTTAACCTTGCGAATTAGCAGGTTTCGCTTATAGCTGGACCCCTCTCTCAACCGTTCCATTTCGATTATCACGTCGACGATGTCCTCAACACCGCTCTCGATTCTTGTTCCGAACACGTCTTTGAGCATCGTTATCAGGGCTATTCCGCCGTGATGCTGGGTGTGGGCCTTTATTGTTCTGATGGCGGAAAGGACGTCTCCTGGCTCATAATACTCAAGGAAGAAATCGAGTGAGTCCAGTATAATTCTGAACGGCGGCTCCAGCTTTGAAATCTCATAGGTGAAGGAGGTCAGGAAATTCACGGCGAAGTGGGCGGTGCCCGGTTTAGCCTTGTAACCTATGATGTCACTCATTTTAAGGCCTTCCTGGCGATACTTGCTTATTTCGAGATGTTTGGCCAGCACCTGCTCATAATGCATTTTGCCAATGTTCACTACTCTTATCTCCGTTTCCCAACCGAATTCCTTCATTGTGTTGATTACCTCTTCTCCGCTCTCTGAAGTCGAAAAATAAATTACATTTTCTTTTCCGATACCGGCGGCGGCAAACTGTTTTGCGAATAATTCCATCCCCGAACCCGGTGAGCCGGTGATTAAGATACTATGACCTATCGGAACTCCGTCCATCAGGGCTTTGTCCAGTTCTGAGATGCCAATGCTGGTCGTTTCGATCATGTTTCGGAATCCTCCATTTGTATCGACGTGTCGCAGACCAGGTTCATCATATTCAGAACCTCTTCAGTGCTGAATTCGTCCATTGACAGGATTATAACATAAGCATCTTTGGCTCTCAGGTTGTTAATAAATATGTGCAAAAACTCTGAAAGTATCTTGTTGTCATTATGAATTCCCAAAGCATTGATAGAATCCAGAAGAACAACAGTTGTACGATCAGATGTCTTTCTCATCAGATACTCGACTTTTAGCATGATGTTTTCCAACATCGTTGGACTTTCAACATAGAACACGTTTTCATGCTTTCTGGTTCCTGATGTCATCATGCTGTGGCTCACACAGTCAACAAAGTAGATGTGTTTCATGTCAATTTCGAGGATTTTTAAAACATCGATAATTGATTGGGAAGGAATAGCTGAAGTAATGTAAATCGTGTCTATGTCTTTTTTTGGGGCGAATATGTCCACAACCCCCCTTATGGCATCGAAATAACTCTCGCCCATTATCCTAAGACTGATTGCGGAGGACGGGGGAAGCTCACTCAATTCTTCGGCAAGTTGGGCCGGACTTTTGGGCATTAACCGCCACCGCCTTTCAACAAAGGTACTAACAATACGCCTGCAGGCGTGAGGTCTAAAACGTACTTGGCTCTTGAATGGCTGGTACCTCTCATTTTCACAACCTGAAGGGTCCTTAGTAGGTCGCCTCGGCGTTCCAAATTACCCATCAACACGATGCCATCCGCAATCGCCTCTTCCACACCGTATAAGGAATATCGTTCGGCATTGGGTGAAATCTCAGAAATAAGTATGCTGGTGCATCCTCTGTCCGATAGTGCTTTACCGATTCTCAATATAAACTCCCTGATTTTTTCCTCTGTTTTTAATCGATAACAAACAGATGTGATCGAATCGATAACCAAACGCTTGATAGATAGCTCGTCAACAAGGTTTCCGATGGCTTTCACCAATGTATCTACGTCTTCCAGGCTGAACTCGATATCAGTCAGGCCAAGCCTTTCATATACGATTGGCATATCAACCAAAATCAACTTGCCTTTCTTAATCATGGACTCGTCGAAGAAATCATAAGGTATGACGTTCGTCAAGAGTTTATCAGTTGCTTCTGTAACAGATATAAATAGAGAATTCTCCCCAGCCAGCGCACCGTGCACAAGGAACTCGAGACTTAATGTGGTCTTTCCAGTTCCACAGCTCCCGGTGAACAGGACAGTATTGCCTCTGGGTAAACCACCGTTAAGGATGTTATCAAGCCCATCAATACCTGTCGAACATCGGTCCCGTTCATCGCGGGCATCACTCTGATTAATACTCGTGTCTGAGGACATCGGATTCACTCTCTGATAATACTTTTCTTATATAATCGTTTGGCGTAGTTGCCATAACTATATATATTCGGATAGGGATTAATATCAAACGATTCGTGGGGTACGGTAAATTGGCAGACGAGAGCGGGCTGGACATCTGCGTTCATTGCGGAGCACTCCTCAGGGGTGACAAGGATGTTTGCCCGAATTGCAACAAGAAAATCGATGAGCCAGACATGTCCGTCGAGGAGCCCAGGCCGGACACTTCCGAATCAGGCGATGTTGGGTCCGAAGAGGGTGACCTGATATTTTGCTCGGTCTGCGGTGCTTTCGTGCCAGAGGGAGCTGATGAGTGCCCGCAGTGCGAAACTCCGGTGAAAGAAGAGCCAGATGCGGATGCTCATGCCGAGAAAGTCGAAATGGATGACGATTTCGAATCGTTTTTGGAATTTGTGCAATCAGATGAAGAGGTTGGGGATAAGGCAGAAGTTCCTGAAGAGGATGAGGAGACGGAAAAAGAGGAGGAGCCAGATACCTTCAGTCTCGGTGACATTTATCTGGAAGAAGAATTGACGGAGGAGGATTCTGACGATGGGCTGGTGGAGGACGAGCTCGTTGATGATTCACTCTCTGACATCGACGTCGAGGACATTTCGCTGACCCCTGACTCAGAAGTGCTGGACGAACTTGTCGACGACAGCGAGAAGCCGGACGTCCGCGAGGAGGTGGAGAAAACTCTCGTTGTAGAATCGGTCGGCGAGAGTCTTTCCGATGTCGTTCATTTTGATGAAATTCATGAAGAGGACGTTGTGCGGCTGTGCGCCAACTGCGGCGCTCTGATTTCCAGAAATGCAAAGGAATGCACGGTTTGTGGTGAGGAGCTGACCGCAGACAATATTTTAATACCCAGCAATGTGAAAAGGAACATCCTGGAACGCATGCCCGACCACCAGGTCGAGGATACGATGAGGCAGTTTCTGGGAATCGAAGAAGGGCTGAAAATCGAGGAGGTGCCGGAAGATAAGTCGCCCCCTCCGGATTTGAACATGTGCTCGGCATGCGGCGCGTTGTTGGCCAAAGATGCGAGCCAGTGTTTTATCTGCAACACGAAGGTCGAGGACATGCCGGAGCTGATCCTGCCCGAAATCACAGCTGATACGGGATTGTCGATTGCCGCCTGCCCGGAATGCGGCGCCTTCATCAGCGAAACCGCAACGCATTGCAACGTCTGCGGAAAGGAGATTGTCAAGGGGCCAGATGTTTCTTCGGAGGAAATGGGACGCGACGACGAGGGAGCAGAGAGCACCCTTCTCACGCTGTTGGGTATCAGCGAGGTCGAATATGACGAGCTGGAAGATAAGGAAAGCGGCGGTTTGGACATGTGCCAGGAGTGTGGGGCGTTCATGGCACCCGACTCAGGCAAGTGCCACAACTGCGAAAAGGCACGTATGGAGCAGGAGGAGATGGACGACATTCTCGACCTCGAATCGGAGACGGCCGGCGAGGAGCCAGAAGCAATCGAAGAGGTAGAGGTGCCAATAGAAGAAGATTCTGCGAGACCGTCAATCGAGGAACTCCTGGTGCTCGAAAAAGAGCGGGGCTCTGACATTGCCATGGATTTGCTGGAGGATTTGACGCAGGAGGCCCCCGAAGGCCTGCCGGACGTTGTCGAGGATATCGAAGATATCACCGAAATCGAAGTCACCGACGCTCCGCCGGAGATAACGGCGGAGGTCAAGCTCCAGAAGCTGAAAGAGGCCTACCAGGGCGGCAAGATTACGAACGATTTGTACGAGCGAAACCTGGAGATGTTTCAGGAGGAAATCCGGGGGGAGCAGGGAGAGTTGGATTCCGAGGATGAGTATGCCGATAGCGAGATTTCGGATCTGGAGAACCTGCTGGTTCACGAGGACTCCGTGACCGAGCCGGAGTATGTCGAGGTGTTGGAGGAGGAGCTGGACGAGGACATCAAAGATGTCACCGGTGTCGAAGAGGTCGTGATTGATGCGGAAGCCATCGGGCCAGATTTCGACGGCGATGCCTATTACGAAACAGCGGACGAGCCAGTCGGGGAGGAAGATGATGATGTCTTCGACGAGGAGCCGGATGTCGACGTTTCGCGCATCCGGCCAACCTACAGAAAGCCGTACCAGCCGACCGCATGGGATTACGGAGTATATTCGTCGCTGGCAACGTCGCTCATCTATCTGGCCTTTAACTTTGTAGCACCGGGCGATTATTCTATCTCTCTGGCCATAATCTTCGGCTTCATTCTCGTTGCCGGTCTGTACATGATTTTCACGTCAAAAGATACATTCGTAAAATTCGATCTTTTCAAGAGCCTCCCGTTTATCATCGGCGGACTTCTCACCTCCTTCATTCTCCTTCACTGGTACATGGGCTCTCTGACATCGGACGTCGGCATACTGGCCCAACCGGGATTCGACCGCGTTATGCTCTCGTTCGGCATCCTGCTCATCGGCTTGGGAATGATATGGGTCAGAAGCCGGGTTCGGTACGTCTTCATGTGGTTCTTCGGCTCTCTCAATATATTCACGTTCGCGATAGGCGAATACTTCTACTTCGACAGGTGGGCGTTCTCACCTGTCGGACCTCCGGGCCATATGATACTGGCTGTCGGGATTTCCATGGTCTTCATCAGCACGATTCTGCTGGCCTACGAGAGGATGGTCGTAAGCTCAATCGAATCGGACATCGTGCGCGGCGACATCGATTATTTGAAACGTGATTATTCGAAAGCGCTGGATTCCTACGACAGCGCGCTGGCCAAGGCAGAGGAGAGGGTAATTCACGACCCGGAGGGCGTCGTGGCCGTGAACTATGACGTTCCGTGGTACAGCAAGGGCGCCGCCTTGATCCTGATGGGCAAGCTGGAAGAGGGGATCAAGTGCATGGACATGGCGCTGGCCATCAACCCGAACAACGAGATGGCTTGGGTGAACAAGGGCAATGCACAGTCACGCCTGGGAGACCTGGACGGCGGGCTTGTTTGTTACGAAAACGCCATCATCGCCAACCCGCGCTACGTCGTTGCCTGGAACAACAAGGGGAACGTGCTGGCCCGTCAGAAGGACTTCGTCGAGGCCCTGAAATGCTACAACACCGCCATCAAGATAAATCCGCGTTATCAGGACGCCTGGATAAACAAAAGCTACGTGCTGCTGAAGCTCGGCAAGAACGAGCTGGCTGCGAAATGCGTCGAGATGGCGAACCTGAGGTCGAGGGACTCGATCTCGGCCCAGGCCGCGTGATATTATGGCCCGGGCTCACGTGATTTTTAAAGGGCGGGTGCAAGGCGTGTTTTTCAGGGCAAACACGCGAGATGCGGCAGTCCGCCGCGGAGTGTCTGGCTGGGTTAGAAACCTGCCAGACGGGTCTGTCGAGGCCGTGTTTGAAGGAGAGGGGGCCGGCATCGAAAAGGTCATCGAATGGTGCAGGACGTCGCAGCCCTACGCGACTGTCGACGATGCCGAGGTTTCCTGGGAAAAGCCAGCAGGCGAATTCGACGATTTTAAAATCCTGTATTGAAGTGCCAGATACCGCAGCACTAAACCTTTATCACAAAGGAGCGTATTGTGGTCGTAATCGTGATGAAGATGACCAGTGACATAAAAAGCCTGATCGAGCATTTCCGGAAAAACCCCGATTCGGTGTTCACCAGAACGTTCCTTGCGGAGCAGTTGAGCATGGATTATGAGAATCTGGCTTCTTCGCTCGACGAGGTAGTTGACGGCGAGTCGATATTCCGCCTCGGCAATGACAGGTTCATGTTCTCGAACAACAGGCTCCTGGTCGCCTTCGAGATTTTTAGAACAGTGGCTCCGAACATTACTATTGAAGAGTACGAGAAATATAAGGATGAAGAGCATATTCTGATGAGAATGTCCAGGGACAGGGAAGTGGGCGCGAACTTTACACAGCAGCCAGATGCCGAGAGCACCAGAAAGAGGGGGAATCAATTTAGCATATAAGAGAAGACGACCCCCCAGGAAGAGGTTCGGTCGAGATGCTGGCCCGCCGAGAAAAGTCCAAACACCGAAGCGAAGGCGCCTCAACCTCAGAAAGATGGAGGAGTTCAAGTGGGAACTCTCGAACGTCATGAAGGACCTTTCCCCAAATATCGTTGGCACGTTGAGAGGCTCGATAATCGCCAAGGCGGACAAGATGGGCGTCAAAGAGGCCATTGAATTTGTCGAGGAGAAAGAGAAAGAAGAAATGATTGACTCCGAAACCGCCACCAGGCTGATAAAAATACTCAAGCACTACAGCACGTTCCGCTGATGAAATTTTTAAATCCGCAAGATGCTTACCGTAAGCGATGACAGTAGTATCTGGCTTGATTTATAAGGACGGCGAATTCACTGAGGGGCACGTCGAGTTCGACGACCTCGGCATTTTGAGTGTCGAAGACGGGCTGGCCAGCGCTCCAGACATCTCCGGCATAATACTGCCGAGATTCATAAACAGCCATACCCATCTGGGCGATTCGGCTGTGCCAAAGCCGGAAAAGGGACGCGTCGAGGAAATAGTCGCACCCCCTGACGGATACAAACACAGGATGCTCCGCCGGATTTCCGAGGAGGAACAAATTGACGCCATGGCAAGCAACCTGGAGTTTATGTACGAATCCGGCACATCTCACCACGTCGATTTCAGGGAAGGGGGCATAGAAGGTGTCCGAACGCTCACGAAATCGGCGCTCGGGAGCGGTGTCACTCCAATAATCTTCGGCAGGCCGGGCCGGATGGTTTATAATCCAGAAGAAATGGAGGGGCTTCTGGCGTGCGTTGACGGCATCGGGCTGAGCGGCGCCAGGGACTGGGAGCCGGAGCATCTGGATGCCATCGTTGACCATGTCCGGAGGGAAAATAAACCGCTGGCTTTTCACGCCAGCGAGTGCGTACACGAGGATTTTGATTTGATTGCGGGTTACAAGCCGGCGTTCCTGATCCACATGATCGAAGGTTCCGACGAAGACTTCAAGAGATGCGCTGATTCGGGCATTCCGATTGTCGTTTGCCCCCGCGCTAACTCCTTCTTCGATCTGAGACCGCCTGTCGAGAGGATGCTGAACGCGGGTGTCGATGTCTGTTTGGGGACAGACAACGCGATGCTGGCCAAACCGGATATGTTCGAGGAGATGCACTCCTTTCGGAGTCTCGTTTCCGAGTCGGTTTTGTCCGATTTGGATGTGATAAAAATTGTTTTTGAAAACACTGCAAAAGTATTAAGTTCGATTTTCAGATTAGGGGGCAGAAGCTGGGGGTTCAACGGTTTCATGATTCTCGAAAAGCCGCCTGAAAACCCATGCGCCCAGATATTGGGCGCCTCTGCGAGCGACATTCGCTTGATACTAAACTGGAGGTAGTTGAAATGAAGGTCAAGGACATTATGACTTCAGACCCTGTCGTGGCAACGCTGCCGGGAAATCGGACGGACGTATTACGTCAACTTGTCATGGAGAACAAAACCGGCGTGCCGGTAATCAAAAAAGCCGATAATAAACTCGTCGGATTCGTGACACGCCAGGACATAACCGCCAAACCCGAGGAAGAGCAGCTGGCCATGATCATCAGGAAAGATTATCCGAACCTGGCCCCGAACGACAAGATAGAGGTTGCGGCCAAACTACTTCTCGACAACGACCTCCACCACCTGCCAGTAGTTAAAAATAAGAAGCTGGTGGGTATAGTCACGCCAGCCGATTTTCTTCAGAAAATTGAGGATGTTGGCTGCGAGGAGCCCGTCGAGAAATACGTGAGGACGCCGTGCGTGCCCATATATGAGGGCGCGCCGCTGCCCGTGGCCGACGCGGTATTCAGGATGGCTAACCTGATGGCAGCCCCGGTCCTGAACGATGAAGGACGGCTTGTTGGCATAGTGACTGACCGCGACATTTTCAACCTGTCGACGGTGAACGTGAGCGCCGCGATGTCCGCCCTCGGTCTCGGCGAGGACGAGGACGGCTGGACGTGGGAAGGCCTCAGGAATATTATGAAGCTCTATTTCAACGTGTCCAGGATTGATCTGCCCAAGATCCCCGTGAAGCAGGTGATGATTTCCGAGCCCCACACTGTCTTCAGAAAGACGCCTGTCAGCGAGGCGGCCAGAATCATGAAGAAGTACGATTTCGGCCAGCTGCCGATCCGTAATTCGAAGGACAGACTCGTCGCCATGATTTACGAGCTGGACCTCCTGGTGTCTTTAGTCGAGTGATGTCATGGAGCCGAACATCGTTCTCGGACTGGCCAAACGTCGCGGATTCTTTTACCCTTCATTCGAGATATACGGCGGAATGGCCGGCATGTTTGACTACGGACCGCTTGGCTCGCTCATGAAGCAGAACATCGAGAACGTCTGGCGCAACTATTATATTGTGAAAGAGGGCTGCGCCGAAATCTGCTCCCCTGTCATATCGCCGGAGGAGGTTTTTAAAGCATCCGGCCATCTCGCTGAGTTCACGGATTTTTCAGTCCAGTGCCAGAATTGCAAGGACGCCTTCAGGGCAGACCATCTTGTAGAGGAGTTCGTGGAGAACGCCGATTCCCTGAGCAGAGAAGAGTTGGCCGGCGTTTTGAAGGAAAATAATGTAAAGTGTCCGACCTGCGGCGGCGAATTGTCTCCGCCGGAGACAGTGAACCTCATGTTCGACACGCAGGTTGGTCCGGTGGGCGGAAGGACTGGCTATTTGAGGCCGGAGACCGCGCAGGCGATGTTGTGGAGACTCTGAGGACTTTTCCGAAAATAAAAGACCCCATAACAGGCAGACCTTTAAGCGACCGCACCGTGATT
>DAOVGM010000053.1 GCA_030672365.1 Methanomassiliicoccales archaeon
AAGCCAACATGCAGAGGCTGGACATCGGTAAGGACCTGAACAAGATGAAGGACGACATTTTGTTCATGGAGGGTGATGCCCTTCTCTCGGAAAGATATCAGCTGGCCCTGTCAAAATTCATCGATGACAGGATGCCGTGGGAATGGTGATTGGTGGGCAAGGATTACCCACCCCAACCATTTGATTCTCCCCCACCCTTCCACTCCTCCGCTGAATCGCACCCTTCCCCCTGCGATTCTGCTCGGAGCGGTCTAGCTTAGTATTAGACCAGGGTGAACGTGAACGAGTTATTGTTGCCCTTGACGTCCATCGAATCGATTCTGATTTCTACAAGAGCCAGATTGTCTTGTTCATAGATGAAATCGCCTGTGTTGGCCTCGTGGGTCATCGACACTGTCGCGCCGCTGCCGACGGTTATCGTCACAGTGCTGATATCCAGCTGCGTGTTGTCCGTGATTTCGGCCCTGATGCTTATGTTGACCCTGGCCTCGACGTCTATCTGCGTGAAATTCACCAATCCGTTGTCGATTATGGTGTAGTTGGTGATAGTGCCGTCCGGCAGCTCAACCATGACATCCAAATTCAGAACCTGGGGCCCTGCCAGGTCCGCGAACGGAGGGTTCACAATTAGTATCCACACGGCCAGAAATGCGAAGAAATAAGTGGAAATTAAACCGAGCCAGTGCTTCGGTTTCACCAATGCCTCTTCCACCCTGAAGAACGGCATGAATATCTTGATGAGATATATACCGATGACGCCCGCTATCAGCCCGCCGCCCGTGCCCGCATACAGCATTACAAAGTATGCCACGGCACCCATCGGAATCGCGAGAATAGCCGCAAGAATCGTGGCTCTGGCCACGTTTATTTCCTCGTGTAAGAACTCGCGCTCGTCGAACTCCGGAGGTTGATACTCCCGTTCTTCTCTCTCCTGGTCTGTCTTCTTTCGTTTCTTGGCCATCGAAGTATGTGAATGCGATTCTCTACAAAAATGTTCGTGTCGACGATATCTACATGCCTTATGGCTGTGCTTCGCCAGCCATCATCTCATGACTGAACTACGTCAGCCACCAACTCAAATGGCCAAGCGTACGCTGGCCATTTAAAAAGGACGGTATGCTTCGCAAACCATCACCTCAAATGACCTGGCTTACGCCGGTCATTCAAAAAGGACGGCAGGCTACGCCAGCCATCTAAAAAGACCGGAAAGCTCAGCCGGCTTCTTTGAAGCCTGGGCTTCGCTAGCCAGTGAAAAATTGAAAAAGGTAAAAGGGGGCTCCTTTCGGAGCCATAAACAGTTTTTTCGGTTACTCAACAACTTCACGGCTCAATCAGTTCTTCAGCTGCTGGCTCAGGTGTTTCGACAGGCTCTGGCTCTGCTTTCGGCTCGAACTCGAAGTCATCTTCTTCTTCGTCCTCGAAGTCGAACTCGTCCTCGTCGTCGTATTCGTCACCCTCGCCCTTGAACTTGTTGAGTACGAACAACAGAATTGCAAGAACGATTATGAGGAACAACAGAAGTGCCAGTGCTTTCACACCGGTGTCGAACCAGTCCATCTCAACAGGGTTGTACGAGTCACCGGGCAGTGAGCTCATTACCGCGATGTCCCAGGCTGCCTGTGTGAAGGCTGCATTTTCAGAGTCGATACCCGTAAGGCTAATTTCAATCTCATATGACTTTCCGTTGACCATGTCCTTGTCTGCCAGGAAGGTCATTGTTATGGTTATGTTCTCTCCTGGTGCGATTTCATCGACGTATAACCATTGCATTATTGCGTCCGGGTCTCTGTAAACACCGTCAGCGTACAAGTTGATCTCAACGATTTCCTTGATGTTGTCAACGTCGAGTGATTCCATTGTGTAGAACAGCTCTGTCGGGAAGTGCTCCCAGCTGTAGTCGTTAAATTCAGTAGCGTTCTCGAACCAGCCGTCGATCATGCCGTCCCAGTCGAACTGCTCCTTAAATGCCTTTTCAAAGTCCCACGTCTCATATAAGTCAGTACCGTCCTGCTCGAACTGAATCCAGATGTCCCTTGCGGTGTCGTCACCCTGGTTTACGATGGTGAATTCGATGTCGAACGGTTCGCCGGGTACTATCGAGTCTGCAGTGAATGCCTCGATGAATATCCTAGGCCCGTATCCGGTGAAATCGATAAATGCACCACGGGTCTGGTCGATCGTCGTCGTAACAACCACAAGGGTCTTGTTGATGACTGCGGTAATGGTCAGTACGAACGGGAACCTTTCAGGGTCGATGTTATAGTCTGTGTCGACAGTGAACACCGCGTTGAAGCTGGTACCTGTATTCCAGGTGTCCTGCGGAGTTGCCGGGTTTGCGCCGTTTGCCCAAACCAGGGCTGTTCCGTCAATCGGGTGACTCCACGGGGTTCCCGTGAAGTCTGCCTGTACCGTGACATCGATGAAGTCATATCCCTCATCGTTGTGGATGGCGATCGTGATGTCGTTTGCCGTGATGTCGCTCTTGTCACCCGGAGCGGCGGCACCCGGCGGTGTCACAACCGAGTGGCAGGCGATCTCGAGGTCATCAACAAAGACGCTGAAGACCGCGAGAAGGTCATCTCCGCCGTTGGTCTGGAAGAAGCCGGTTGGCTCATCCAATTCACCTGTGTCGAACCAGAATCCATTGTACGTTATCGGGAGCCTGTGCTCGCCTATCGGTATGTCGTTGGCCACAATCAGCGAGACGATGAACGTGACAGTGCCATCCACAGGAAGCAGGTCAACAAACAGAGTGAGATCATCAAAGTAACTAACTCCATCTTCAGCCCAGAAGAACTGTGGGTTTCGAAAAAAGGCCCACGGACCCGCTGTCGGGTCGATCTGGAATTCCACGTTGTATAATGGATGGTTAGCGTTGTTCTCCAACGTGATTTCTATCATTATGACCTCGTCGGTGTATGTGCTCTGGTCGAAGTGCGGTATATCGTACGCTGGTATGGCATTCTCATAGAGTCTTGTTCCGTTATCCAGAACTTCCTCGACTATCAGAACGCCGGTGGTTGTTACCTGATATATTGAAATGTTTGTATCAACCGTATTCGGGCTCACCGGGTCGGTGTCCCTGAAGTTGAAGTCAACCTCGAAGTCCACACCCAGGTTATTTTCCGTAACTGTCAGGTCGCTGTCGTCCCTTGTGTATGTGATTGATGCGGTTCCCGGGTATATGTCTGGTGTTGTTCCTGCGGGCACGTTGACCCTGTAGTTTGCGTCTTCGTACCAACCTGCTGTGATTCCGTCTGTCATGATACAGTAATTGATTCCGTTGGAGAATGTGATCGGTGACGGTGGTACTATGGTGCATGTCAGATCTGTGATGTCGTCGCCGTCGTAGTTGCTGAGATTGAGTGTTGCCGCCTCAAAGCTGTCTCCAGCCTCGAACCTTGCATCATCTCCGCCGCCTGTTGCATCATCCATGTTCGAGAGTTGTTCATCAGGATCATTTGCCGGGTCATCGAAGATTGAGGATAAGTAAATGTGTCCAACCTTATTCCCTGTCACACTCTGTGGTGTTCCACCGTTATCATCAAGGTAATCCCATGTGATAGTTATTGCTGTATCTGTGCTTGACCCTAGAGCAATGTTTGTTGCCAGAACATCGAAGTTAAAGTCGAAGTTGTTAGTTCCATCTGCTGCTACAACCAAAGGACCAACTGAAACTTGAAGTCCAGCGGTGCCTGCGACAGTGTCCTCAAAGTCAAAGACTCCAGTTGCCCCAAAAGCGGTGATATTTATGTAGAAATCATTTGCTGCATCTGCTGTATCTGTATTATGCACAGTAATCCTCAACTCACAAGAATCAACTGTAACTGCATCGTCATCTAACCCGTCACCTTCACCCAAGTTATATGGGTTGGTTCCAGCGTTATTAGACATCCAAACCATTTCATCTTGCATGAATGTCGTGTCGAAGACGATATCCAGACCACCAGTAACTACCTCTGTGTCCGCACTCACCACTGGCACACTCACAAGTGCTACCAGCACGCTCGCTAGCATAGCGCATACGATTAGCATTGCGCTTCCCTTCTGCCAAGTATTTTTCATAGAGTTTTCCTCCTATAAATTTCTTGTTTCTCTTCCTGTTTATTCTCAACCGGCATCTTACCGGTTTCTTTAAGGTTGAACGAAGTAATAAGTGATTATATATAAAGATTACGGATTTCATATACAATAACTTATATAAAAACATCAGCGAATTAATCATCATATTAAAAAATAAAATAACATTTTATTATTTTTACACACTATAAATTACAATTCTGTTTGTAATTGATTATTTTTATATAAAACATCTCAATAACAATTTCAATAACAAATAACATTATTGATAATCTTCAAGATGTGAGACACTGGCTCGTCGATTAGTGGGCGCAAAAACAGAAAGTGATATACCGAACCGCGCCTTTCGCAGACCAATGTCTGAATCCCCAAGGAACATTCTTCTCCTCGATTCGAAAGGAAAAAAGCATCTTGTCGAGCTTGGAGAAGATATGGTCAAGGCGCCGGGCATAGGCGTTATCGATTCATCCAAATTGAAGAATGTAACGCCAGGCCAGCAAGTTGAAATTGCCGGCAAGTCGTTTGTCGTTCTCACCCCATCTCAGAAAGATTACCTAGACAGGCTGGACAGGGGCGCCCAGATTATTCTTCCGAAGGACGGGGCCCAGATACTTCTAGAGTGTGGAATCGTGTCCGGCTTTCGTGTTTTAGAAATCGGGGCGGGTTCGGGCTCCTTAACCATGATGCTGGCTGCTGCAGTACAGCCAGTGGGGCAGGTAATCTCTTACGAAAAGAACCCGAACTCGGCAAAAACCGTCGAGAGGAACCTGAGAAAGGCAGGCTTCGACAAGGTCGTGACCGTAATCAACGAGGATGTCCTGAGTAGTAAGCCAGACGGTGATTTCGACGCGGCAATCACCGACGTTCCCGAGCCGTGGCAGTTTCTGGACATTATCGAGGAGGTGCTGAATCCCGGCGGTCACTTTTGTTCTTACGTGCCCAACATGAACCAGGTCGAGCAGACCGTGAAGGCGCTTCGCGACCGAAGATTCTTCGACATCCGGTCCTTCGAAACACTTCAGCGAAACATAGTGGTCGGGGAGAGGGGCACGCGCCCGGACTTCCGGATGCTCGGGCACACTGGCTATCTGTGTTTCGGCAGGTATGCGGGCGATGGGTGGGCGAAAGAGTAGCCCGCCCAACCATTCAATTTATCCCGCCCCTACCTTTTCCTGCACCCCCCCACCCTTCCGCCACTGCGCTGGGCAGACCCGCCCCCCTCTGCCCTGCTCGTGGCGGCTTGTTGGTTGTGGCCACATCCCATTCAATCCCGCAAATTTAATAAGGACTGAAATCTATATACCGTTTATTATAAAATAGCCTGGAAGTTGAGAGAATTGAGGACACTGGTGCTTTGCATTGACAGGGACAACGACCTCGGCGTGAAGACCGGAATCGAGGGTCCCGTAATCGGCCGCGAGGACAACATCAAAGCAGCGCTGGCTCTCGGTCTGGCAGACCCCGAGGATGCCGATACGAACACCATTCTCGCCGCGGTATCTGCATACGATGACCTCCTAAGGAAAGGCATGGACGTCGAAGTGGCGACGATTCTGGGCGACGTGGACGTGGGATACACGTCGGACGTCATTCTCGCGAAACAACTTGAGGAAACCATTTCCCTCACTGGAGCCAGCAGTGCGATCCTCATCAGTAACGGGGCAGAGGACGAATACATCTTTCCGATGATTTCGTCAAGAATCAAGGTGGACTCGGTCAGGAGCGTCCTCATCAAGCAGTCCAGAAGCATCGAGTCGTTCTACTACCACATACTCAAACTTCTGAAGGATGCGAAGACGAGGAAGCGAATAATCGCCCCTATAGGTCTGGCCTTCCTGGTTTTCGGTCTTATTTCACTGTTGCCTTTCTTCAGGTTGTTGTGGCAGGGCGAGTTCTCGCTGTCAATCGACGAGCTGTCGTCCAGGGCGGCGGGCGCCTTATCGTTCATCTTCGGCCTGTTTCTGCTACAGATGGCATATCAGATAGCTCACCTTTTCAGGGAAGGACCCAGGCGTGTCAGGAGGTCGCTTTCGGAAGGCGACCTCACACTGCCATTCTTTGTCTTCGCGCTGCTGCTATTCATCTTCGGCCTTCTGGAGGGCTACAACAGGGCTACCGTAGACCTCACGAGCGTCCAGGAGTCCACATTCAACAGAATTTTGCTGTTCTTCGACGGCAGTCTCTACTGGTTCGCGGGCACCTTTGTGATTTTCGAGTTCAAGAACGTGGCGAATTCGATGATCAACAGGGAGCCGGTCCCCAGGTCGTTCTGGATGCTGGTCACTTCGGTCATCGCGGTGACTTTCCTGGCTCTCGGGGGGCTTCATTACATGATCCTGTCGGCCGAGCTTCCATTCGGCGGAAGCACCACGTCCATCATAATCGAGATAGTCCTGGGCCTGGGAATAGCGGTCGTCGGTGGTCTGGCTCTGAGAACGGTAAGGGCAGACCTCTCTGTCATGAAGGACAGCTGGCGGCGTTAGATAAAGTTCCACATCCCGACCCCCGCCAGTCGTTTTACCCGCCAAACCAGTGGGTGGGTTGTTACCCGCCCCAAACATTTGCATCTCCCCCCACCCTGCACCTGCGCTGGCGTTACTTCGGTTCACTCCGCATCCCGAAGTAAAATGTTGTGCATTTGACACAACATTGCATACCCATCCCCCTATGCCCTGCTCGGTGCGGTCTGAGCGCAAACATAATACACAATGTTGTTTTTGTAAGGCCGATTCAGATGTTCGAATTGAAGCACAGGGACGGGCTGGCCAGGATATGCCGGCTCGAAACAGCGCATGGGACATTAGAGACACCGGTCTTACTACCGGTCATCAACCCGAACCAGCTGCTCATCAGCCCCCGGGAGATGAAGGAAACCTTCAAAATTGAAGGATTAATAACCAATTCCTACATCATTTTTAAGAACGACCACCTGCGGGAGCCAGCGCTCGAAAAAGGGGTGCATGAGCTCATAGGTTTCGAGGGCACTATCATGACCGATTCGGGCACGTTCCAGTCCCACGTCTACGGCGATATCGAGCTCGACCCCATTGAGATCGTGAAATTTCAGAGAGATATCGGCTCGGACATCGGCACGATCCTCGATGTCTTTTCGGAGCCAGATGATTCCCATTCGAAGGTCAAGAGCGATCTGGAGGAGACGCTGAAAAGGGCCAAGGCATCAGTCGAGCATAAAGGGGATATGCTACTGGCCGGCACGGTGCAGGGCGGGATTTTCGAGGATTTGAGAGCCGAATCCGCAAGCCGAATATCGGAACTGGCCTGCGATGTCGTTCCAATCGGCGGGGTCGTGCCACTGATGGAGAGCCAGCGCTATGCCGATCTGGTCAACGTAGTTATGACCTCTAAGCAAAACCTCGACCCCTCGAAACCGGTGCACCTTTTCGGATGCGGACACCCGATGATGTTCTCGCTGGCCGCGCTCATGGGCTGTGATATTTTTGATTCGTCAGCGTACGCGAAGTTCGCGAAGAACGGCAGGATGCTCTTCGTCGACGGCACGCGCTTCCTGGCAGAGATGAAAAAACTGCCCTGCGAGTGCCCGGTTTGCTACGGTCGCACACCCGACGAACTGACTGCGCATCCAGAAAAGGAAAATCTGCTGGCCATGCACAATCTTCACGTCTCGTTCGCCGAGATAAAGAGAATAAAACAGGCGATTCACGAGGGCCGGCTTTGGGAAATGGTCGAGCAGAGGTGCCGCGGCCACCCGAAACTGCTGGACGGCCTCAAACAGCTCCGAAAGTACAAGGATTTCATGGAAAAGCACGAGCCCCTGAGCAGGGAACTGGCCTTCCTGCACACATCACCGGACAGCTACCACCGTCCGGTGGTGGCCAGATACCAGAAAAGGCTGGCCGAGCGCTTCGAGACCTCAAAAACCGCGCACATAGTCTTTCCGGAGAGCCACAAACCGTATCACAGGCATTACAAGGACAAGATGAGCCAGCTTCCCGAAAACGCCCAGTTTTGGGTGGACTCGTACTTCGGCCCCGCGCCGATGGAGCTTGACGAGATGTACCCCATCGCCCAGTCGGTCATCCCTGAGCATCCGGATGCCGAGACCATCGATGCCATTTCCGCCTTTTCGAAATCGTTTTTCGATTCTCTCGGAGGGGATGTCAAGCATTACTCCGATGACATGAAAACAGGCAAGCCAGCACATCACGGGGATATCGCGCCCGAAAGAGTGAGAGCAGTGGCGGACATGCAGTTCGGCAAGGGCGCATCAGCCTTCCTCTTCAACGGCAATTTAGAATTTATCAAATCCAAAAAGACAGGCAAAATCCGGAATGTTATAGTAGATGGAGAGCACGTCCTGTCGATGAGGGCCAGCACAGGATTTTTCACCCTCAAGCCCTCGGGAGCGGAGAGACTTCACGCAGCCTTTCCGACTCCAAAGTTACGGGTCATAACTCAGAACGAGCCTGCGGAGTTCAACCGCGAGGGCAAGAACGTCTTTGCGAAGTTCGTGTTGGACGCGGACCCGGAAATTGTGCCAGGCGACGAGGTGCTTATAGTTAACGAATCAGACGAGCTAGCTGCCATCGGAAGAGCGCTCTTGACGAGGGACGAGATGCTGGCGTTCAAAACAGGGATTGCGGTGAAGGTCAGGGAGGGCATTCAGGCCCGCCCCGAATAGCCGTTGATTTAGTCCTGCCCCATCAACTGGGTGGGTTAGCTGCCCGCCCCATGCAATTCTGTCGCCCCCCACCCTGCTCCTCCGCTGGCCTTTCCCGAACCCCCAAAGGCCTGCTCGGAGCAATAATACAATCAACTGCGTCATGCCCCGTCTGGAGCGAAGCGGAGGGCGGGGTAAGTGACAGCACCAATTGGTTATGATTCGAAGCCCCGCCTGGCAGGGCGGGGAGATCAATCTTATTTCAACGAGTTTATTGCGACATTGATACAGGCCAGATAGTCCTCGAGTGTGTGTAAAAGGGATGGGATTTTGTCTGCTTTTACGGTTGCCCGAACCATATTATTGTCGACGACGGTCTCGACGAAATCACCGTCGTCGATTTTGACTGCACCGGCAATTGCACTGGCCGTCGCCTCGTCATCAAATTCCAGGTTCAACGTGCATGTCAGTTCCATGGGCTCACCGCTCACTGGCTTTGGATTCCCGCATCCGCACCTTGACAATCTCCCTTTTGCCGATGATCTTACAGAACATGTAGCCAAAGAATGAAAAAATCAATCTGAATATCTTCCAGATGGACTCCTCCTTGCCGACCTTCACCATTTCCAGGGGGCTGTAGGTCTGCCAGAGGGTCCCGTGCTTGAGTGTGAGTTCCTTCCTTCCGAAGCCGTACCAGAAGGACTGCTTGAAGAAGCCCGTAAAAGTCTCCCGCGCCCTGTGATAAACTATCGCCTTTTCATTATACACGAGCTTGTAGCCAGCATCCACTGCCCTGAAATTTAAATCTACTTCTTCCGCCTCCTTGAACCAAGAATCAAAGCCGCCGATGGCCTCGAACACGCTCTTCCGATAAGCCAGATTGACGCTCGGGTAAGTGATGTCAACCCCCTTGTGCAGCATTCCGACACGCTTCAGCGACGTAAAGCCGGTGTATCCGAGCCGCACCTCGCGACCGGCCACAACGTCCGCCCCCTCATCAAACGACCGGAGCATCTCCTCCGCCCATATCGCGTTAGCCAGCGCGTCGGCGTCCATGAATGCAACCACGTCCCCCATCGACACCTCGACCCCAAAATTCCGCCCTTCCCCGCGTGTGCCAGGCTCCACGTGCAGAGCGATGAACGGGTAGTCCCGTTCATACTCCCGCACGATTTCCTGGGTCGAATCGGTGCTTTCAGCGTCGACAACTATCACCTCGTCCGGCTTTCTGGATTGATGCACAAGACTGTCCAGTGCATCTCTCATGTACTGCTCCCCGTTCCGAACTATGATGATAACGCTGAAGCGCATGGATGATTGGAATGCCCCTCTACTTATAACATTTTCGATAAAAAATTTAAAAGGTTGCCCGTCGTTTGACGGGCATTGAAACTCAAGATCAGTCTTCCATGAGGCCTTCTATCTTCTTCTCAGATCCCTTCTGAAGCCCGTCTGCAATTTCCTCGGTTGTCCGGGCCTCCTTTTCCATCTCCTTTTCGATGACCTCCAGCTCCTTCTTCAGGGCCGAGGAGCTTGGAATCTCGCCCAGAATGTCGTCGGCCTTTCCAAGCAGCTGTTCCAGGTCCTGTGCGGACGTTGCCGTGTGCTCCCGTGTTTTCTGGCTAACGCCCAGGTAATCCGCGGCCCCCTCGACGAGTCTCGAAATCTCGAAGGGGAATATTATCTTGGTTGCCTGGCCGTCGCCCATCTTCTTCAGGGTATCGAGTGACAGCACCGTCAAAGCCTTGTGGTCCAACGGCAGCGCACCCATCGCGAGGATTCTCAACTTCTGGGCCTCGCCCTGGCCTTCAAGGATGATGGCCAGCCGCTGTCCTTCAGCCTCCAATATCTTGGATTGGCGGACACCTTCTGCCTGCAAAATCCTCGACCTCTTGTCACCCTCGGCGACGAGAATGGCCGACCTCTTCTCACCGTCTGCGGTAAGAATCGCGGCCCTCCTTCGCCTCTCGGCGGAGGTCTGCTCCTCCATCGCGGCCTTCACTGGCCCGACTGGGTCGACCTCTCTGATTTCCACAGCTTCAACTCTAACTCCCCACTGGTCTGTTGCCTTGTCCAGTATGTCCCGTAGGTGGGTGTTTATCGTGTCCCTGCTGTACAGGACTTCGTCCAACTCCATGTTCCCTATGAGTGACCTCAGGGTTGTCTGGCCGAGGTAAATCGTTGCCCTTCGGTAGTCGTCGACCTCGAAGAACGCTTTCTTCGGGTCCACCACCTTGATGTAGATGATGGCGTCGACGTTCGTGGGCGAGTTGTCTTTAGTAATGACTTCCTGCCTCGGAACGTCCATGACCTGCGTCCTGAGGTCCATCTTAATGACCTCGGATATCAGCGGTGCGACCATGTTGAATCCCGGGTTCAGCACCCTTCTGAAGTTTCCGAGCCTTATCAACAGTCCCTGCTCGTATGGCTGGATGATCTTCACACCAGTGCTGATTATCGCAATCATCACCATCGCGAAGAATATTCCCAGAAGTATCCACATTTCCAATGGCATTATTCTTCCCTCCTGTCATTTAATTCTTTGACCTTGACGTGAACTCCCGTGCTTTCCACGATGACGACCTCTGTCCCAACGGGGATAACATGGGTCGAAGTGGCACTCCAGCTCGTGTTGTCAACCGATATCTTGCCGCTTATTTCCTTGGGCACGATCTCCTTGGTCACGGTGCCGTGCCTTCCGATGAGGGATGTTCCCACTGTCGTTGTCGGCACTTCCGGCGGGGCCAGTCTCTGGTAGAGCATTATCGTGCCGACAGTCGCCGGAATTCCTATTGCCACGGCTACTACCGGGCTCACCCATGTGAAGAATATGTCCGGCGCGACGACCCCGATCAAACCCAGCACGAGTAGGACAGTCGCCGGAATGGCTATGAAAAAGCCTGGCGACGAAGCCTCTGCTAAGAGCATGAAAATGCCCGTCACGATTAGTATCAATCCAATTGTACCTTCGTCCATTTTGTCCACTCCTTTTACCCAATATGCTCACGAGATTATTAAAGTGTATTGCAGGGCTTCTTTGGGAATTCCCAAAATTTATTATCGTGGCGGAGGATACCCCGGCGATGAGCCGCAAAATCATGATAGCACCTTCTATCCTGTCAGCCAGGTTCACGCATCTGGCCGAGGATGTTCAGGAAGCCGAACGAGGGGGCGCGGACCTTCTCCATCTCGATATAATGGATGGGCACTTCGCGCCAAACATCACATTCGGGCCAGCGGTCGTAAAACAGCTTCGAAAGGAAACAGCGATTCCTTTCGACGCCCACCTGATGATAAGCCACCCGCTCCAATACATCGAGAAGTTCGCGGACGCCGGCAGTGACTGGATAGTTGTCCATGCTGAGTGTGAGGACTCGCTTTCGGAATCTCTCAAGATGATAAAGGACCTGGGCGTCAAGGCGGGTATTTCTCTTAACCCGCCGACCCCGTTCTCCGAGGTAAAAGATTACATGCCGGACCTCGACATGCTGCTGATCATGACGGTCAATCCGGGCTTCAGCGGCCAGAAGTTCATGTCCGAGGTCATGGAGAAGGTCGTTCAAGCCAAAAAATACTGCGAAGAGCACTCGTTGAATATCGATATCGAGGTGGACGGCGGCATCGGGGAGCAGAACGCGGGGCTCGTTGCGCGGTCAGGGGGCAACATTCTGGTTGCTGGCTCTGCTGTTTTTAAAGGCGAACGGGGCATTGCCGGAAACATCGCGGCCATCAGGCAGGCCGCCGAAGGTGTTGCTACCGGCGGCGGCGCGGCTGCCGACGGTGGCTCTACCGGCGGCGGCGCGGCCGCGGAAACTGGCCTTTAGGAATACTTTTATGTAGTGGTTGTTTGTGCAGGATGTGATAACATGAACCACGTAATGAGCGAGCAGAACAAAGTCATCTTCTGGATAGTCGGATTCATAGTACCACTGTTGTTTGTAGCTTTTAGGGTGCTCTTCAGCGTCGGTTCGGCGCCGCTCATGATACTGGCTCTCGCCTGGTTCGGAATCGCGCTCCTCATTTATATTGGGGTGTACGAAGAAGGATAGTGTATGAGGTCGGCGATGTCCAGATGTCCGGATTTTGCCATCCTATAAAACTCTGGCTCACGTTTCCGTAGTGATAAGAAATGTTGTGGCCGGTGTAGTTTTGAGCCGTGTAGTTCAGGAACGTGAGGTTGCCCCACCTGAACTCGATCCCGTCGATGTATCCTGGATTGGAGCCGACCATCCACGGGTCGTTGATTTCCAGAGCCAGATATCCGTTCGATTCAAATGAGAAACCGACAAAACTGAAGTTCAGGGTCGTATCCAGATTTCTGGCGTAACCATAAGTTTCGACAGCCCAGACCCCTCCGCCGACCGATGTTTCGAATGTTATGTTCTCAGCCTGGCTTTCGTTCAGCCCGAACATGTTGGCGACCGTGACCCGCGCGCTGTCCTCGAAGTACGGCCAGTTGGGCCTATTATCGAAACTTTCGTAAATTTTTCTATCAAGCGGAGAGGAACGGTCCGACACCACTCCTTTCAGCCGCACCGAGACGTCCAGCGTTCCGTTCGCGTCGATGAAAATCACGATGTTGCCGACGCTGTAGTTCGTATAACTCTGCTCGATTTCCACAGGCGGGTCCTTCAGCAGGAGGCCATGGGCAGCAGACCTGCTCGGCCCGAAAACAACCATCCAGATTACCAGGGCGACGACGAAAATGGCTAAAGCCGCGGTTACCCTGTCGAGCCGCGGTCCCCTCTCGTCCGATATCCTGAACTTGAGGGTGAAAATGCGAGATATGAAGAAAATGCTGAGGAGAGTCAGCAATAGCAGAAGAACGCCGTAATAGAATGCGTATTTCATTTCTGCGGCAGAGGCGCCGGAGGGAATCAAGAACGACGACCAGATGACGGCCAGCGGGGGCAACCAAAACAATATAAGCCCTTTTCTGGCCGCCTTGTCATCACGGATAATCATGTGCGCCGAAATGAAATCAATGACCTTGAGCGAAATTATCTGGACGAAGAGGCATGAGAGCACCAGCCCGACAATCACAAAAAAACCTTTGGGAATTCCGAAGAGCCAGGCGGCGATGTAGGTGTCGCCTTCCGGGATCATCGTGCCAAGAACGATATAAAGTGAAGAATGGACGAGCATTACCTCTGCCAGCACAATCATGAACAGCGATTTCGTGAAGGTCTTCATTCGCGGCAGGACGAGAAACAGGATGACCAGGCCGACGACGAGCTCCACCATTATGCCTGCCATGTAAATTATGCCAGTCACCCAGGCCGCCGTGCCGGCCGGCATGTGGATTGCTGCAAAACCGCCGCTCGGCGAGATGTAGGTCGCGTAGAACTCGCCTCCCACAGCCTCGGCGAACAGGCCGTGGCCCAAGACCTCGTGCATGCCGACGCTGAGAAGTCTGGCTATGGTATAGAAGATGATGACCAATGCCATAAACAAGAGGGCTCCTTCCTTCGAGCCAAGGCGGACATCCCTCTTCAAATCCATGCGCGACATTGCCAGTATATTTCCCTCAAATACTAAAAATCATGCCCTTAACCGAATGCCCGTCTGCACTCGAGCCCGTGTTTTGAGCACTCGGTCTCGACTATTTCGATGATGCCAGCAAACCAATCCTTGCCCTTCAGAACTGTTTGAACCCGGGCAAAATCTTCACCTAACGAATGAGTCATCCTTTTGATGACGATGGGCCTGAGCCGCAACTTGTCGAAAAGTAGGTAGGACGCGCCGTTGCCGGCTGCCGTGCCGCCGCTGGTAACAACACCATCGGCAGCCGCGCTTCCGACGGTAGCAACACCACCGGCAGCCGTGCCGCCGCTGGTAGCCAAACCACCGGCAGCCGCGGAAATGACAACAGACAATGATTCCTCAGAGTCATTCAACGTCGGCACGATCGGCCCCAAAAACACCCAGGTCTTTATTCCCGCCTCTGAAAGCTGCCTTAACGCCACGACCCGATTTTGTGAAGGCGAGGAATTAGGCTCGATTGTTTTCCCAACGCCCTCATCCAAAGTCGTAAGCGTAAATCCGACCTCGACATTCTCCATCTTCGAAAGAATGTCGATGTCCCGAAGAACCAAATCCGACTTTGTTTGGATGCAGACAGGCCAATCTTTTTGGGCGAGCTGCTCAAGGCAGTATCTCGTGATTTTTGTCTTGGCTTCGATCGGCTGGTAGGGGTCGGTGACGGTGCCAAGGCCCACGACTCCGGATTTCTTCTTTTTCAGCTCTTTAGCAAGCACAACCGGCAGGTTCTCCTTGACGTCCGGTTCGCACCCCCATTCCTGCCAATCATCCATTCTCAGAACGTCGGGGGCGTAGCAATAAACGCAGCCGTGCCCGCATCCCCGATACGGATTCAGGGCATAGTCCAGACCCGGCAATCTGGAAGGCGAAAGCGCGCTTTTCACTTTCACCGCCTCACCATCTCCGGCTCGTCTGGTTTGTCAACAGCCAGAAAATCCTCGAGCCGTTTCTGATAGAGCAAATCCTTCAGAACCCCGCTGGTCTTTATCCACCTCTTCATCGGGATGTCCATGCGCGACTCGACGTAGTTCAGGGACTCGGCCAGCGTGTTGAACTTCCGCGGGTTTTTCCGAATCGCGGCCCGCACGTTCTCCCGCACGTTCCACACCCCCACAGGCATGATGTAGCCGGCATGCGCCTCCCTGAATATCACGACTCCCGCTTGACGTCGCCTGGCTGTGAGATTTTCGTTCACAGCCAGTCGTGCAGCATAATAACAGCCCCCGATTTTCGCATATGTAGTTCTATTCTTAAAGAACTCGAAGTCGGACATGATGGCCACGTCCATTCCATACGGGTTCCAGACAGTGTTCGGATACCAGGCCTCGATGAGCTCGTACCTCCACGAGCAGGGCATCATCAGCACAGCCCACCGGTTGTCCAAAGCCTCTGTCCAGTACACTTCGAAATCGTTTATGAGCGGCGCTTCCTTCGTCTGCTTAAGAAGGTCCTTGCCCAGGATGTCGTCGACCGCCGTAATGCTCCATCTCGTCGGCACGAACTTCCTATTCTTCCCCAGGCCGAAGGCGCCCACGCTGAAAGCCTTCTGGATGCGCGAAACCAGAATACCATTTTCATACAAGCCGGTAACCGCGCCGACCGCTTTCAGGTCGGTGTCCGAATAAGCCTTATCAATACGCTGGTCTATCTTGATGTTGCCAGAATCCAGTCCCCTGAGCGGGGCCGAGGGCCCGAACGGCTGGACCTCGGAGTTGAACGTGATTTTCCCGTAGGGCTTCTTCGTAAAATTCGCTTCCACATCAGCTGAAATCTGGCCCATGGCCAGTTCCCGAGTAGTGTCCACAATCCGCCCGCCGTTCTCGACATTATGAATATCGACGGCCTTCATCCCCCGAACAAGCTTCATTCGGAAATCCACGATGTTTTCGATCGACCGACCGACCCAGCGTTCCGGCGTATCATAGAGGGTTGTATCACCCATCTCAGGCGGTACAAGGGGGCCCACGAACACCTTCGGATATCCGAACCGCCCCACGAAAACCCCGGGAGGAGACGAGCCGGCAATAGTCTCCGATGCTGTCAGCGGCTGGGATTTCGACATCGAATAGAACTTGGCCAGCACAGGGCATCTTTCCTTTCCGCAAAGGCGTTTGGAGCCCTTGCAATACGCACATAGCTCGGCAGACTTCCCACCGGATATCTGGCCGCGCATATCGGTAAAGTCCTTTTCGATTTTTCTTGCCTGTCTCGCCTGTGCTTGGTATCCCAAATTCATTATCCCAAGAGGATATTGAATTGAGAACTATAAATATGATTAGAGGGGGTGACTGAAAGTGGTAGGTCATATTGACCCGCCCTATCCAGTGGGTGGGCCCCCACCCTTCCACAGCTCCGCTGGCCTTTCCCAAACCCCCAAAGGCCTGCTCGCTGCGGCTAGCCACGTCCTGCTCGGAGCGAATTGTGTTTGCTTTAGAATACCAAAATTATCAGATAAACTACTCTAATCCACCGGGCCTCGAACATGCCCTTGATTGGTGTGAAAAGTCATGCCTGCATTTCCAGCCAGATGTCCGCGAAGCGGTCAACCACGCTGTCAAGGAAGCTTGCCTTGTAAGTGAGAATTATTCTGCCTATTGTGTCGGGGTCGTTTACCTCGTATGATGTGGTGCGCCCCTCTTTGGTCGCATTTACGACACTGGCATCTGTCAATTTCTTCATGTGGAATGAGAGGGTGGACTTCGAGATTTTAAACTGCTCCTGCACCTCTCCGAAGTTGCAGCCGGGGTTGAGCATGAGGTGAACGACGATGCGTCTGGGGGTCTTCTGGCGGAGGAGTGATATGACCGCTTTATCCCCAAAACTCACGTCCTCCATGACGAAGTACCGGACCCTGTTGCCGTCTATCTCTGTGGACAGGATCTCCTTCTTGACCAGATAGCTGAGATGATACTCGAGAACGCCCACAGCCAGCCCTAGCTCTTTCTCAATCTCTCTGAGATACATCCCGGGATACTTCGAGATGAGCTGGTATATCTTACGTCTGTTCTCCAGTTCGAGGACTCCCTCTTCCATTCTTCTGCCCCAATTTGCGTAGGTCTCATCGCTTGGCTATTCCAAGGTAGAGTAGAATCATTATCAGGAAGTCCAGTATTATCAGCTGTATCGGTGCTTCAAGCCATTCCGGAGTAGGGGACATAAATATCCCGGCCGTCAACAGCAATCCCTTGACGGCGAATATTCCGAAGGCGATGCACACGAACAACAGACGCTGGCTTCCGATTCTCTTGTAGGAAATTGCGGAAATCGCGAAAAGGAGTAGCGAAAATCCCATAAGTCCTACCTTGAAGAATATCTCTACGTTGCTCATAACACCGAGCAATAGAACACATACTGAAATAAAAGAATTTGTGTGTTTGAGGGTTGGGAATGCTACGTAAACTTCCAATACCTTCGGGAATGGTAGTTTACTATTGCAGGGTCAAGAACGCTCAGTCCTTCAGGGCTGGGATGAACTGGCCCGTTTGATAACAAACATGGTAGACTGCCGTATGCGCATCGATAAATTTCAAAGAAACTCGAAGCCTTCTGTGGCTTCGAGCAGTTGCGCATATGGCCTACTGAAAGGAAACTTCCAGGCCAAGATATAAACGCCAGGTCATTTATGGCCTGGTAGTTTACGCGACGTCCATGACCACGACGTCGCGGACTGCCTTCATCTCGCTGAAGGGCAGGATGAGCCGTCCCTGGGCGTCTGTCCTGAAGAGGCGGACCTCGACCTCTTCGGCCGGGATAACGAGCACGTGGGCCAAGTCGCCGGTGACTGTGTCCACCACAAAATTCTCGATCATGCCAAGTATCTGGCCGTCATTAGTCATCACAGTCTTTCCCCGCAATTCAGTCATGAATTTTTTCATCACATCACCTCAGGCGTGGTAGCCAACACCTTTGTCGGCAGGCCTTTTATGTACGCCACTCTCGAGTGCTTCCTTAATGCTCTCGTAATATTTGATTGTTTCTTTGGTCGCCGACGGTCTTATGGCTTTCAAAGCCTCCTCGAAATCCGCCTTTGTCACATTCTTGGATTTCAGGTCCTTTCGCAGGGCTATCATCCCGGCTTCGCGGCATAAACCCTCGATGTCAGCTCCGACATAACCGTCGGTCTGGTCTGCAAGCCAGTCGATGTCAACGCCCTTCAGAGGCATTTCCTCGGTATGCACCTCGAAGATCGCCTTTCGTGCCTTCCAGTCGGGCACGCCGACATACACCAGCCTGTCGAACCGCCCTGGACGCAAAAGTCCGTGGTCCATGATGTCCGGCCTGTTCGTCGCGCCGATGACGACCACGCCCTCCAGCGATTCCATTCCGTCGATGGAGGTCAGAAGTTGATTGACAAGCCGCTCGGTTACGCCGGAGTCGTGAGAGGTCCCGCGCGCCGGCGCAATCGCATCTATCTCATCCAGGAAGACGATCGACGGAGAAACCTGTTTTGCCTTCTTGAATATCTGGCGAACTGCCTTCTCGCTCTCGCCGACCCACTTCGACATGACCTCCGGCCCTTTGATCGAGATGAAGTTTGCCTCCGATTCGTGCGCCACAGCTTTAGCCAGCATGGTCTTGCCAGTTCCCGGGGGGCCGTACAATAGCAAGCCCCTCGGCGGCCGGATTCCCATTCGCTTGAATGCGCCCGGGTCTTTCAGGGGCAACTCCACCGCTTCCTTCAAAATCGTCTTGACGTCCTCCAGGCCGCCGACGTCGTCCCACGAGACCTGCGGAATTTCGACCATGACCTCCCGCATCGCGCTGGGCTCCACCTCTTTAAAGGCCTTCATGAAATCCTCGCGGGTAACTTCCATCTTTTCGATCACCTCGGTCGGAATAGGCTTGTCCAAATCGAATTCGGGAAGATATCGGCGAAGTGCCTTCATCGCGGCCTCGCGGCCGAGCGCCTCCAAATCCGCCCCCACGAAACCGTGGGTGATATTCGCGAGCTCATCCAGCAGCTTTTCACGGTCCTTATCTTTGCCCTCGAACGGCATACCCCTAGTATGAATTTCCAGGATCTCCTTGCGGCCGTCGCGGTCCGGTACCCCGATCTCGATCTCCCTGTCGAACCTGCCAGGCCGTCTCAATGCCGGGTCGATTGAACCTTCACGATTCGTAGCGGCTATGACTATGACATTTCCACGGTCGCTTAAACCATCCATCAGGGTCAGTAGTTGGGCGACTACCCGCCTTTCGACCTCGCCCTGGACATCGTCCCTCTTCGGTGCGATGGAATCCAGTTCGTCGATGAAAATTATTGATGGCGAATTCTTCTCCGCCTCCTCGAATTTTTCTCTCAATTTCTCTTCGCTCTGGCCGTAGAATTTGGACATGATCTCCGGCCCCTGAATCGAGTAAAATGAGGCGCCGGATTCGTTCGCCACCGCCTTCGCTATGAGGGTCTTGCCAGTGCCCGGCGGCCCGTAGAGAAGAACCCCCTTCGGCGGGTCGATGCCCAGCCGTCTGAAGAGTTCAGGATGTTTGAGCGGAAGCTCGATCATCTCGCGGACGCGCTGCAACTCATCGTCCAGACCTCCGATGTCCTCGTAGGCGATGGTGGTTACCGCGACATCCGCTTCCGTCACAGCCTCGTCCTTCACGCTCAGAGTTGTATTGTTGGCAACCAGCACAACGCCTTTCGGAGTTGTGGACGTTACAATGAACGGCAGATTTCCGCTGAGCCCCACGCCCGGGATCAGGATGGTATCGCCTTTGACGATCGGGCGCTGGCCCAGTCCTCTTTTAATGAAAGCCTCGATGCCCTCGCCGAATCGCAGTTTCGTACCCTTGGAGATAGACGGAGCCAGCGTGATCTTTGTCGCGTTGCTCACGTCCGCTTTTTTCACCTCGGCCTTGTCGCCCGGCGAAACACCCGCGCTCAGCCTCAGAAGATTGCACATGCGAATGAGGCCTTTCCCCTCGTCCTCCTGCATCATCCTGTAGACCTTGGCGGCGGTCGGCTTCTTGCCTTGAATTTCGACGATGTCGCCTACTTCCACCCCCAAAGCCAGGCGGGTCTTGGTGTCCATTCTGACCTTACCGAGACCGACGTCTGACTGGCTCTGCGCTCGCTCGACTTTCAAGGTAATACTTTTCGAGGCCATTTTCTAACCTGCATTGAGATGGAACGAAACTATAATTATCTTTTTCTCCTAGTGTCGCCTGCGACACTACTTCTCGCAAGCCTCGTTGATAAGTCCATCGACGACGCTGGGGTCTGCCAGCGTCGACGTGTCGCCTATCTGGTCGTACTCGCACGAGGCGATCTTACGAAGAATGCGGCGCATGATCTTTCCGGAGCGGGTCTTCGGAAGGCTGGGTGCCCAGTGTACCACGTCAGGCGTTGCGATCGGCCCGATTTCTGCGCGAACGTGGTTCCTCAATTCCTTCTTGAGCTCGTCAGTGTACTCGTGGCCTATCTTCAAGGTCACGTAAGAGTAAATGCCCTGGCCCTTGATCTCGTGCGGGTAGCCGACGACAGCCGCTTCTGCCACTGCCGGGTGGGAGACAAGCGCCGACTCGACCTCCGCGGTACCCATCCTGTGGCCGGATACGTTGATGACGTCGTCGATTCGACCGGTAATCCAGTAGTAGCCGTCCTTGTCCCTTTTGGCACCGTCGCCGGTGAAGTAAGTTCCGGGGAACATCGAGAAATAAGTTTCTTTAAATCTCTGGTGGTGGCCGTACACCGTCCTCATAATGCCCGGCCATGCACCCTTGAGGATGAGCGGCCCGCTGGCCTCTCCTTCCTGCTCGACCCCTTTGTCATCGACGATTGCCGGCTCTACCCCGAAGAACGGAAGCGTTGCGGAGCCCGGCTTCATCGGGATCGCGCCCGGAAGCGGCGTTATCAGGATGCCGCCTGTCTCGGTCTGCCACCACGTATCCACAATCGGGCATCGCGAATCACCCACGACCTCGTAATACCATTTCCACGCTTCCGGATTAATGGGCTCGCCGACGGAGCCGAGAAGTCTCAGACTTTTTCTGGAAGTCGAGGTAACAGGCTCGTCCCCTTCTTTCATCAGGGCGCGGATGGCCGTGGGAGCCGTGTAGAACTGGTTGACCTGATATTTATCGACGACCTGCCAGAACCTTCCCGCATCCGGGTAAGTAGGCACGCCCTCGAACACGATGCTCGTCGCCCCGTTGAGCAACGGCCCGTACACGATATACGTATGGCCGGTGATCCAGCCGCAGTCTGCGGTGCACCAGAATATATCTCCGTCATGATAGTCGAAAACGTACTTGTGAGTCGTGGCTGCAAAAATCATGTAGCCGCCGGTGGTGTGCAGAACTCCTTTCGGCTTTCCGGTCGAGCCGCTGGTGTAGAGAATGAACAGCGGATCTTCCGCGTCTACCTCTTCGTACGGGCAATCGCCCTGAACGTCATCCGCCGCCATAACCTCGTGCCACCAGACGTCCCTGCCGTCCTGCATCGGGACCTCGTTGCCGGTACGCTGGACGACAACGATTTTTTTAATAGACGGACACTCGGTCGCAGCCTTGTCCGCATTCGTCTTCATAGGAATGTCGTTCTTCCTGCCGCGCAGAGCGGTGTCCTGCGTGATGATGATATTACATTCCGAATCGTTGATCCTGTCCTTGAGCGAGTCCGAGGAGAAAGCACCGAAAACGATGGAGTGGACTGCCCCGATCCTGGCGCAGGCCAGCATGGTGATTGGGAGCTCGGGGAGCATCTGGAGGTAAATGCAGACTCTGTCACCTTTCTTCACCCCCAGCTTTCGCAGGACGTTGGCGAACTTGCAGACCTCGGCGTGCA
>DAOVGM010000016.1 GCA_030672365.1 Methanomassiliicoccales archaeon
TCCTTATCCGGCTGGATTTCGGTCCTTAGGATTTCTTCAAATTCCGGCAAGCGGACGGCATAAACTTTTTCGCCTTTGGCCAGCATATTGAAAAGGTGGCTGATGTCGACGTAGGTGTGCTCTATTTCATCTTTCGTGATATCGAGGGAAGCAAGTCGGTTTCTTATGTCGATAAGCCCGGACTGGCGGCAAACTTCATGTGCGCAAAGCTTTGGGAGCGCGGCAAGGTCCTGAATGCCCTTCAGTTCGGCGCGGTTTCCGCCGTTTATTGAAATATTTACATCTTGCCTAGCCGTCCCGATTCCGCGCTTTACAAGTCCTGTGGTTCGCAAGTTCAGACCTATCATTTTGGCGGTTTCGACAAGCTCCTCGGGCGTATTGATAAAATCATGGTCCGTGATAATCTCGGTGAGGGGGATGCCCAGTCTGTCCAGGTTATAATATACGGTTCTTCCTCTGTCTTCAGTTTTAATCTTTCTGGCCGAGTCCTCCTCTATCAGTATGTTCGATATGCGAACCTTCTTTCCGCCCCGGAGTTCGACGTGGCCGTCCCTGGCCACGATAAAAGTTCTCTGAAATCCGGTGGTTATCGAGCCGTCCAGGTACTGCTTTCTGTTGACCACGATTTCCTGTGCGGGGCTCTCGCATTTGAACAGACTGGCCAGGTGGAAGCCGACATCTATCGATTCTTCATCGATCCAGAAGGGCGGGGTTTCGTCCATCTCGTAGGTGCAGACGTGGTCGTCATTGGCATGGTAGATTACAAGATATCCCTTCTCAACCTCAATGAGCATGCCCGGGTCGAAGTCGCCCATCTCACCCATGACCGCCCGGAAACGTCGGTGGAAGGTGAATTTTGGCTCCTTTTGGAGTGGCTGGCTAAGCTCTGCCGGACAGTGGCAGAATAATTTCCTTTTAGATTTAATCTGATGATGAATTTCCAGGCCAGCTTTGAAACCTATTTTTTCATAATCGATATTGTCGGGGTCTATCATTTTTTTACCTTCGTGATGATTGTCTTTTGGAAGTGGCCGTCGTGATTGCCCCGGGCAGAATCGAACTGCCGCCTGGTTGATCAGATCAACCGATGCTGCCAATACACCACGGGGCTATTCAGATATCGGAGCGACGATAACGTCTTCGCTATTTAATCATTGTTGATAATTTGTGAGTATATTGTAACTGACTGGCCAAAGCGTTTGAAAGTTATCTGCGAGGTAAAAAATTTCATTTTCTCGTATCATTTTATTTTAAAAAAACAAGTCCCGACTCCCGGATTTGAACCGGGGATCTGCTGATATCGGCTGATTACCGGACGTGGTCCGGTCTCCTACTACAGTCAGCCGCTCTAGCCAGTCTAAGCTAAGTCGGGTAGTGATGTGAAACATGCGGTTGTATAAAACTGTTTTTAGTAGTTTAATTAATAATACAGTAATATTTTATATATGGTCGTGTTTTGTCTGCTTCCAATCTGGAACCACATGTGTAGTGATGAGAATGAAACTGCCAAGAAAGATAAACACGTATTGCCCTTCGTGCAAGAAGCACACTCCGCACGACGTCGAGAAGGTTAAGAAGAAGCCAGCTAGCGAGCTCAAGCGTGGGCAGAGGCAGTTCAGGCGCGTCACGGCGGGCTACGGTGGCTTCCCGAGGCCGAAACCGGAGGGCAGGGAGAAGCCGACAAGGCGCGTGTGGTTAAGATACAAATGTGTTGATTGTAAGAAATATGTCCAGCCTCCGTCCATCAGGTCGAAGAGGTTCGAATTCGTGGAGGAATAGACCTGGCAAAGAGAAAAGTGAAAAAAATACCCGCCGACGCATCGTTCATCAAGGTGAAATGCGGCGATTGCAGCAACGGCCAGGTCATATTCGTGAAGGCCGCTTCCAAGGTTTTATGTCTGGCCTGCGGCTCTACTTTGGCAAACCCCACTGGCGGAAAGGCTGAGATCAAAGGGGAGTTTGTCGGAGTTGTGGAGTGATGGCTAAAACCGATAATTATCCGGAAGAAGGCGACCTGGTTGTGTGCACAGTTAAAAACGTCCGCAACTTCGGTGCTTTTGTTTTGTTAGAGGAATACGAGCAGAAAGAGGGTTTCATTCACGTTGCCGAAATCGCCACTGGCTGGGTCAAGAGAATGAGTGATTATGTTCGTGAAGGGCAACGAATCGTCTGCAAGGTCATGAATGTCGACCCGTCAAAGGGTCACATCGATTTATCATTGAAAAAAGTGAATGACCACCAGAAGCGTGAGAAAATCCAGGATTGGAAGAATGAGCAGAGGTCGGAAAAACTTCTGGAAGTTATCGGCGAACGCCTCGGTAAAAATCTGGCCTGGTGCCACGAAACGTTCGCGGACAAACTCATCGAACATTACGGTTCGTTGTATGTTGCGTATGAGGATGCCGCGACTCCTGGGATTAAGCTGGACAAAAAATTATTCAAGGGAGACTGGGTCGATGCTTTCGTCGAGGTGGCGAAGGAGAATGTTACTCCTGCGTTAGTCTCAATCGACGGATATCTGGAGCTTACTTCCAATGCCAGCGACGGTATAGAGCATATCAGAGCCGCGTTGGTCGAGGCTGAGAAAGTTTCCGACGGGGATGTCGTGGTCCAGTACATCGGAGCGCCGAGATATCGGGTCATCGTTAAGTCGCAGGATTATAAAATCGCGGAAGAGCTTTTGAAATCGGCTGTCGATAAAGCCAGCCAGTCAATCGAAAAGGCCGGCGGAGCTGCGAAATTCACCAGAAGGGAGAAATAATGAACGAAGCAAGGCGAGTTCAGTGTAAGCCTGCTCTGAAAAAGGAGGTGCGGTGATGAGCAATATCAAGACCTGCCCGGACTGTAGAGATTATACTTTGAAAGACGAGTGCCAGAAGTGCGGGGCCGGGGTCGTGTCCCCCCATCCGCCGAGGTTTTCGCCTGAAGACAGGTACGGCAAATATCGCAGAAAACTCAAAAAAATCACGAAGGAGGGGGCCTAATGGCGAAGCCATCTATGAAAGAGGAGGAGCCTGATGGCGTAGCCGTTAGGAGAGCCTACTATGAAATAGGAGGATCAGATGATGGACAAGATAATCATTGAATATGACGAGGAGCCTGACCTTAACGAACCGATATTGATAGAGGGGCTGCCCGGCGTCGGTAACGTCGGTAAACTGGCAGCCGAGCATATCATTGAAGAATTAAAGGCGAAGAAGTTCGCCAGCATCTATTCCAAGCATTTCCCGCCGCAGGTGCTTATCGACGGCGGGGGAATCGCTTCCCTCGTCTCGAACGAGTTATATTATCACAAGTTTGGCTCGCCCGGCAAGAGTGATATTATCTTTCTCGTGGGCGACTACCAGGGCATGACACCGGAGGGGCAGTACGACCTCTCGAACTTCATGATAGAGCTACTGATCAAGAACGGCGGTAAACTGATTTTCACGCTCGGCGGCTGGGGAATCGGCCGTATCGTGAAGGAGCCCCGGGTGCTGGGGGCGGCAACTTCGCCCGAACTTGTCGAAGAAATGAAATCCCTTGGTGTAGAATTTTCCAAGGACGAGCCCGGAAACGGCATCGTCGGGGCATCCGGCCTGCTTCTGGGCCTCGGTGCGATAAGGAGCATGAACGGTGTTTGCCTGATGGGCGAAACGTCCGGATACTTCGCAGACCCGAACAGTGCGATGGCGGTCGTCGGTATTCTGGCCAAGATACTGGACGTGGAAATTAACGTCTCGAATTTAGAAGAAAAATCAAAAGAGTTGGAGATGGTCACATCGAAGCTGGATGACCTGGCAGAGGCAACGTCGGACATTCAAAAGGACGATTTGGGCTACATCGGTTAATCATCAATCACTCTTGTAGCGTTTGTCCAATTCCTTTTCGACGTTGGAAATGTGTTTGTTGATGTCGATTCCGAGGCGCTCGGCGACAACGAGCGCCGCGACCTCGATGTCGACGTTCATTTTTTCCTGCTGGCTGTTCATCATCGCGATGACTTCCTTTCGCGGGATTTCCTTCTCTTTTGACACGATGTCCACTATCTTCAGGAATATGCCTTTCGGCGGCGTGGCGATTTTTAGAATATCTGGCTTCGGTTTATAGCCCTTCGGAATCTTGATGTTCGAGGTGTCAAAGTTCGGTGAAAGTGCGCCCTTCTTCGATTCGAGAAGCTGGCTGTCCAGACTGATGTCCATTAGTTTTTGCGCTTCCTTCGGCGTGAACCAGCGGAAGTCCATCGACGCCGAGAAGACGAATTCCTTTTCTGACATCTCCTTTTTACCCTTTTTCTTGTACAAAATCCCGATTGCCTGCTCGAGGTCATTCATGATGTCCCCACTCCTTCAACTTCTTGAAATCAACGATGGCGCCGGTCACGTCCAGACTTTTCAGTTCGTCGACATCGCGGGGCTCTATGATTCCCGCGACATAAACCTTTTCGAAGGTCTGGGCGAGCGTCCCTATCTCATATCTGTTCAGACCCGTGCCCTTTCCCAATCTTGCAAAATCGAAGAACATCACGGTGTCACAGCCGGCATTTTTCGCTTCTTGAGAAATGCCACTTACTCCCATTTCCTGAACTTGCTGGCTTGCCGAGATTAGTTCCTCGTCGAAATCTATCGAAATCATGATGTTCTTCGACATGTCTAAAGCTTCTTTGATGTGGGTCGGGTCACGAAGGGTTCTCGTGCTGATGACTACCTTGTCGGCGCCGACGACGAGCATATCCATGACTCCCATCGGGGTGGTAGGTCCGGAATCGAGCCAGATGGGCATGGTTTGTGAAATTTTCTGAATCAGATTGATGTTGGGTTGATTTCGCTCGATGCCATCAATGTCTAGAACGTAGGCTGCCTCATAATTCTCCTTCAGTTCGTCGAGGATTCTCGAGGGGTGCCAGTGTTTTCGATTCTCGTCCCCGAGATTAGAATATTTTCCATCCTTGACCTCGACAGCCCTTTCATTCTTCACACACAACGCTGGAACAAGCTCCATATGCGGTGAAATAGAGAAGGTGGGTAATAAATTGTTGGAAATAAAAAAAAAAGATAATCGAGGTGTTAACTCTCGATTATCTGGCACATACTGGTTACTTCGCGCTCGCCGGAAATTATCTCCCGGACTTTCGGAATGTTCGCGATCAGTTGGACGTACTCTCTTCCGTCCTTTGTCGAGAACCTCTGCGCATCTTCAAAAGCCTTGGTATCGATGCTGAACTTCAGCGCCCCACCATTGTTGCTCTTGCGGACATATCCGATAAGTTGTGATTCCGCCATGTTTTTCACCTCCGTTTGTCTTTTTCTGCTGCAGGCAACGGCAGTCCTGCAACAATCCTACATAATGATTGATGGTATTTAAAGAAAAAGTTGGGGTGAGTGAAAGTACTGGCATGAAAATTAATTTTCATGCCCGTGTGCGGAAAAGCATTCGCTAGTTATTTTAGATTCTAATCGTCTGGGCATAACTATTCTTCTTCGTCCTCGGTGATGCGCCAGATATCGTCGGGTATGTCGTCGTAGACCGAGGTCGTGTCGTCGCGCATTTCTTTTCTCTTGGCCAGCGCCTTCTTCACGTGGTCCAAAATCTGCTCCTTTCTGAACAGCCAGTAATGAATTCGCCATTCCCTGCCGTCGTATAGGGTCGTCTCCTCGCGCTCCGTTGTCAGAAGGCCGGAGTCTTCCAGCATGTAGAAGGCGTCGCGGTCCTCCGGCTCCAGAATGTTGTCTATGATTCTTTCACTGTATCCGAAAAAGTTCATGACGTGCTGGGCCATCTGGCGGGCTTCGTCCTCCGGCATTCCCGTCCTGTCTATACTGTTCCGAATAGCCTTGGTCAGGTCGTCAACTGTGAGCGTTACAAAGTCGCTTTCTTTCGTCTTGGTCATCGTTGCCATGAGGTCACTCCCGTTTGTCGCGTGCCCACTTATGATGTTAATAGATTGGTTGGGTATTTAAACTTTTTGGGCTATATATTAATTATTGATGTGTGATTGAACAAGTCTGGCGAAATGTTCATATGGAGTGTTTTGGTTCGGGGATTACCTGTTGTAAGGAGGATGGGAATTGGACATCGAAATCAAACAGATGCTTGAAACTTCGTTCCTGGACTGGGACGGAAAGGTCGTGACCGTGCTGTACGTCCCCAAATGCAATTTCCGATGTCCGTTCTGCCATAACTGGCCCCTTTTTGAGAATCCTGAAGAATATGATGATATCCCATTTGAAAAAATCGAGAAATATCTCAAAGAACACGGGGACTTCATCGATGGGGTGTGTCTAACCGGCGGCGAGCCAACCTTGTATGCTGGTTTGGCCGATTTTCTGCGGAAAATCAGGAAGTTGGAGATGAAAATAAAACTGGATACGAACGGCTACAATCCGGACGTGCTTCGAAATCTCATCGATGAGGGTCTAGTGGATTTCATTGCCATGGATGTCAAGGCGCCGTTGGATGAGAGGTATGATGTCGCTGCCGGC
>DAOVGM010000024.1 GCA_030672365.1 Methanomassiliicoccales archaeon
ATCAACGGTCGCTGGCCTGGTGTTATCATGTTCTCGACAACAATTCTCGCCTCCATCCTGCTGCCCTCGACAGAGACGGAAGTACTGCCGGCCAGTCCGAAACCGTTCCAGTCATTCTGGTCCTTGGTGTTGTCGAACAAGTATACGGCTCTCGAGGTCACGTCATTGTTCCAGCCCCGGATGTCCATCACAAGGTCTGCTCCGAGGTTGGAAACGAGGTAGCCAGTCGCCTGGTCTTCGTCGATGTCGATGAAACCGAAGATAGAATCCATGCCCCGGACTCCGTTCACTGTGCGTCCGTTCAACAACGTCCCGTCGACCCTGAGGAAGATGTCCAGATTTCTGGACCTGTAACTGACCCTCGTTTCGAGGATGTTCATGTCCGAATTTTGCACCTGGTCGACAGGCGAATCGTAATAGGTGTTGATGCCGCGCCAGTCATTGAAATTGCCGTCAATGGAGATGCCGGAGACGTCGGCGTCGGTCATCAGGTTGGTGAACATCGGGAGTAACATGAGAAGCGAAATCAGCATGACCATCCAGGTAAGGCGGCCTTTCCAGCTTGCGCGTGAGTACCTGCGTGCGGAAGGTCTTCTGTAAAGCCTTCCGCGTCCGTTCACGAGCCCGTAACCGTTGACAAGGCCCATGCCGTTGATAAGGCCAGCGGTGTCGACGTCACCGAGTCTTCCGTTGATGAGGCCGTTGATTCTGCCGTTTATCAAACCGTTGATACGGCCGTTCACGAGACCCATGCCGTTTATCAGGCCGTTGATTCTGCCCTGGCCGTTGATGAGGCCGTTTGTGCGCCCGTTCACGAGGCCCACGCCATTTATTCTGCCGTTGACCCGCCCCTGGCCGTTGACGAGGCCGTTGACCTGTCCGTTTACCCTGCCGTCGCCGTTAATCAGACCGATGGCCAGACTTCCGGAATAGTCGCGCTCGAGAGTGGTGGTCATCTCCATTGCCTCGACGTCCTTTTCCTTTACGGCGATTATTTCGTCGAAGCAGGCGATGGCCTCCTCGTGCATTCCCAGCTTTTCCAGTAGCGTGGCCTTTTCCATCAGGAGGCTATCCTGGCCTGGAAAGTAACCGAGAAGCTCGTCGATTTCGGTAATTCTCTCCTCTGCCTGTTGTCTCTCGACATCCTCGTCGGGGGCCAGCTCGAGCGATTCCAGCTCTCCCTCGGCATCCGGCAGCTTGGCGCCGGTAAGCAACTCTAAAATTCTGCGTTTGTAAACTGGCTCCATCTCGACGCTTAACTCGGCGGCTTTATCGTAGCAGGCCACCGCCTCATCGAACTTGTCCAGCTCTGCCAGCGTCTCGGCCTTCAAGGCCCACATCTCGTGGTCGTCGGGGTCGATCTCGAGCAGGTCGTCGATGCGCATGAGCTTGGGGTCCGGTTCTTCAATCAGTCCCAACTCCTCGTCCAGCTCCTCGTCGCTGAGGGTAACCCTCTTCCACCTCTTCTTGAAGTCGGCGGCGATGGAGGGTTTTGCAACGACTGGCTCCTCCGGCGTTTCAGGCTCCGGTTCGGGCTCCGTGATTTCCGGAAGCAGCTCTTCAATCGCTTCCGGCGCGGGCTCTTCTTCAACCCCCGGCTCTTCGGGGGGAATCTCAAGCGCAGGCTCTGCCGGGACGTCGAGTTCTAACTCCTCCATCAACTCGTCTGGAACTTCCTCCTCCGGGGGCTCGACCATCATCATTATCTCATCGGAGATGTCCAGCTTGATCGGCGGTTCTTCATCAGGTTCGGCGAACTCCTCGATTTCGGCCAGCAGATCCAGTTCATCGATCAATCCTTCCGCATCAATTTCCTCGGGCTCGGCGAAGGCCAGCTTCTCCAGGATGTCCTCTTCTACCGGCCTCTCGCCGATAGAAGTCTCCTCCGGCGGTCTCTCGGGAACTTCCTCCTCGACCTCAATTGCCGGCGGCTTATCGATGTGCGGCTCGACAATCACCTTCTCGACCTTTTCCTCGTCTATTGCGGTGCTGCAAATCGGGCAGACGGACGTATCTTTGGCGATGAAGGCGCCGCAGAGGGGGCAGATGTGCAGTATGTCTTCAACCTCTACATCTGGCTCCTCCTCGATAACTGGAACAGGGGCCTCGATTTCGGGCTCTTCCTCGGCATCGAGGTCGAACACGACGCCGCAATGCGTACAGCTCGTCGCGTCGGTGGAAATGAACGAACCGCAATTGGGGCAGAGGAACAGTTCGGCCTCGTCCTTGTACTCGTAGCCGTCCACATCCGGCTTCTCCTCGGGTTCAGGTTCAGGTTCTGGCTCCTCCCCGAATTCGGCACCGCAGTGAGAGCAACTTGTCGCGTCGACCGTGATGAACGAGCCGCAGGCAGGGCACAAAAAGAGCTCGGCCTCGTCCCCGCGGCCGTCCAGCTCTTCGGCCTTCTCGATAACTTCGGGGGCTGGCTCGGCAATCTCCTCCTCGCCCTCGAACTGGATGCCGCAGGTTTCGCACGTCATCGCATCGCTGGCTATGAAGGCCCCGCACTCGGGGCACAATAAAAGTTCAATTTTATCCTTGTACCAGTGGCCGTCCAGCTCATCTTTCGCTTTCTCGACGAGCATGCCGGCCAGTTCCTCGGCGACGTCGTCCACGGGCAGCTCTTCCTTGTCGAAGGTCGCTCCGCCCTGCGGGCACTCCTCCGCATCGGTCGCGATGAAGGCGCCGCAGTTCGGGCACATGAAGAGCCCCACGGCTTCCCGCAGGTCCTCGTCATCGTCCGGCTCCTCGTCCTTCTCCACGAGGGATTCGATTATCTCCTCGGTCTCGTCATCGATTTCCACCGGCGGAAGTGCTTCCTCCCCTACATCTGGCTCGATAACCTCGAACTCGGCACCGCACTTAGGGCACTTGACATCGTCCTTGGCGGTGAACGCCCCGCAATCGGGGCAAAGTAGAATTTCAACCTGCGGCTCTTCGACATCGGTGGTATCTTCGATACCGGTGACATCTTTGATGTCCGGCTCGTCAACCTTCTCGACGAGCATGTCTATGAGTTCGACGACCTCTTCGTCGTCAACAGAAGGTTCCGGCTTGGCCTCGACGTCTGCCTCGAACACCATGCCGCAGTTGTCGCATCTCACCGCGTCGACGGAGATGAAGGCACCGCACTCCGGGCACATGAAAAGCTCGGTCTCGTCCTTGTACCATTTGTCCACATCTTTTTTGTCAGGGGAATCCGGCTCCCCCTCGCTTTCATCTTCGATTTCACCAAGAGCCTCACCGATTGCCTCGTCCTCGTACATGTCGAAAGCAATTCCGCACTTATCGCAGCTTTCGGATTCGCCGGACACGAAGGCCCCGCAGCCGGGACAAAGCAAAAGTTCGATGGGCTTGCCCTCTTCCGCTTCCGGCTCTCTCTCGACCAGCATATCCGCGAGAGCCCGCGATTCTTCGTCCGGCACCGCTCCCACTTCCTCGCCGAACTCCGCGCCGCAGCTGAAACACATGGTCGCATCGGTCGCGATGAAGGCGCCGCAGACAGGGCACATGAACAACTCCGCATCGTCGATCTGCCCCGGGTCCGGCTCCGGCTCTTCCTTTTCCACGAGCATGCCCCTGAGCTCCTCGGTTTCCGGGTCAGGTGCGATTTCCTCATCCTCGTCCGCGAATTCCACACCGCAGTGAGGACAGCTCGACGCGTCAACGGGAATGAACTTGCCGCACTCCGGGCAAAGAAATATCTGTGCCTCGTCCTTGAACCCGTAACCGTCTGGCTCTCCTTCGGATGGTGTTAGTGCATCAGCCTCTCCAATCTCCTCCTCGCCCTCGAACTCCATGCCACAATTCGGACAGGAGAGGGCTCCTTCTACCAGCAACGAGCCGCACATCGGGCACATAGACAGGGCCTTGGACGTCTCGAGCCTGGTCTCCGGCTCGTCCAGGTCCGCGGTCATTACCTCCGCGAATTCCTTGATTCTGTGAGCCAGACCTCTGTGGATTCCCTCCACCGACGCCAAGTCACCGAGGTTGGAATTCGCGACATCCATCAACGACTTGAAGCCTGCTGCAAAAAGGTCCCTGGCTTTCACTCTTCCTATTCCCGGGATGAGCAGAAGCTCTACAAGTTCGTCGTCCGTTTCTATCATGTATAAACAATGTCTTTACAAACAGGGTCAATATATAGGGTTTATAGAAAATTGAACGACTGTTGTCTGATATTAAATTGCAGTATGCTTACATTTGATTGTGAAACGGGTTATGTTTGAACATCCCCGCCCATGAGGGCGGGGTCTTCACGAATCTTTGTTGGGTTCTGCTTGTCACAGAAAACACTGCAATTCAGATACCCCGCCCTTGAGATGAACAGTTTTCGGACCAGACGGGGCATGCTGGATTAGGTCATATTATTGCTCCGAGCAGGTGAGCGGGGGGAAGGGCGCGAATTTGCAGTTATCTGGCCATCCCGACGACCGAGCGAGCAGGATTGGCCGAGTTTTTCTTGTTTACCCCTATACTTCTTTTTGCGAGGCCAATCTGGCGCAGCTCGGTCCACAAAAAGAAGTAATTGGCAGCGCAGGAGCGGGGTGGGGGGAATTGGATGACTGGCTGGGGCGGGAAAAAAGGGAGTGGGGCTATTCAATATCCGCATCCAGCACTGAAAAGAACGGGTCGAGGCCTATGTCGAGGACTACCCTGTCGTTGGCGGGCCCGATTTCTATCAGGACGTTTCGCTGTGAGGCTTTAATTGCCTTCGGTTTCTCGTTTTCGGTCTTCAGGCGGTCGGCCAGATACTTTCGGAATGCCTTGGCCTTCTCGTAGTTCGCCTCCGACTTCTCCTTCAAAAGGGTTGTCGGATAGTAGCGGGTGTGGACGCCTTCCGAAACCGCGTCCACAAGTCCCAATTCCAGCATTCCCTTGACCCAGGATGAGACGCCTTGATGACTTATCCGGACGAGCCCGGAAACCTCCTTCTGGGATATTCCGGGGGCGCGGATTATCGACAGCAAAATCGTGCGCGAAGTTTCGTGCGACAGCAGGCAGAACAGTGGTATATCGCCCTCGTCTATCAGCCCCTCCGGCCAGAAAAAACGCCGCTTGCCGTGCTTCCTCTCGACGATGTAGCCAGCCTCTTTTAATTTATCCAGGTGCCAGTTTACCGACACATTGCTGATTCCGACGGCACGTGCCAGAGCGCTGATGTTCTGGCACGGCGCGTATGTTAGAATCGATAAAATTTTTCGTCTCTTTTTGTTCGCGAAAATCCGTTTTATCTGGCTCGGTGCCTTGGCATCGGGTTTGTCCTTGTCCCTTATAGCGGTTTCCAGAGCCTTGCCGACGCTCTTCTTCATCTCAGTCCTCGCTGTATTCGTTTATCACGGTCTCGATGAGGCTGTCGATGTTCAAGTTCTCGAGGTCGTGGTCGCGGAGGTCGTTGAAGGCCACGTTTATCCTGTCGAAAACGTACTTGGGCAGTTCGCGGCCCCGCTCTCCGAACTGCTCGGCCAGCTTGGTGACTATCTCGGATTCTATCACCCGCGGATATCCCTCGGCATTGACCACGAGACCAAGACCCTTGATAATCGAATAATCATGCTCCAGCTCGCTGTGGCGGCTGCTCCTGGCCTTCACTATCTTCAGTTTGCGCTCCAACTTTTCGTCCGGAATGTAGCGGTTGCGAAGGTGAATGACGCAATCTGCCAGATACATCGGGATGATGGTCTCGTTGCCGACGAGCTTGCCCTCTGTCCCGTGCTCTTCGAGGGTGCATAGGACGGTGCCGACTTTTCGGGTTTCTTTGAGCATGAAGCCGATGAGGTCGCGCTGCTCGTAGCGGTCGGGGGTCGACCAGATGACAGGGGTCAGGGGGTCGACGGCTATCCTGGCATTAGCCCCTTCCCAGCTGCCGACGAAGTCAGGTAACTCTTTTTTAATGAACTGCGAAAATTCGAGGCCGGATGCGTCGATGAAGACCAGTTTGTCCTCGTCAATGAAATTCTGGATGTCAGTCCAGCCCATCTCGATCGCCTCTTTGACTATCTGCTCTTTATTCTCATCGAGGCTGACGAAAATACCTTCCTGGCCTGATTCCAGGCCACGTCTGATGAATTGAGTTGAAAAAGTCGTCTTTCCGGCGCCGGTCATGCCGATTACCACCGTGGTCGAATTGATGTTGATGCCCCCGTCGAGAAGGGGGTTCAGACCGTAAATTCCGCTCTTGATCTTCTCCACTTCAACCAACCTCTCTCTGCCAATCTCTCTACGAACCTCTCTCCTGAAGGCGCTCGCTCGGAGCCAGACTTTCGATTTCCAGCCCTTTCATCGCCTCGCCGATGCCCTTCGAGACCTCGACCACGACCGATGGGTCGTCGTAGTTCGCGACTGTCTTGACGATTGCTTTTGCACGCTTTTCTGGGTTGTCGGATTTGAATATGCCAGAGCCCACGAAAACGCCGTCGCAGCCCATCTGCATCATGAGGGCTGCGTCTGCGGGAGTCGCGATGCCCCCCGCCGCGAAGTTAACCACCGGCAACCGCTTGATCTTCTTGATCTCGATGAGGACGTTATGGACATCTGTCTCCCACTGGCCTATCGTCTTGCCCTGGAAAACCATCTCGTCTTTCGGTGTATCGCCATCGCACCATTGAAGTCTGGCCTCTTTCTCGAGCCTGCCGAAGGGTTGGGCGTACGTGTGGACGACGCCGTCGAATTCCTTCTCGGAAATGGTGTCCAGCTTGGCAATCATGCGGGTGATTAGGTGCATGTGCCTGACCGCTTCCACGACATTGCCAGTGCCTGCCTCGCCCTTGGTGCGAATCATGGCGGCGCCCTCGGCGATTCGCCTCACTGCCTCGCCCAGATTTCTGGCTCCGCAGACGAAAGGAATTGTAAACTGGCTCTTGTCGATGTGACGGAACGGGTCAGCCGGTGTGAGGACCTCGGACTCGTCGATCATGTCGACAGCCATCGTCTCCCACATCTGGGCCTCGGCAAAATGACCGATTCGGGCCTTGGCCATCACTGGAATGCTCACGGTGTCGATTATTTCCTGGACTTTGAGGGGGTCGGCTGCTCTGGCCACGCCTCCCGCAGACCTGATGTCGGCAGGCACCCTTTCCAGAGCCATGACAGCTACCGCTCCCGAGGCCTCGGCTATCCTGGCCTGCTCTGCGTTGACGACGTCCATAATGACGCCGCCCTTCTGCATCCTGGCGAAACCGCGCTTCAGCAGCTCGGTGCCGTGCCTGAGTGTTGACAAGTCCAAATCCAGAGGCAATGTATCACCTATGATAACAATAAGCCATCTGTATAAAAACATTTGTGCAAACTACCAGCCCTGAAATAGCTGGCATTCGTACTCGGGTCTGGAAGTCCACATTTAAACAGCCATATGCTCAAACCCTCAGAGCCAATAATTTACTGGCTCTGAGTTTCGATAAAGGGTTTATGATGAGCATACGGCGGTGTCACGATATCGCAAGGGTGGGTCTCTGCGATATACCAGCCTGGTGGGGGAGTGGAAGGTGGGCCGTCCACAATACTGGGCATTATATGTTTGAACATCCCCGCCCTCACAGGCGGGGTTTTCACGAATCTTTGCTGTGTTCTGCTTGTCACCCGACGCCGCAATATCTGGCGTCGTCTCACACCCCGCCCTTACAGACGGGGCATGGCGAAAACTTATGACCAATCGCGGCTTTTGGGATGTGATGACAAGTTGCGACCTCATCCTGAAAAACGCAAGCCAGATAGTCACGATGGCCGGCGATAACGCTGCCCCGAGAACGGGCGGCGGCATGTCCGACCTGGGCGTCGTCGAGAACGGCGACATTGCGGTGAGCGGCGGCAAGATACTGGCTGTCGGGAAAGACCTCGACGTTGATGCAGAACGGCAAATCAACTGCACCGGCAAGGTGGTCATGCCCGGATTTGTCGACCCCCATACTCATCTCATTTTCGCCGGCTCCCGTGAAAGTGAGCTGGCCATGAAGTTGAAGGGCAAAACGTACCTCGAAATTCTGGAAGCCGGCGGCGGAATTCAAAAGACGATGAGGGCGACGAGAGAGGTTTCCGCCGAGCAGCTGGCTTCCGAGAGCGGGAAGCGGCTCGACACCATGCTTAGGTTCGGAACGACCACCGTCGAGGCGAAGTCCGGCTATGGGCTGAACCGCGACGATGAGCTCAAAATGCTCGACGTCATAAGGATGCTGGATGAGAGCCATCCGATCGACCTGGTGCCGACGTTCTTGGGCGCGCATGCTGTCCCCCCTGAGTTTGAGGGCAGGCCAGATGAGTTCATCGATTTCCTGATTTCCATCCTTCCGGAGGTGAAGGAGAAGGCTGAATTCTGCGACATCTTCTGTGAAAAAGGAGTTTTCAGCCTCGAGCAATCCAGAAAACTGCTGGCTGCCGCGAAGGATGCCGGTTTTGGCCTCAAAATCCACGCCGACGAGATAGAGAACCTGGGCGGCGCTGGCCTTGCCGCGGAGCTGGGAGCGACCTCCGCCGAACATCTGGCTGTTACCTCAGAGGACGAAATGCGAAAGATGGCGGTGGCAGGAGTCGTGGGAGTGCTTTTGCCCGGGACCCCCTACGCCTTGATGGAAGACCATTATGCGAACGCCCGCAAGATGATAGAAATCGGGGTGCCGGTGGCGATCGCGACAGACCTGAACCCGAACTGCTGGACGGAGTCGATGCAGTTTATTATTTCACTGGCATGCTACAAGATGATGATGAAGCCGGCGGAG
>DAOVGM010000008.1 GCA_030672365.1 Methanomassiliicoccales archaeon
CCAGGCTGTTCGACTACGGTGAGATGTATCCCGAACGGTATGTTCTGCCGTTCAGGAAGGTTCAGGACTTGCGGTACGGTGAAAACCCGTATCAAAAAGCGGCTTTTTACAAGGACCTGGCTGTTGACACTTCTATTGATGGGGGACCAATAGAAGAGCCCTGCATTGCGACCGCGACGAAGGTGAAGGGAAAGGAACTCTCTTTCAACAACATACTGGACATAGACGCGACCATTGAGATGATAAAGGACTTCGAGGAACCGACCGTCGCCATCGTCAAGCACATGAACCCCAGCGGAATCGCAAGCGCCGGCTCGATATCGGATGCATTTACAAACGCCCTCGGCGCAGACCCTCTGTCTGCATACGGCGGCATCGTGGCACTGAACCGCGAGCTGGACGTTGAAACCGCACAGGCGATGCGCAAGATTTTTCTGGATTCCATAATCGCTCCATCGTTTCATCCCGATACCATGCCGATTCTGGAGAAGAAGAAGGTCATGCTATTGGAGCTGGGTGAGATGTCTAGCGGTAAAAAGCCAGGCATCGATTTGAAGAAAGTTACCGGTGGAATGCTTGTCCAGTCCCGTGACCTCAGCACCCTCGACACCTCGGCTCTCAAGGTAGTCGGCAAGCGCCAGCCGAGTGAGAAAGAAATGGAGAACATGCTCTTCGCCTGGAAGGTCGTCAAGTATGTGACCTCCAATGCGATCGTGCTGGCCAAGAACAAGACCAGCGTCGGCGTAGGAGCAGGCCAGATGAGCCGCGTCGGCTCCGTGGAAATCGCCGTGGCAAAGGCCGGCGAGGCAGCCAAGGGCTCGGTAATGGCCAGTGACGCCTTCTTCCCGTTCAGGGACGGGATAGACGCAGCTGGCAAAGCGGGAATCACGGCGGTAATTCACCCTGGCGGGTCAATCCGAGACAAGGAAGTCATCGAAGCAGCCAACGAGTACGACATGGTGATGGTTTTCACGGGTATGAGATGCTTGAAGCATTAACCGGACTTTCTACAATGGGCTTTTTTCGCTCCGAGCCCAATTTCTTCTTTTTGTGGACCGAGCTGCGCTGGACTCATGTCGGATTGCTTCGCATCCCGACATGATCTGTCGCGCCTACGGTCACGACAGATGCCCTCCCAAAAAGAAGAATAAGGATAACAAGAAAAATTCGCGCAATCCTGCTCGCTCGGTCGTCACTTTGGATGTTATCGCTCCGAGCAGTAGGACTCGTCCGCGTCGAGCAGGACATTGGGGGAAGGGAATGTCCAGCGGAGACGCGGAAGGGTGGGGGGAATAGACGATTGGATGGGGTGGGACATAAATAAACGAGCACTATATCGGATGCGCTACCATGAACTACGACGAAGCACTTCACTGGCTTTATGAGCTCCAGTTCTTCGGAATGAAGTTGGGCCTCGAAAACACGCTGGCTCTGTTGAAAGAGTTGGACAACCCGTACAAGAAATTACAAGTGATACACGTCGCCGGCACTAACGGAAAAGGGTCTGTCTGCGCCTTCGTTTCCAGTGTTTTGAAGGAGGCTGGCTACAGGGTCGGAACCTACACCTCGCCGCATCTTCTGGAATACGGTGAGCGGATTTCGATAAACGGGTATCCGATGAAACGGAGCGATTTCGTCCGCTCTGTCGAGAGAATTAAACCAATTATCGAGAAGCTGGCTAATCTGAGAGAGCCGAAGAAATGCACCTTTTTCGAGACCTCGACTGCCATCGCGCTCGACCATTTTGCGCGTAAAAAGGTCGATTTCGCGGTCCTGGAAGTGGGTATGGGGGGACGGCTGGATTCCACTAACATCGTCGACCCGCTGGCCTGCGCGATAACTAATATCGGGTTCGAGCACACCCAGCACCTCGGTAGGACTCTTAAGAAGATCGCTGGCGAGAAGGCCGGCATCATCAAAAAAGGAAGGCCGGTGGTTTCCGGTGTCAGAAAAACCGTGCCCGCTAAGGTCATCGAGTGGAAGGCGAAGGAGATGAAGGCCCCGCTGACGCTGGCTCATGATGTGGTGAAGGTGGAAGTTCACAGCCATGACATCTTCGGTATTTCTCTCTCTCTCAAATCGAGGAGTTATGACATCACGGAGGTACGGATTCGGCTTGCCGGAAGGCATCAGGTCGACAATCTGGCTGTCGCCGTTGCCTTGATAGAGGAGTTGGGGAAGGCGGACTTTGAGATATCGGAAGATGTCATCAAATCGGGGCTTGAGAAGGCGCGCTGGAACGGTCGGCTACAGGTCTGCCAGCATTCTCCGACCGTCATCGTCGATTGCACACACAACCCGCTGGGGGCCAAAACACTTCGTGCGATGCTGGACGACGAGCTGGCCGGCCGCGATATCGTCGGGGTCGTGGGTATGGTCAAGGACAAGGACCATTTGGGATTTTTCACGGCCCTCGAAGACAGGTTTTCCAATCTTTTCGTCACCTCACCGGAGTATGACCGCGGGGTTGCCCCCGAAGACCTGGCTGTGGTTTTGAAGGATGATTCTTATGAGCTGGTTGATTATGTGGCGATGGCAATCGAGAGGGCTGTAAGGGTCGCCAAGAAAAAGGATATTATTCTTGTCACCGGCTCGCTGTTTACGGCTTCGGACGGGCTCGAGCACCTTGCCCAAAGAAAGATACGCCAGATATTCAGGATTTTGAAGAAAAGCTATCCAATCGGGGCGTTTCCGGGCAAGGAGGTCGGCGACAACGAGACGACCTTGAAGAAGCTGGACAGGAATCCGTTCAATGTCCTGATAGGCACGATTTTGTCCCAACGGACGCGCGATGAAAATACGTACGTGGCGTCTCAACGGTTGTTCGCCAAATATTCGACTCCCGAGGAGCTGGCCAATGCGGATTTGAAGGTCGTCGAGGAGTTGATAAAACCTGCCGGGTTTTACAAGAACAAAGCGCAGATGATCATCGCCGCTTCCCGGGCTCTCGTTGACAACCATGATTCGAAGGTGCCGGATGAGCTGGATGACTTGCTGGCCCTGCCCGGTGTGGGACGCAAGACTGCAAACTGCGTCCTCGTTTACGGCTACAAGATACCGGCGATGCCTGTGGACACCCACGTGCACCGCATTTCCAACCTATGGGGGTTGGTCAATACCATGACGGCGGATGAGACGGAGGACGAGTTGGTGCGCATCATTCCGAAGAAGTACTGGATTGATATCAATCGGCTCATGGTGAGGCACGGGCAGGTCGTCTGCAAATCTACCGGGCCAAGGTGCCTCGTTTGCCAGATTGCCGATTTCTGTAACTATGGCATCTATCAGAACCGCAGACTTGATTGAGCGCTGGCCAAAAAATAGGTCTTATGCTTATATATAGGGTTTTGCATAATCCAGTTCGATGATTATCGAGGACACTATCACCCGCCTTCTCAAGCTCGGCATGGACCTTGGAACTAAAGATGCTGTGAAGTCTGCGCTTCAGCTCATCGACGCCGATACGTCAGTCGTCGACTCCATTTACGTCGAATTGAAGAACCGCTTCAATCGCAAGTCTTTCGCCAGGGTTCCGTACAACAAGCGTGCCTTATTTCTGTCGCACTGTTTGAGGCACAGCGAGAAGTGTCCGGCCAAGCTTTCGGACGATGGGCTGATGTGTGAGGAATGTGGGAACTGCAGTATCTGCGAGATCAAGCAGGAGGCGGAGAAGCTCGGTTACACAGTTTATATCGTGCCCGGCGGTAGCATGGTCTTCAAGATCATCAAGAGGGCTGCGCCCGACGCAGTCATGGGCGTTGCCTGTTATTTCGAGCTGGAGGAGGCCTTCGAGAAGCTCACGACATTCAGCAACCTCCCATACCAGGGTGTGCAGCTGTCGAAAGATGGTTGCAAGGATACCGAGGTGGATGTCGATAGGGTTTTGGAAGTTTTGAGGCGTCACGAGGGCTCTTGAAATGCGGGCGTTAAATATTTAGGCCTTATTCGGGATACAGATGCGGATGGGATGTCCTTGAAAACTCTCGGTTATTATCTGGTGCTTGAATCGATTGGACTAGCGCGGGGTCTTTCGAAACCCGGTGCCACGAAATTGATATCGCAGGGCAACGAGCATTATCGAAAGGGTGAGCTGGGTCCGGCAATGAATTCTTACAACAAGGCTATCGACACTGACCCCGAAAACCCGATTGCCTGGAACAACAAGGGGCTGATCTTGACGGTCGTCGGCAAGTTCGACCAGGCTCTGGAGTGTCATTTTCGCGCTCTCGAATTAGACAAGAAATACATCGACGCGATGTCCAACATCGGCATGATTTACTCGAAGCTTATGAGGTACGACGAGGCAATGGAATACTATGACAAAGCGCTCAAGCTCAGGCCGAAGCACGAGACCGCCTGGAACAACAAAGGAAATTTACTGGCCAAGATGAACAAGCACGAGGATTCGATGAAATGCTACAAGAAGGCCCTGGAAATCGCGCCCGGCTACGTCGCCGCGATGAATAATATGGCGGTTGCGTACACTCACCTGAAAGATTATGACCGGGCAATCGAGACGATCGAGAAAGTGCTGGAAGAGCGTCCCATGTTCACCGAGGCCTGGTACATCAAGGGCAAGTCTTACATCGGGATGAAGCAGTTCAACAAGGCAGCGATGTGCTTCGAGAGGGCACACCGTCTAAATCCAGACTTCGAGAAGGCAGAGAAGGCCCTTCGGGTCCTGCGCCAGAATCTTCAAAAAACTGCAGAAGAGCCGGAGGAGAAAAAGCCGAAGCGAAAGCCCAGCAAACGGGAGGTCGAGAAGAGGATCGAGACCGATATGGCCGAGCTCGGCGAAGAGATGGACCACCTGGAAGGGGAGTCGGACCACATCGCGGAGCATTTGAGCGAAGAGCAAATGCTCGTCTTCGATAAGATAGGCGACGACCCCATTTCCAAGACCGGGCTGAAGAAAGAACTTGGCAGCCAGATGTCCTTGCCTGTCCTTGAAAAATCGCTCGGGGTTTTGCAGGAAAAAGATCTTATCGGCAGCGAAACGAAGGGACGCGGGACGTTCTATTCCCGAAGCGAGACGCTAGGTCCCATTGACGAGGAGCTCGTGGACGACGGCACTGACCTAGCCAAGAAAAGGGGCGGCAGGGGCCTCATGAACTTCAGCCAGCTTGTGAACGAGGGGAAGAACCTGGCCGGGAAGAACCGGCACGAGGCCGCACTCAAGTACTTCAAGAAGGCGCTGAAGCTCAACCCCTACGATGACATGGCTTTACTGCTCCAGGCTCAGTCGTTCTATGAAGTCGGCAAAACAGACAAGGCAGTAAATTCCATCTCCCTCGTATTGAAGGATAAACCAGATTTCCTGCCGGCCTGGATAACGCTGGCGAACCTGACCTACGAGCACAAGGAATGGAACGATGCGGCAGACTGTTATAGAAAAATTCTCGAAATCCAGCCAGACAACAAAGACGCGGAAAAGAAGCTGGCCCAATGTGAAAAGAAGATAAAATAGTTAAGAAAGATTGGCGCTCCGAGCAGAACCTGGGGGGTTGGGCTGGTTCGGCGCAGGAGCGCAAGGGCGGGGGGCATACCTATTGTCTGGGGCGGAAAAAAAGACTGGCCTGGACGGGCATATGCGGATTGAAGGGAGTCCCCTAGAGCGAGAGTGAATTATTAGCCAACATGCCCCGTCTGTAAGGGCGAGGATGTTCATCATTAACCTTTTCAATGCAAAGTTCTATTATGCCCCGGGGTAGGCACTTTGGATGTCGGAATCGTAGGCAAGCCGAACGTCGGCAAATCGACATTTTTCGCAGCAATGACGATGAGCGCGGCAGAGATAGCCAACTACCCTTTTACCACGGTGGAGCCGAATATCGGCGTCGGGTACGTGCGGGGCAAGTGCCCGCACGAGGAGTTCGAAGTTCAATGTACGCCGAACAACAGCCAGTGCGAGAACGGAACACGCCTGATCCCGGTGAAGATGATCGATGTCGCAGGGCTCGTTCCCGATGCCTGGCAAGGCAAAGGTTTGGGAAACAAGTTTCTGGACGATTTGAGACAGGCTAGTGTTCTGATTCACGTGGTCGATGCAAGCGGGGGGACGAGCATCGACGGAAATCCTGTTGCAGTGGGCTCGCACGACCCGAGAGAGGATGTTGATTTCCTGACGGCGGAAATCTCCTACTGGCTCCGCAGCATTATTCTCAAAGACTGGAAGAAGATAGCGCGGCAGAGCAGCCTCGAAGGCATGAAAATCGAGAGAATGTTACAGGAGCGCCTCGGTGGACTGGCCTTTATGGAAAGCCAGATTGCCCGGGCTCTGCGGAATGTAGCTCTCGAGGGGCAGCCCGACAAATGGAGCGAGGACGATTTGCTGAAGCTGGCTACCGAAATCCAGAAGGTCGGGAAACCGATGATTATCGCGGCGAACAAGTGCGATTTGGCACCCGAGGAGATGCTGAACTCGCTGACCTCCGACAAGGACCACATCGTTATCCCGACAGCCGCGGAATACGAGCTGGCTCTCAGCCGCGCCGCGAAGTCCGGTCTTATCGAATACGAGAGCGGTGCTTCGGAGTTTACGATCAATGATGATGGGGGGCTGTCCGATGCCCAGAAGTCGGCACTGGGCACGATTTCCGAATATCTGGCTAAATTTGGTGGGACTGGCGTCCAGAAGTGCCTTGAGACCGCGGTTTACGAACTGCTTGACCTGATTTCTGTGTATCCTGTCGAGGACGAGAACAAGCTGACGGACAAGGAAGGTCGCGTCCTGCCAGATGTTTATTTGATACCCAAGGGAAGCAACGCCAGGGACCTGGCCTACAAGGTTCACACTGATTTGGGCGACAATTTCATCAGGGCCATCGACGCGAGAACGAAGCGCGTCGTCGGAAGCGACCACGAGCTCAAGGACTGCGACGTTATGACAATCGTGGCGGGGAGGTGAACTAATGAACTTGCTTCGCTACGTTCATATCAAAATGTCCCCGAGGAGGACATTTTGATGGCCAGCTGGAACGTCCGTTTGTTAACTGCCTCCTATCAGACCGAGGGGGTGGTAGTCGAGCTGTTCGGGCGAACGGACAAGGGCAAGTCCATCACCGTCCGTTATCAGGGTTTTCTTCCGTATTTTCACCTCGTCGAGCCGTCATCGGGTGCTGTGGCCGAATTGAAGAGGGACGATATTGTCATGGCTGTCGAGGAAACGAAGTTGTGGTACGACGGGAATGACCGCCGATGCTACAAGGTGACAATCAAGTACCCCTGGATGGTGCCGGATTATCGAAAGCGATTCGGTCCTCCGCAAAGCAAGGCCGTTCTGGCTGCCGATATCCCGTTCCATCACCGTTTTATCTATGATTTCGACCTTGCTAGCTGTTTTAAGGTGTCTGGCGAAAAGGTAGACACCGGCCTTTACACTACCGACATCGTTGTGAACGCGGAAAAATTTGAGAACATCGAGCCCTTCAAGCCTGATTTGAAGATTTTAAGTTTTGACATAGAAAACAGCATCCAGACCAGTGAAATATTCACGATATGCTGTGCTGTTTCCAAGGGCAAGAAAATCCGGAGAGTGAGCTTTGCCGACGACGAGAAGAAGATGCTGAAGGATTTCATCCAATTCATCAAGGACGAGGACCCGGACGTGATCACTGGCTACAACATAGATGGCTACGATATCCCCCTTGTTCTGGACAGGGCGGAGCACCACAAGCTCGGAAAGGTTGACATCGGCAGGAACGGGGGAGAGTTGCGGCCTGTCAGTAACAAGTTCTGGAGGTTGCATGGCAGGATCGTCGCCGATGCGTGGTGGAACGCCAAGCTGGCCCTCCGCCCGAAGCAGGAAACTTTGAACGCGGTCGCGATGCTTGTTTTGGGAGAGAAGAAAATCGATGTGAACCCAATCCAGATAGACAAGGAATGGGCCGACGACCGCGAGAAGGTAATCAAATACTGCAAGAAGGATGCGGAGCTGGCCCTCAAGATTCTTCGGGAAATTGACGTCTTGGAAACGAACATGGACCTTGCAACCGTGTCGAAACTCCCGCTGGACGACGTCATAAACGGTCGCACTTCCAACCTAATCGACTCGATTTTGATTCGCGATGCCGATAGACAGGGCATCGGCGTGCCCCTGACCCGCCACGAGAGAAAGACAAAGCACATCGAGGGCGGCTACGTCCACACCATCGAGCCGGGGCTTTTCGACTGGGTCTGCATTCTCGACTTCAAAAGCATGTACCCGAGCCTGATGATCGCGAAGAACATCTGTTTCACGACCCTGAGCCCGGACGGTACTATCGAAAGTCCGGAGGAGGGGGTGCGGTACCTTGACAAGTCCGAGCGTGCCGGCCTTGTCCCCGCGGCTCTGAAAAACCTGATGGACCAGAGGGACGAAATCAAGGCCAGGATGAAAAAGGCGGATGACGGGGAAAGGGAATATCTGGACAGTACCCAGTACGCCATCAAGATCCTGATGAACTCGTTCTACGGTGTCTTCGCCTCCGCTTTCTATAGATTCACGAACCCGAAGATAGGTGCCAGCATCACGGCCTTCGCCCGAGAAAACACCAAAAACATCATCGCGCAGCTTGAGTCCGAAGGCGTGAACGTCGTTTACGGAGATACAGATTCGGTCTTCTTCCAGTCACCGAAGGAGGTTCTGGAAGAGGCTGTTGAGTTCGGCCAGTCAGTCGCCGAGCGGTATTCGAAGGAGGGTGCAATCCTGGAGTTCGAGGCCATATATAATCCACTATTTTCACACGGGGCCAAGAAAAGGTATGTCGGAAAAGTTGTCTGGCCCAAGGAGGGCCGGGTTGTCCGCGGTTATGAGATCCGGCGGTCTGACTCGTTCGACATGCAGTCCGAGGCACTCAGCAACGTCTTCGACATAATTTTGGACGGGGACACTGACCTGGCCGTCCGGACTGCCAGGGACACCATCGCAGACATATCAGAGGGAAATGCGCCTGTCGAGAGGCTGGTGATTTCCCGAACCTGCAGAGACTTCAGAGCGTACAAAGACCCCGACTCACAAACGACCGTCCAGATAGCGAAAAAACTCATTTCGCAGGGCTACGAGTTCGTTCCGGGCATGAAGGTTTCCTGGGTGGTTACCGATGCCCATCAATCTCCATTAGCCGCCGAGCCGTTCATAAGCGGCAAGAAGTTCGAGTTCGAGCCGGACTTTGAATATTACGCGAGGCGCGTCGCGATGACCCTCGCCAGAATTACCGAAGTTTTCGGCTGGGACATGAACAACCTGATGACCGGCAGCCAGCAGACCGCATTGTTCGGCTTCGGAGGCACAACAGATGACGAAGACCCGAAACCGAAGAAACAAAAGCCGGAAGTCAAGAAGACAGAGAAGAAACTGACCCTTGAAGACTTTCTATAAGTATCTGGCTGCCAAACCAAGCCGTGTCGAGCAGGTACGCGGGGGGATGGGCGCGTCCAGTGCAGACACGGAAGGGTGGGGGGATGCACCCAATGTCTGGGGCGGGCAGAAAAAACGCTGGCTATGCCCTTAAAGATTCCAGGCTTCCGCAAACTTCTCGAAGCTCCTGTCGTACGTTTTTTCCACATCCGGCGGAAAGCAGCATGCAGGTAGCTCCCGCATCCTCAGATGATAGGCCAGACAGTCGCAGCACTTGCCTTTTTTGTTGCAGCCCGGGTACGTGCACGCGCATCGTTCTTTGATTTCTTCTTGTTTGCATTCCATAAAATCACTGTGGCCGTATCGTGGCTTGCCTAAAAAATCATTTGGTTGCGTAGAACGAGATTCCGCCGAAGCAGAAATTGCCTATGCCGATTTTTCTCAGTGCCGTAAGAGCCAGCTCGATTGAAAATCCAACCTTGTTGTTCAGGCTGCCCTGGTAGATTTTGATGTAATCCTTCAGGTCGATTTCGAGGCCGCGGTATCCTTTCAACACTTTGAATCCTGCTTTTTCAAGTGTTTCGCGAAGTGTTCTGTAACTAAAATAAGTTATGTGGCCGGCCTCGATGAATGTAGATTTATCTCCGAGATATTTCATGAAGAAGCTGTCGATGTTTATCGTGTCGACAACGATGATTCCGCCGGGCTTCAACTTCCGTCTGGCCACCTTCAATTCGTGCATCGGGTCCGTGACATGCTCGATGACCTCCGACATCAGGATTATGTCGAAAAATCCATCCTCGAAAGGCGAGTTTTCGAGGTTCGTCAGCAAAATATCTCTTCCCTCTTTTCTTCCTTTTTCCACTGCCCAATCAGATATATCGATTCCGTGGGATTCCCAGCCGCGTTTTTTGGCAAAATCGAGGGACCGGCCTGTTCCGCAGCCCCAGTCGAGGAACTTGAGCGCCCGGCCCGTGGTATATGAGGGATTCACCTTCTTGTAGTGCATCTCCATCTTTCTGAATCTGGCATCGTGCCAAAGAGGATTTATTGCGAGAAGGCCGCATGCCGAGACCGCAAAACCCAATTTTATGGTTTCCCGGGAGGAATACATCTTCTCGATTGTTTCGGCAGACAACCTCGGATTGATGTAAGCCAGCCCACAATTTTTACACTTCACAATTCTGAATTGTACACCATAGTTGCTAGTATTGTAAAGCTCGATTTCCTCGCTGCCGCCGCAGAGATTGCAATCGATGCTCTCTCCTTCGTGAACGAGCTCCGGTTCTCCCTCTGTCTTCTTGGCTGTGATAAAGCCGCTAGTTGGTAAACACAAGCCGTTTTTTCCTTCTTTCATTGAACTGAGTGATAAAATATTGGGCTATTTAAAAGAATTTGCAAGCCAGAAATAGCGTGGCCAGCAAAAAACTCTGCCTCCATTTAAGTACAATCGTTAAATAGTCAGTAATCAATACCCTTATTGTGTACAAGATTCCGAAAGACGACAAGGTAGTGCTGGCTATTCGAGACGTGCTCGCGAAATACAAGGTTGTGAACTCGCAGAGAAAACTCAAGGAACTGGTGGAGAGGGAGCTGAACCAGGGCGGTGAGAATTTTCACGTCGGCGAGCGGAGAGTCCGACTGCTGGCTATACACACCGGTATTGCACAGGTCGAGGTTCACGGACGTGAGATGGAGACGCGCGCACCTCTGACCTCGTGCCCTGTCTGCGGCTCGGAACTGAAAAAATCCAAAAACATGACTGTCTTCGGAGGCACGGTGACCATCGGCTACAAATGCGACACCTGCAGTTACTGGACCGGGGTAAAACGCCGAGTTCCCGTCAGGTACGATTTCAGCATCAAAAGGCATCCTAGACATTGATGCCGGAGGAAAAGAATGCACGGTAAAGAAGAAAATGGCTTTGTTGTTTTAAAACTCAACGACGGTGAGGACTTGTTCGGATGCCTGAAACGGGCAATCGGGGAGTTCGGGATCAAGTCCGGAATCATAGTATCTGGCATAGGCATGCTGCGCGACATCGAAATCGGATATTTTCAGGACGGTGCCTACGAGTGGAAGACCTATGAAAAGCCGCACGAGCTAATCGCCTTCCACGGCAGCATTTCAACCGCCGGCGAGGAGGTTATACACATCCACTGCGGGCTGGCCGGCCCCGAACACCAATTGATAGGCGGTCATCTGAACTCGGCAAAGGTCTGCGTTCTCAATGAAATTTTGATTAGAAAGTTTGAGACGATAACCTTCGAGAGGGTGCTTAGCGAAAGCTCTGGCCTGAAGGAGCTCAGGATAAGCTAGCCCTTGCCAGGTTTCTCTTTTTGAGCCTGTTCTTTTGCACTTTCCGGATAACTAGGAATATAACCAAGGCTGCCAAGGACATGAGCGCGGCCAGATACATTGTGGAGCGATAGCCGAAGACTCCCGCTATCGCTCCCCCGATAAGTGCGCCCCCGATTGACGACATATTCGTTACCGAGTTCAAAATTCCGGTGGCTGTCGCCCTCTCGGCGTTTCTGGCCATGATGAATTTGATGGAGCCGACGTAGAGGTAGGCCCAGGACGTCGCGAGAATTACCTGGATGGGCAGAAGCTGCCAGATGTTCTCGCACATTGTGAACAGCCAGAAGGAGATAACCGATAAAATCAGGCCCCAGATGATGAGTTTTGTACTTCGTTTTCTGAGAACGCGCATCACCGCGAACTGGGTGAAGGTGTTGAGCGAGTAAATCACACCTATCCAGAAGTAATCGCCGCCCAGCTCGTCGACGACGAATATCGGAAAGATGACCCAGATGGAGCACGCGCCCATGTGGCGAACGAGGAAGGCCAGATAGACCGCCATGTTCTTCTTGATGACCTTGACCGGAAACATCGGCACCTTCAATTTGACCTTCTGGACCCTGGGCATTTTCACAGATATTGCAAACCCGAAGGCGAAGAGCAGCGCGCTGAGAAGGAACGGGGCCGTCACTGAGAAATAGGTGGCCAGTATGCCGGACACTATCGTCCCCAGCCCCCAGCCGAGGGAGCCGTAGGACATGAACTTGCCCATTCTCCATTTCGATTCGTAGGCATAGGCCAGCAGCGCAGCGGGAAATATGCCCGCCGCGAATCCCACGACGACCCTGATTGCGAACAGCATTTCCGGACTTTGTGGAAAAATCTGGAGGACGCAGGTTATCGCTGAAATCGCAAGGCCTATGTGCAGAAAAAGACGGCGGCCGTGAATGTCGGCCAGTCTTCCGAATATGTAGGATGAGATGAGAGATGCAACCCCGTAGCCGGCGACGATAAAACCTATCATCGCCTCGCTGGCCCCGAGCTGCTGGGCGAAGTTCGGAATCAACATTGCCGACGAAAACCAGGCCGCGTATGACAGGAAGTGAATTGCCGCTGCCCTCATCGAGCCAGTATTGTGGTCTCGTACTTAAACAATATTTTTAACCTGCTCCGCGTTCTCGGACAGGATGGAGGCATGACATGACCTGCGGAGACTGCGATAAGGTCAAAGAATCGAAGAAAGATTGGGAGAACACCACTCTCAAAGAGGCCCTCGAAACAGGCGGTGAAAGACTGAGCCAGTTCGTCACGACGTCCAGCGTTCCCATCGGGCGAATATACACCCCTGACGACATTAAAGACCTGGATTATCTTAGGGACCTCAACTTCCCGAGCCAGTACCCGTTCACGAGGGGCGTCCAGGCGACGATGCATAGGGGGCGGCTATGGACGATGCGCCAGTTCGCCGGCTTCGGAACGGCCGAGGAGACTAACCGGCGTTACAAGTACCTGCTGGCCCATGGCGAGACAGGCCTGAGCGTCGCATTCGATTTCCCGACGCTTTACGGTAGGGATTCGGACGACCCGCTGGCTGAGGGCGAGTTCGGCAAGTGCGGAGTGGCTATTTCATCACTCAAGGACATGCAGATTTTGTTCGACGGAATACCGTTGAAGGATGTCAGCACCTCCATGACCATCAACGGGCCGGCGGCAGTTGTCTGGGCATTCTACATCGGGGCGGCAGAAGCGCAGGGCGCGCAGAAGAGCCAGATAACCGGAACGATTCAAAATGACATCCTGAAAGAATACATCGCGCAGAAGAGCTGGATATTCCCGCCGGAGCCCTCGATGCGGCTCATTATCGATACTTTCGAATATGGCACGAAGCACGTCCCGCGATGGAACACGGTCAGCATTTCCGGCTATCACATTCGGGAGGCTGGCTCGACGGCCCTCCAGGAGTTGGCTTTCACCTTGGCTGACGGTCTGGCCTACGTTGACGCAGCGATGGAGCGCGGACTCTCTTTGGACGAGTTCGCTCCGCGGCTCTCGTTCTTCTTCAACGCCCACAACGACCTGTTCGAGGAAATCGCAAAATACAGGGCAGCCAGACGTATCTGGGCGAAGGAGATGAAGAAGCGCGGCGCGCAGAAATCCCGAACCATGTGGCTGCGGTTTCACACGCAGACCGCCGGCTGCTCGCTGACCGCGCAGGAGCCGGAAAATAACATTGTTCGGACGACGATTCAGGGATTGGCCGCGATTTTGGGCGGTACACAATCGTTGCACACGAATTCGATGGATGAGGCTTTGGCCCTGCCGAGCGAGAAGGCCGTTAAGATTGCTCTTCGAACTCAACAAATCATAGCCCACGAAAGCGGGGTCGTGAACACCATCGACCCGCTGGCCGGCTCGTACTTTGTCGAGTACATGACGAACTTCATGGAAGAGGGAACTTACGACTACTTCGACAAGATAGAGGCGCTGGGCGGCGTGCTGAAGGCCATAGATAAGGGTTTCTTTCAGCAGGAAATCGCCAATGCGTCCTACAAGTACCAGCAGGAAATCGAGAAGAACGAACGAATAATTGTCAGTGTGAATGAGTATTCGTCCGGTGAGAAGCCGGACATTCCGATTTTGGAGATGGACCCCGAGGGCGAGAGAATTCAGTTCGAGAGGTTGAACACGATTCGGACGACACGGGACAATACCAAGATGAATGCGGAATTGGCTGCCCTCGAACGAGCAGCCAGTTCCGACGAAAATCTCATGCCGTACATCCTTGAGGCTGTGAAGGCGCGGGCGACACTGGGCGAAACCTGCAACGTGCTCCGTGGTGTATTCGGTGAGTATGAAGAGCCGCCGATATTCTGAAGTTTCCACCGATGAATTATTAATATCGGAAACCACTTACAACACTGATGGCTTCGAAAACTGGCAATGATGCAGACGCTTCAATCGGCACTTTGGACAAAGAAGTAGAAAACAGTTTTCTAAGAGCGAACATTTTGTCAGAATATGGCAAGTACGACGAGGCCGTCAAATTTTACGAGCTGGCCATTCAGCAGGATCCCGGTAACGACCTCGTTTACAACAATTTCGGCGTGGCTTTGGACGCTCTGGGCCGGCATGAAGAAGCCGTCCAACAGTATGAAAAGGCCATCGAGATGACTCCCGATTATTCGATTGCCTGGTACAACAAAGGTAATTCTCTCTCTTATCTCGGAAAACATGAGCTTGCTCTCGAATGTTACGACACAGCCATAGACATAGACCCAGAGTATTTGCCGGCGTATTATGACAAGGGCGTTGTTTTGCTGTCTTTGGGCAGGCGGAGAGACGCGCTCGCCCTTTATGATTTAATTATCAACGAAGACCCGGACGTCCCAGGTCCGTGGATCAGAAAGGGCTACCTGCTGGACAGCATGGGGGAATATGTGGACGCGCTGGAGCATTATGATACAGCGCTGGAAATCAATCCAGACCTAGAGGATGCTTGGAACGGTCGTGGCAACACGCTCTACAATCTAGAAAGGTACGAGGAGGCCATCGAATCCTACGACCAGGTGATCGAGATAAATCCACGAAACCAGGAGGCCTGGAACAATAAGGGATTTACTTTCTTCATGATTGGCCTTCATAACGACGCCCTGTTATCCTACGACATGGCACTGGACATCAACCCGAAATACAAGCAGGCCTGGTACAACAAGGGCTATGCCTACCACGGTATACAACGCCTGGAGGAGGCAATCGAATGTTATGAAAAAGCGCTCGAGCTGGATGCAAACGACGAGGTTCTCTGGAACAACCTCGGAAATGCGCTATACAACCTAGATAGGTGGGAGGAATCGATTCCGTACTTCGAGAAGGCCATCGGGGTCGTGCCTGACTACGAAATCGCCTGGAACAATATCGGTAACGCACTGGACAAGATGCACAGGTACGAAGAGGCACAGCCCTATCATGACAAATCGCTGGAATTCAAGCCTAATTTTGATTATGCCCTGTACGCTAAGGGCTATGGGCTGGCACAGTTGGGCGACCTGGACTACGGTCTGGAGCTCATCAACCAGTCGCTGGAACTCAATCCGAATTATGATCACTCGTGGCACGCGAAGGGCATGGTTCTCGGCCGGCTCGGCGACTTGGAGGAGGCGATCGACGCGATCAACAACTCGCTCATTCTGAACCCTTATTACATCGAGTCTTGGATTGACCGCGGTCGTATCTTCAAGAAGATAGGAAATTTCAAGGAGGCTGACATCAGTTTCAAAGAAGCAATCGCGGTGGCTGACAATTTGCTCTTGATGAACCACAAGGATTTTGAGACTTTGAAGCACAAAGAAGATCTGCTGGCTACGATGAAACGCTTCGACAGGCTCATGCTCTGCTACGACCAGTCCCTCTCGATTAAGGACGAGCGCGAATTAAGACTCAAAAAGGCCGAGATATTGATCGGCCTCGAAGAATATCATGGGGTTCTGGACTGGCTTGACGAGACGCCCGAAGAAATGCTTGGCTGGGAGTTTTCGTTGCTGAAAGCGACTGCGCTGGACGCTGTCGGAGATAAAGAAGAGGCGCTCAAATTGCTCGACTGGCTAGTTGCAGAACACCATGAAGAAAAACTGCTGATTTTGATGGCGAGAATAATGTTCGACATGCAGCGGGGTGAGGAGGCAATCGCCTGTCTGGACATCGACGAACTGTCGGCATCCGGTCATGCCACGAAAGGCGAGCTGCAATTCAAAATGATGAGATACGACGATACAATCGCCTCTCTGGATTCCGCGATAGCCCTCGACCTGAACCTCCTGCCTGCTTGGTATTACAAGGGTCTGGCCCATCTGGAAAAGAGTGATTTGAAAGATGCCGCCAAAGCGTTCGACACCGCTTTGGGCATCGACGAGAGGTATGTCTGGGCATGGCTGGGCAAGGCGAAGTTATATGCCAAACAAAACAAGGCAAAGAAGGCGATGAAGTATCTGGACATCGCTTTGGAGATAGACCCGGGGCTGGAAGAAGCCAAGCAATTGAAAATGGAGGTTGGCTGAGATTAGCTTCTCAAGATAATCTCGATGTTCACGCCGTCCGGCACCTGGATTCTCATAAGTTGTCTTAGTGCCCTTTCATCGGCATCCAGGTCTATCAACCTTTTGTGAACCCTCATCTCCCAGCGCTCCCAGGTCTCGGTGCCCTCACCGTCGGGCGACTTCCTGCATGGAACTATAAGCCGTTTTGTCGGGAGCGGTATAGGGCCGCTCATCGCAACGCCGGTCCTCTCCGATATCGTCTTTATCTGGGTGCATACACTGTCCACCTTCTTGGGGTCGGTGCCGCTCAGAGAAATCCGTGCCCGTTGCTCAGCCAAAAACACACCACCATATTTGAATCATAAAATATCAAAAAAGGAAAAATGAAGGAGAGACTAGGTCATCTCCTTCTTTTCTACATCAATACACATTCCTGCAGCCACAGTCTGGCCCATGTCACGAATGGCGAATCTGCCCAACTGCGGGAAGTCCTTCGCCTTCTCGATGACCATCGGTCTCGTCGGCTGAACCTTGACAATTGCGGCGTCGCCGGTCTTCAGGAACTGCGGGTTTTCTTCGGTTGCTTCGCCTGTTCGCGGGTCGAGCTTTTTCTTCAGCTCCACGAAGGTGCATGCGACCTGCGCCGTGTGGCAGTGGAACACCGGTGTGTATCCGACTGTTATCACGGACGGGTGGTTGAGAACCATGATCTGGGCGTCAAAGGCCTTTGCGACCATCGGCGGATTGTCTGCCGGGCCTGCCACGTCACCCCTGCGGATGTCGTTCTTGGCAAGTCCCCTTACGTTGAATCCGACATTGTCGCCGGGTTCCGCCATCGGCATTATCTCGTGGTGCATCTCGATGCTCTTCACCTCGCCGACCTTGTTCGACGGCATGAAGATTATCTTTGTGTCCGGCTTGAGCACGCCTGTCTCAATCCTGCCTACTGGCACGGTTCCGATACCTGTGATGGTGTAGACGTCCTGCACCGGAAGCCTGAGCGGTAAGTTTGTTGCCTTTTGCGGCTCTTTCAACTCGTTCAGCTGCTTGAGGAGGGTGTTGCCCTTCCACCAGCCCATTTCTCCAACGTCCTTCGCGGCGTTGTCGCCCTTGAAAGCACTGACTGGTATGAAGGTCATCTGGTCGTCCTTGTAGCCAACAGATTTCATAAGTGCCGTGACTTCATCTTTCACTTTGTTGAACGTGGCTTCGTCGTATTCTGGTTTGGTAACGTCCATTTTGTTAATTGCGATGATTACCTGCTCGACGCCCAACGTTCGAGCAAGGAACACGTGCTCTTTCGTCTGTGCCATGACTCCCTCGGTAGCTGCCACGACCAGCACTGCGGCGTCGGCCTGGCTCGTACCTGTAATCATGTTCTTGACGAAGTCCCTGTGACCTGGGGCGTCGATGATAGTGAAATAATATTTGTCTGTATCGAAACGCTTGTGT
>DAOVGM010000062.1 GCA_030672365.1 Methanomassiliicoccales archaeon
GAAGTTATTTTTAGGCAGCATAGGATGGATATAACTTTCAATGGTTATTGCTAATCGAGTTATTTCCATCCTTTAATCAATGGGTTCACATTCCCATTGATTAATATGCTCAAATGGTCAAGGCTGATTTCCAGCCTTGACTGATTGCAAGCAATTTGTGGAGCATACGGCGGTATCATTTAGGAACAATCTTTTTCTATCATCCCGCATTCTCCTACCCGGAGGTATCTTAACATGGGGATTTTCGGAAAGACGAAGGACAAGACCAAGGACGGCGCCGACAAGACGGTCGAGGTCGGCAAGGATGTCGGAAAGAAAGGCTGGGACGTCGGCAAAAAGATCGGCGGAAAGGTCGTCGAAGTCGGCAAAAAGGGCGTCGACAAGGTCGATGAGAAGGTCCATAAGAAAGATGAAGATGAAGAGTGACCCTACTCTTCATCTTCATTCCATTTTATATCGTAAAAATAGACTTGGCCATTTGAGGAGTTGGCAGAGGTCATCTCTATCGTTCCCTCACGGCCAGTGAGTTCGAGGACGCCCTGCAACCGTCCCCTGTAAAACTCATACCACCTGGGGTCGTCGGACCAGCCGCTCATTTCGATTCGTACGTGATGGTCGTCAACGGCCTTGGCCAGATACCTTCCTCCCTTTATCAAGGTCTCCTGCCGTTTCGTGGTCATGAAGACGTATTTCGGATCCTTGTTCTTGAAAATCGTTCGGAACTTGAAGTCGTTTCTCATCATGGTGTGGGCCATCTGATAAATCGCAGGACTGACTCCCTCGTCAAGTATCTCGTCGATGTCTTTGAGAAGTGAGGTGAACTCGGAAATGGGAAACCAATCGTTTTTTTCGAACTGGTCAGGATTCCTTTTAATCTTTTCCAACCCCTCATCGCCCCATACAATCATAACAAAGGCCAGCACCCTTTGTATGAGGTCGCCCTTGACCATAGGTTCAGGCACCGCCTCTGCTTTCTGTTCTTCCATGAGGGTAGAATATCATCTGCGTTTTTATAGTTTTCTCGACCGGTATGTACATTTTTTTTAAATTCACCAAAATTTATAAATATCTGCTGTGGATTATCATCAATCAGATGTTAATCAGCTTCGACGACATGCTGTTCATTTACCTGCCGAAAATCATACTGGCCTTATTTTGCGGAAGCCTTATCGGGCTCGAGCGCGAGCTGAAGGAAAAGCCGGCGGGCATTAAGACTTACATGCTTATATGTACGGGCGCGACCTTGTTCACGATGGTCGGGATGGCCTTTACCGAATTCTATGAGCCGGCAGGCGAACCCAGCCGTGTGGCCGCCCAGATAGTGACCGGTGTCGGTTTCCTGGGTGCCGGAACGATAATTTTCGCCAAGGGACATGTGAGGGGGCTGACGACCGCAGCCGCCATGTGGCTATCGGCTGCGGTGGGCATGGCGATAGGCGTCGGATTCTACGTGTTTGCGGTCGTGGTGACCATCGTCGTCATCATCGCCCTCATCGCGCTGGGCAGGGTCGAGGAGCGTCTGGGGCTGAAGGGACGCAAGGTGTATGAAGTCACTGTCAGTTTGACAGACCCCGGGTCCTTGAAAAAACTGCTGGCCCTCGCGCATAGGTCGCGCGGAATGGTCAGGGTCCAGAAGATGGATAAAGGGCCGGATAGAACAACATTCAAGCTCAAATGCGAGCTGACGAGAAAGGAAATGACGAACTTCCAGAAGGCGCTGGCCAATCTTTCCGGTGATGTGATTTTCGATTTAGAGAACTAGTCAGGTTATAGATTGTTCTGCATTTACTCTGGCAAAGCGCCTATCAAGTGTTTTGTCCCATGTTCCATATACACATAAAATTTATAGTGATAGAATACTATATCGTTCCGAGGTGATTACCTGACAGAAGGGAACGTAGTGGATGACACCGTAGGCAAGATATTCGGAAAGCTGGGTATAACTGGAATGGCAGCTGCGATTGTGACCATAATCTTCGGTATTGTGGTCCTTTTGAAAATTGTTGAGATTGAGCTTATCGTAGGTTTATACCTCCTCATCGTGGGTATCATACAATTTGTGGGTTATATCCCTGCCTTAACGGCAAAGAATCAGTAGAATCCAAAAGCACCGTGCCGATGATTAACCCGGCGCCATACCAGTGAATTAATGTAAACCTAGTTGTAAACTACCAGGCCATAAATGACCTGGCGTTGTGATACTGGCCTGGAAGTTCACATTCCAGCGGCCATATGCTCTCCTTATCGAAGCCAATGTCTGGCTTCGAGTTTCCGCAAGCAATTGGTGGAGCATACGGCGGTATCCTGTTGGCCTTGATGATAAACTAAGAGTTCATCATCAGAGCCCACGTTAGTGCTCGGTCGATTTGTAGTTGCGTATATAGAAAGCAATCTCGACGCAACTACAAAATCAAATATGAATCCAAACATATCTCAAGCTAAATGTTTGATTAAATCCCTAGCCTAAAGACCTGGGGGTTCTCGACCTATTGCACTAATTAATTCTTCCGCTTCCACAATTTTGGATAAGTTCCCGGCTTCATGAAAACCCTGGACAGGTCGACTGCCACTCCCTTGTCTGCCGACGCCATCTTCTCGGAGGTCATCTTCGCCTTTCCGATGGCAATGGCCTCGCCCTTCTGGGTCATGATGCATATCAGGTCGCCCTTGCGCACCTTGCCCTCGATCTTCCGGATGCCCGGCACGGCTACGTCGGCGCCATGCGATATCGCGTCCACCGCCGAATCTTTGACTACTACCTTCGGCAGGTCGTCGAACAGCCGCTCCATCGGGATTATCAATTCTCTGATGTGCGATTCGTCTCCGCTCTCCTTATAATTCTCGGAGGCGTCCTTGAGCTCGTGCAATTTGAATGTCTGGCCCTCTGTGAAATGGCCGCTTCTCGTCCTGCGAAGTTCGAGCATGTGGCCCCCGACACCCAGCGCGTCGCCGATGTCGCAGCACAATGTCCGGATGTAGGTGCCGGCCTCGCACTCGGCCCTGAAAAGGATGCTTCGGCCGTCGGCCTCCAGCATTTGAAGGGAGTGGATCTTCCTCACACGCCTTTCCCTCTTTACCGCGGAGCGCACAGGCGGCATCTGGTAGATGTCGCCGACGAACTCGGAAAACACGCGGGCCAGAGCGTCCTTCGACACGTCGCCGTGGAGCTTCAGGATGCAAACGTACTCCTTCGTGCCCTCGTGGAGAACGTCCAGCGCCCGCGTCCCGTCCTCGAAGACGATGGGGAGAACACCGCTCACGTTCGGGTCCAGGGTCCCGCTGTGCCCCGCCTTTTGAAGGGACAGGATTTGCTTGACCCATGCCGAGACCTGGTGGCTTGTCGGCCCCCGCGGCTTATCGATGAGGACCATGCCGAGCCTGAGGTAATCTTTGATTTTACGGGCATCTGGCTCGACCCCGTGACTGCTTTCGGAGAGGCTGCGGTCACTCACCGATTCCGGCCTCCTTGATTATCCTGGCGACGATTTCATCGGGCGTCATGTCGTCCGAATGCAGTACCATGTCGTACACGGCCAGACTTCGCGAGTCGATGTCGTAGACCTTCTTGTATCGCCGGTGCTCGCCCTCTTCCCTGGCAACGTTCTCGGCCTTCACCTGCTCGACGCTCTTCGACTCGCGGCCTGCTATCCTCTCGCACCGGGTCGTGAGGTCCGCATCTATCCAGACCTTGAACGATAGGATGCCGTTGAGGTGAAGCATATGGGCTGCCAGCCGTCCCTCCAGAACCATGTCGTCCGTGATGAGTGAAATCATCCGCTTGTCCAGCTCGAGGTCGATTTCCGGATTTTGACTTACAAACTCGCCGAAGTCCGCGAGGCTCATTCCCCGCTCTTCGGCCATGTCCCTGAATATCATGCCTGTCGACAGGAATTTGAAGTCAAGAGTCTTGGCCAGTAATTCTGCGGCGGTGGTCTTGCCGCTTCCCGGTGGACCGCTTATTGTAAATCTCATTTTAATTCCCCCCTCTCCGAGGAAACCATTTGTCACTCCCCCTCCTTTCCAAGGAAATCGTCATTCCGGCACTGCCCCGTCCAGCTCTTCCAGTCGTTTGTTGAAACTGTACCATTTAAGGACTCGCTGCAGCACCTGGCCGAAGGAAATCGAAACGAGGAAATAAAGCAAGATCCAGTTTGAGAACATGCAGACTATCGAGTCGTGGTGGTTTACATTATAA